>DATCXQ010000881.1:0-7221 GCA_036565725.1 Blastocatellia bacterium
TCAAACGTCTCTTCAGCTTTCGCCTTTGCCGGAGTGGTTGCCAGATGTATTGCGCTACTTGCATCTATCGCCAACTCTCTATGCCGACTTGCAAAAGAATTCGGCTTTTGACATTTCAATCTTCGGGAAATGACAGCTATAAGTCCCATTTATCGGGAAGGATTTTTCGAATAAACCGGATACGAGCCCAGCCGCAGCAACGCCAGGGCCGCGACCACCGTGGCCACGCCACAGAACAGCAGTACCGGCTGGTAAGACCCCATGCGGTCGAACACCCTGCCAATCCCGCTCACGCCCAGCGCGCCCCCGAGCGGCACGGTTATGAAAAGGTAGCTGTAGATTTCACCGAACGACCGCAGCCCGAAATACCGCCCGACCAGATATGGAATCGTCGCCGACTCCGCGCCATAGCCGAAGCCGATCAGCATCGCCGCAAAATAGGCGGTCCCTCCTGTCGCTCCCGCAAATAACAGAAAGATTCCGGCGGCGACCACGCTGAAAGCGATCGTCGGCACGCGCTCGGCCGGCAAAATATCGAGCAGATAACCCATTCCCAGCCGCCCGATCATTCCCGCCGCGCCGAACAGCGAAGCCGCGAGAGCCGCGCTTGCAGGCGTCATCCCGCGGTCTTTCAGCATTGGGACGAGATGAATCATGCAGGCGTGAACGCTCATCGAGATGATGAAAAAGGCGAAGAGCAGCAGCCATAGCAGGCTACCGCGCAAGGCCTCGCCGCGCGTCAGCCCTTCAGCTTGCGCGCCAATCGCGCTTTGTTCAGACTTGCGCGCGATCGTTGAAGGCTCCTTGAGCAATAAGAACAGCAACGGAACCGCAATCAACAAGACCGCTCCGCCGGAGATCGCGTAAGCGTTGCGCCAGCCGAAATGATCCAGCAAGCCCTGAGTCGCGCTTGGCCAGATGACGCCGCCCAACGCCGTGCCACTCATCGCCAATCCCAACGCCAGCCCGCGCCGCTTTGTGAACCAGCGAGAGATCAGACTCGCGTGCGGTACCGCCGAAGTCCCCGGCCCCACCAGACCGAGCAGGAGAAAAACGGCGTACAGATGCCACAGATTCGGCGTCAGCGCATACAACGAAGCGTAGAGCGCGCCGAACAACGTCATGCATACCAGGATCGGGAGGCGCGAGCCGAAACGGTCCGTCAGCCATCCGGTCACCGGCATCGCCAGCATCGCCGTCAGCGTCGCCAACGAGAACGCGTCCGAAACCTGCCCGCGCGACCATTGGAATTGATCGCACAGCGTCGTCAGAACAACTCCGAACGCATTGACCAGCAATGACCCGAAATGGAGAAACAGCCCAACGGACGAAACCGCGACCACCAACCACGCCGAACGCCGTCTAGCCGTTTCAATCGTTGTCCCCGCCGAAATCGTTTCGACCGTTTGCATAAAGTTTTTAGCCACGAATGAACACGAATGAACACGAATAAAAGACAGCGGTCAGTTGTCCGTCCGCCAAATCCAAACGATGAACAGATGACGGGATGTTCATCGCTCAAACTAATTCGTGTCTATTCGTGTTCATTCGTGGCTGAAATTCCTTCCGAAATCAAAAAACTGAACTTCGCTACGATCTGGAACACTCGCGGGTCGCCCGATCCGAACCGGAGGGGCGTAGCCCCATGAAAAAACCCGCGGCAAAAGGTTGGAATCAAAACCGGCGCGAATAACCAATAATCAGCAAATTGTCGGCGAACGCCGCGTCGCCGTGCCGGCCGTCGGCAATATCGGTCACGCTACGGCGGCGGTTGCGCTCAACGGCTATCGGCATGCTGATGGACCATGTGTCGCGGCCCCGCGAGTATATGAACCCAGGCTCTACCGAGATCGCGTAGCCGGGCCTACGGAAGCCCTCGCTCTTGCCGATAATATCTCTGACAGGCACGCCCTCGATACGTCCTCCGAAGCTCATGCTAAGCCCGCGAATCTTGGGCGCTGGAACCGCCACGCCGATACGCGCCGCGTACTGGTCCGCCACCGACATAATCGCCTCGGAGGGGCGACCGCGTCCCGTCAGCACGCCGTTGGTGTTTCTCGGGTTGACCAGATATGTGCCCCCCGCGAAAAACGTCATAAACTTCACGGCCTTGTACGCCTGCATGTCGAAAACCACCCCGACTCCTCCGTCGCCGAGCTGAATGGACTGATCCCCCACCGAAGTGACCGGGCCTGTGGCGGTCATGAAAGTGTTTGTCACATCGGGCTTGCCGGTCGGCAGCTTCAGACCGACGCCGAAGGCGATATTCTGTCTGGTCTCGCTCGGCGGGCGGATCAACCACATTCGGGCGCCGAGGCTGATGTCGCCTATGCCGTTGCTGTGGAAGACTCGATCGGGGGTTCTCCCACTTTTGCGTTTGGCGAATATGATCGGCACGCTCGCCGTGAGTGTGAGGCGCGGCGTCAGCGCATAGCCGACCGCCACGTCGAAGAGATGAACTTTGTTGACGACGGCCGTCGCCTCCTCTTGCCGCTCATGCTGCTCGACCGTGCCGACGAAGTGCCGGGCCGACCGCATGCCGCGATAGCCGAACGACAACGTCCATTGGCCTTCTCCGGGCGCGTTTGAATCGCCGCCCGAAATATCCTGACCGTCCGATGATGACGAACTTACGCACGCGCCTACCACGGGCACGCTCTGTCTCGCCAACACTCAGCCCTGCGCCCAGGCCTGAGGCGAAAGAAGTATGCTTGTCAAAAAGACTACGGCGATAAACGCCGCCTTCAAAAGATAGACGTGTCGCTTCCTTGCCATAATGTTCGGGTCTCCGTATGGTTCTGATCGCTGATCACTTGGACAGCAGCGAGATAATCTCTGATTGATTCGCCAGAATCTTCGACTGATTGGCCTGGATCGTTTCCTGGTTGGCCAGCAGAGCGTCAAGCTTCTCCTGATTGGCTTTGATGATCTCCTGGTTCTCCTTGATGATCTTCTGGTTGTCTATGACGGTGTTGAGACTGGCGATCACTTCTTCTGTGGTCATGAAATTGCTTCCTTTACTGTGGACGGATTTAAGATACATCCGCGAAGGCGCCCGAAGAGGATCGACGACGGACGATCGAAGATAGAGGCTCACCTTGCGCGGTAGCCAGGCGATCTTCAATCTTCGACCCTCGATCCTCAACCCTCTTCGTATGGCTTCGTGGATTGATTTTTCTTCCCAGCAAGAGCCCCTAGCCTGTAACCCATCTGGCGCCTGATAAGCAATTGAATGGCCATGGCTGCGGTTATCCGCTGAGGCTTTGGCCAAGTCCTTCAAGAGAAAAGAGTAAATTTTTTCCGATTGCATTGCGGCTTCCCTGACCGCCCCCGGCGACGGTGCGACATTGCGCGAAAGTCACGATATATCGCCAGCCCACGCGAAATGTCGCGATCGCATATTGCGCAACTAATGATTGCGCGACGGACGGAGCGGCGCCCCGAAACGCCACAATTTTAGCTGTGTCTACTGCGGCATTACGCATCAATTCATGGTCAAAACGCCACAACGACATTTCTTCAAATCGCTGTCTTTCGGCTCGCCAATAACCTCAACAATCCGTTGATCGCCGGGTGGAGTAACAGATAGGCGACCAACGCGAAAACGTATGGCGGTCTTAATTGGAAGCCCCCGCTACTGACGCTCAACCTCAAGCATTTGAACGGCGCAAGCAGCGGCGCGCAGACCGTCTCAATGAAGTCCCTGAAACCGTTTCCTCTTCTCGCTCCCAGCAAATCGAGCGAGATTTGCTGGGAGATCAAGCCATAGATCAGGCAGACCATTACCGGCGCATTGGCGCCTCAATTGCTTATTACAAATTCAGTAGAGATGGCTCTGATCAAGCGCCCGCGCGCAAGGGGGAGGCGCGCGGACGCCTCCAGCGCCATCTCGAAGTGAAATCCTATGAATGATAGGAGGAGAAGTATGCGTAATAAAGACGAACTTAAAGGCAAAGGTAAACAAATCAAGGGGCGGATCAAGAATAAGGTGGGCGAAATGACCGGCAATCGCCGTCTCGAAGCTGAGGGCGAAGCGGAACGCATTGAAGGCTTAGCCCAGGAAGGCGTCGGCCAGGCGCGCCGCAAAGCCGACAAGTTATTGAAGAGTGTCAAGAGCGACAGGAGGAAGAAGCGACGATGAGGAGTAACCGAAATTGGCTCAAAGTCGCAGGTAATCGTTCAAGTAAATAGCCACCCGTAGCAGGATGATAATCTTAGGCGCGCGCGGTACCGCGCGCGCCTATTTTTTACCAGCTAGTCTTTATCGGCCATAGATCACGGCGCACAAAACAATTTAGGGCTCGACCGGCAAATGTTCGATCAGGCGTACGCCTCCGGCAAATTCGCCTATCAGGTTCGACGTAATATGCAAGACAGTATATAAGGTCGGCGTTTATTCAACGCCGACCTTTTTCATCATCGGTATTTCCCTCTCAGCTTCCTCGTTGTTTGCAGACACAATGTAAGAAAAGAAGGAAAAAAGGAGCAAAAAGAGCATTTTTAGCCCTTTTTGCTTCCTTTTCAGGCGCCATGGAATCCGTCAAGTGTGGCGTCAAGGAAAAGTCGGTGATAACGACTTTGCAAAAGCCCTGCCAACGGCAATTGAATCAATTCGCGAAGTCGGTTATTTTGGGGGCGGAACGACGCCAGTCTTCTATTTATTCATGAACAGATGAGAAGCGATTTCGACCTTGCCATTATCGGCTCAGGATTTTCCGGCTCGCTGCTTGCGATGATCGCGCGGCGCGCGGGGAGATCCGTCATGCTGCTCGACCGGGGGACGCACCCGCGCTTCGCCGTCGGCGAATCCACCTCGCCGCTGATGAACCTGGTTATCGAGCATTTGGCCGATCGCTACGACCTGCCGCGACTGAAGCCGTTGACCACATGGGGCGAGTGGCAGCGAACCTACCCGCAGCTGGTCGGCGGACTCAAACGCGGCTCCACCTATTTCAAACACGAATCGGGCGCGCGGTACGGGGCGGCGCAGGATCGTTCGAATCAACTTCTCGTCTCCACCTGTCTCAACGACGAAGCCGCCGACACGCACTGGCTGCGCTCTGACGTGGACTATTTCCTGCTGCAGGAAGCCGTCGCGTCGGGCGCCGACTTTCTCGACCATACTGAACTGCATTCCCTCGAATTGGCGAACGGCGGCGGGGCGACGCTTCGGGGCAGGCGCCGCGGACAAGCGGTGAAGCTTCAGGCGCGGCTGGTTGTGGACGCCAGCGGCCCGCGCGGATTCTTGAGCCAGGCGCTCGGGCTCGGCGAAAGGCGCTTCGATGATTTTCCGGCGACGCAGGCGCTCTACTCGCATTTCATAGGCGTCCACCGCTGCGACGAGATGCCCGATTACGAGGTCGCCGGCGCCCCGCCATATCCAATGGATGACGCCGCCGTGCATCACGTCTTCGACGGCGGCTGGATGTGGACGCTGCGATTCAACAACGGCGTGACCAGCGCCGGTATCGTCGTCACGGAATTGTTGGCGAAAGAGTTGAAACTGTCGGAGGGCGAAGCCGCGTGGGGGCGATTCCTGGCGCGCTTCCCTTCCATCGCCGCGCAGTTCGCCGACGCGAGGGCGATTCGCGAATTCACCTGGGCGCCGCATCTGCCGTACGCCGCGGAAATGGCCGCCGGAGAAGGGTGGGCGATGCTGCCGTCGGCGGCGGCCTTCGTTGACCCGCTTTTCGGCCCAGGTATGCCGATGACGGCGCTCGGCGTCGAGCGACTGGGGCGTCTGATTGAAGAGAACCTCGGAGAGCCGGGATTCAACGAACGGCTGATCGAATATGGCCGGACGACGCTCGCGGAGGCTGAACACACCGCCGACTTCATCGCGGGATGTTACGCGGCGTTCCCTCGCTTCGAGCTCTTTACTTCCCTTTCCATGGTCTACTTCGCCGCCGCAGGCTACTGCGAGATGGCGCGCAGACTGGGACGCAATCACCTGGCGCAGAGTTTCATGGCGATAGACCGCCCGACCTTTGCGGACGCGACCAAACGCCTTAGCCGAACGTTGCGCCAGAACGAACGCTTCGATTCGTCCCTGTTCGCCGCACAGGTGAAACAGAAGATCGATTGTCTGAACGTCGCCGGACTGTGCGACAAGCGCAAACGAAACTGGTACGACGTCGATCTGGACGACGTAATCGCCCGCGCCGAGAAGCTGGAAATAACGCCGGACGAGATGCGCAGGTTTCTACTGACGGCAAATTGGGCGCAAACGACCTTCAATCTGCGACAGCGCGACCCGAAGCAGCCGCGTCAGTCAATTCGGTTGGGCGTCTGCCAGGATCGTCTCGCCGATGAATATGAGCCGGTAGGTGAGCTGGTCGGCGACAGCCCGGCCTATCGGCGGATGCTTGAAGACGCGTTGAACGTCGCCCCGACCGATACGACCGTTCTCATACAGGGAGAAACGGGGACTGGCAAAGAGTTGCTCGCATACGCCATCCACCGGCGCAGCATGCGCAACCGCGGCCCCTTCATCGTAGTCAATTGCGCGGCGCTTCCGCCTTCGTTGATCGAGAGCGAATTGTTCGGCTACGAGAAGGGCGCTTTCACCGGCGCCCAGGCGCCCAAGCCGGGGCGATTCGAGTTGGCCGACGGCGGCACGATATTTCTGGACGAAATCGGCGAGGTCCCGCTGGAGATACAGGGGCGGTTCTTGCGCGTTCTGCAGACCGGCGTCTTCGAGCGCTTGGGCAGCACCAAAAGCGTTCGCGTAAAAGTCCGCGTCGTAGCCGCCACCAATCAACCGCTCGAACGATTGGTCAACGAGCGCAAATTCCGCGCCGACCTTTTTTACCGCCTCAACGTCTTCCCCATTACTCTGCCGCCGCTGCGCGATCGATTGAGCGACATCCCACTGCTCGCTCGCCATTTCATTGACAAGTACGGCGCGCGATTCAAACGCTCGATCACTTCGATCAGCGAACAATCGCTGCGGGCGCTCGAACAGTACCACTGGCCCGGCAACGTCCGCGAGCTGGAAAATCTGGTGGAGCGCGCGGTACTGTCCGCGAACGGCGCAATTTTGAAGATCGTTCCACCTTCCATCCGCGTCGAACCGGCCATATCAATTATCGACAACCCGCCGGAGACTGTGACCGCTACGCGCGATGACGGCGCGAGGCGCTTGCTGTCGCTGACGGAAAACGAGGAGGCTCACATCCGAATGGTGTTACGCCATACCGGCGGTCGAATTTCCGGGCCGCG
>DATCXQ010000895.1:0-3720 GCA_036565725.1 Blastocatellia bacterium
GGGCGGGAGATTGGGCGGGAGATTGGGCGGGAGATTGGGCGAGCGATTGGGCCACCAGGCCGGCGACGCGGGCGCCGCCCGACATCCCGGCCGTGTAAACGCGATTCTGGTCGATCGAAAACCGCGTTTGCGTGTCGTCAAACATGGCGTTAATGATCTCGGAGAGCGGCCTGTCGGGGGAGTTGCGAGAATTGTTCGAGCCGACGATGATGTATCCGTATTTTTCCGCAGCGTCCTTGAATCGTTCAACAGGGCGCAGGCCGCGCGCGGCGGGATCGAACGCGTAGATTACCGGCCAGCGGCGATCCGTTGTGTAATTCGGCGGCAGGTAAAGAGCGTAACTCTGGCCGGCGTCTTTGAGACAAACGACTCGCTCGATTATTTTCCCGACAGGCAATTCCTGCGCATGGGCTCGAAGCGAAAAGAAGGCCAGCGACGGAATGACCGCCATCGCCAGCGACCCGATTTTTCTACGTTTCGTCATCATTTGTGGTTTATGACCGCGAGATTTTCAGATTTGGGAGATAAATCAATGTCGTCACAATCATCTATACAGGCGTCGGGGCCGACGCCCGAACATTTTTTCCGAAGTGTCAACGCGTTTCAACTCACGTGGGCGCTCAAAGGGGCGATTGACCTGGACGTCTTCACGGCGATCGCTGAAGGCAATACGACTGCGAAAGCCTTAGCCGAATGCCGTCAGGCGTCGGAGCGCGGGATGCGCATTCTGTGCGATTGCATGGCTGTCACAGGATTTCTGACCAAGGCAGGCGACAAATATGAATTGACGCCCGATTCGGCCATGTTTCTCGATCGGCGTCTGCCGTCATACATGGGCAGCGTGATTGATTTCCTGCTCTCGCAGACTATGACGAAGGCGTTCGAGGATGTGGCCGCCGCCGTGCGAAAAGGCGGGACGGCGCTCAATGACGAAGGCACGATGTCGCCCGACAACCCCGTCTGGGTGAAGTTCGCGCGCGCAATGCAACCGCTCGCTTTCGGCATGGCGCAGATGCTCACGCAACAAGTCAAACTCGATCCGGGCAAAAAAACAAAGGCGCTGGACATCGCGGCCAGCCACGGATTATACGGTCTGGTGTTTGCGCGACAATACCAGAAGTTGGAGGTCGTCGCGGTCGATTGGGCGAACGTGCTCGAAGTCGGCAGAGAAAACGCCGAGAAGTTCGGCGTCGCCGATCGCTGGCGCGCGCTGCCCGGCAGCGCCTTCGACGTCGATTTCGGCGCCAATTCCGATGCCAATTCTGAAGGAGGCTACGACCTGGTTCTGATCCCGAACTTCTTCCATCACTTCGACCCGCCGACCAACGAGAAGTTGATGCGAAAGATTCACGCGGCGCTCAATGAGGGCGGGCGCGCGATAACCCTCGAATTCATACCGGACGAAGACCGCGCCGATCCGCCGCACGCCGTCACCTTCGCGTTGACTATGCTCGTGACGACGGCCAGCGGAGACGCGTACACTTTCGCCGAATACGAGAAGATGTTCGCCGACGCCGGATTTTCGCGCAGCGAGTTGATCAAACTGCCGATAGGAATCGAGCAGGTGATAGTTTCATATAAGTAGATGATGGCCGCGTAGTAACGCTTACATGACGTAACGAATAATGGTGTTTGAAAAAATAATGTAACCGCACGCCGTTGATAATGTGGCGCGAGTTGTTTACTCGCGCCGTCTTCGGCCGAAGCGGCGCGAGTAAACAACTCGCGCCACACTCGTTGCATTTATTTCTCAAATACCATAATTCGTTACTACGTGGCTATTTTCCGCTAGTTTGTCAGATAGCATATCAAGTGAGATTAAATTATTGACAAAGCAGAATGACTGACATAAAGTGCCTGCGTCTTCAGCGGAAAGATCCGTTGCCTTAGTTCTGTGAGCCGCGATATATATTATTGAGAAGTATTGACAGATTATTTAATCAGCCGTCCGGTTAGACCTTTGCTATTTTTCTCTACTGGCCGACTCTTTCTCTCTATGCCAAAAGCCAGCCTTTGGCTTGCCCTACTTTCAGACTTTGCCTGAGGCGAGTCTAAACCATCTTACTTCGGGAGGTGACCCATGCCAGTTACGCCGACCTTCCCTGGCGTCTATATCGAAGAGATTCCAAGCGGTGTGCGCACGATTACCGGAGTGGCGACTTCGATCACCGCTTTCATCGGCGCCGCGCCTCGCGGACCCGTCAACGAACCGATTACGATCAACAACTTTGGCGACTATGAACGCGTCTTCGGCGGCCTGTCTTTAGACAGCCCGATGAGCTACTCCGTGCGCGATTTTTACCTCAACGGCGGCAGCCAGGCGATCATTGTCCGCCTCAACAACGGCGGCCAGGCGGCGACCATCACCTTGCCCGCCGACGGCAGCCCGCCGGGTTCCGCGCTGGTTCTGGAAGCGGCCAGCGTCGGCGCGTGGGGCAATCGGCTCAGCGCCCTGGTCGACCACAACACCAGAGACGGCGCCAACCAACAGTTGTTCAACCTGACGGTCAGCGAGCAGGGCGGCGCGATCGAGAAGTTTCTCAACGTCTCGGTCAATCCAGCCGATTCGCGCTACCTGCCGCGCGTCCTGGAGCAGAATTCCGCGCTCGCGCGCGTGCGCAGGAGCGCGGGGCAATTTCAGGTTCCCTCCGTCAGACCGTTGCAGACCTTCACGACGGCCAGCCCGCCGAGCAGCCCGCCGCAACTCGTCCCGGCGCCGGTCGCCTCTGACGGCCTGGGCAGCGACGGCTCCCCGCTGACCTTCACGCAATTCATCGGGCCGGGGCTGGAAGGCGCGAAGGAAGGACTCTTCGCTCTGGAGAAGGCCGACCTGTTCAATCTGCTCTGCCTGCCGCCTTTTTCACTGACTTCGGACATGACCTCGGACGTGCTCGCCGCCGCCGACGCTTACTGTCGCAGGCGCCGCGCCGTGCTGCTCGTGGACCCGCCCGGCAGTTGGACTAACAAGAACACCGCCCGGAATGAATTCGTCGCGACGACGGGAGTGATCGGCTCCACGAGCAGGAACGCCGCGCTCTTCTTCCCGCGCCTCCGGCAGCCCAATCCGCTGCGCGACAACCAGATCGAAGAGTTCGTCCCATGCGGCGCAGTCGCCGGCATCTTCTCCCGCATCGACTCGACGCGCGGCGTATGGAAAGCGCCCGCCGGGCAGGAGGCCAACCTCGTCGGCGTCCCCGCCCTGAGCGTCTCGCTGACCGACGACGAGAACGGCGAACTGAATCCGCTGGGCTTGAATTGCCTGCGATCGTTCCCGGTCATCGGCCGCGTCGTCTGGGGCGCGCGCACTCTGGACGGCGCCGACCGCCTGGCCTCAGAGTGGAAATACATCCCGGTGCGGCGCACGGCGCTCTTCATCGAAGAGAGCCTTTATCGCGGCACGCAGTGGGTGGTCTTCGAGCCGAACGACGAGCCGCTCTGGGCGCAGATCCGGCTCAACGTCGGCGCGTTCATGCAGAACCTCTTCAGACAGGGCGCCTTTCAGGGGCGCACGCCGCGCGAAGCCTACTTCGTCAAGTGCGACAAAGAGACCACCACGCAAAACGACATCAATCTAGGCATTGTCAACATCCTGGTCGGGTTCGCGCCGCTCAAGCCCGCCGAGTTCGTGATCATCAAGATTCAACAGATGTCAGGCCAGATCGAAGTGTAATTACCCGGGAGCGCGCGCATCCCTGCGCGCATGGCTTCCGGAAGTGGGCG
>DATCXQ010000004.1:0-11008 GCA_036565725.1 Blastocatellia bacterium
TTTTCTTCGCATCCTTCAACCGTCGCTCCGCGACTCGCGGATTTCTCTTACGCGTGACACCGGCGTTGAAACGCCGGCCTAAGCTCAACCGTCGCTCCGCGACGAAGAATAAATCCGTACACTGATCTGATAACCGCTCTAATATTCTGGATGGTGTTCGAGTATTTCACATGGGCAAGCCCATATCACGGCGCGGTAATGAATCAATCGCAGTTTGAAGGATACACAGGGGAAACAGCGAGGCAGCTATTTATCAGAGCATCGCTTATTTTGTCTGGCATAGGGCTAGTAATCGGCTTCGTATGTGGTGTGATAGTTTCTCTGGCTGAAAACGTTTTGAACAAGTTTGGCAAAGAAGCTATTTGAATCTGCGGCGCAATCTAATGTGAGCGTTATGCGGCATCGGCCAGATCCTCCAAATGTTATAAGACCTAGCTCACCTCGCGTATCAAGGCTTTGCAAATCCTGCTTCGCCCAAGCACATAAACCGGGTGTGAATTAACCAAAGCAATAGAGCTTCCCGTTCTGATCGCCTATGACGATGCGCCCACTCGCAATCGCCGGCGAGGCCGAGACCGCTCCGCCGGCGTTGAACTCCCAAAGCTTGGTTCCTTTCGCCAAATCCAGAACATAAAAGCGCCCGTCGTTCGATCCGACGTAAACGCGCCCGCCGGCGACGGCTGGAGAGGATTCGACGCGCGCCCGCGTGGTGAAGGTCCAGACCGCCTTTCCCGTGGTCGCGTTGATGCAATGCACCATCTTGTCCCGCCCGCCGAGAACGATACGCTCCTGGGCGAACGCGGGGGATGAATAGAATGGGAATTGACGCTGCCGATGCATATAGACCCAGGCCCGACGTCGTGTGCGCAGATTGAGGCTGAGCACTTCGTTGCTGAAATTCCCGAAGTAGGCCGAATTTCCGGCCAGCGCGGGCGACGAGGCTGTGTTGCCGATGCCCGGCATTCGCAGGACTTCCCGGCCGTCGCTGACGCGGATGCCGCGGAAGATCTCGTCGCAGCCCGCGATATAGGCCACGCCGTCGGCCACGGACGGCGTGCAGTGGACGTAGTTTTCGGTCTTGAACTTCCATATCGTCTTGCCGTCACGCGCGTTGAAGCAGTAAAGCGCGCCGTCATAGGAGCCGATCAACACGCGGTCGCCGACTATCACCGGCGACGATTTGATCTCTCCGTCGGTCTTGTAAGACCAAATTCCCTTGCCCGTTGCCGCGTCGACGGCATGAAAGACGCCGGACAGGTCCCCAACGAAGACCATCCCGCCACCGACCGCCGGCGAAGATTCGCCGACGGCTTCCGGAGTTTTGTAGCTCCATTTCAATTTGCCGCTTTGCAGATCGACTGCGATCAACGCGGATTTGCCCGTGCCCACGTAGACCGCGCCGGCGGCGATGGCGGCTGAAGATTCGATAAGATCACCCGCGTCGTAAGTCCATATAAGTTTCAGATCGGCGGGGGGCTGCGACGGCGAGACGCCGGTGTTGTTGTAATTGCCACGGAATTGCGGCCAGTCGTCGGCGGACTGAGAGTGGGCAGTGGTTAGTGGGCAGTGGGCAGTGGACAATAGACCTAGAGCGGTCGCAGTTACCAAAAACTCTCTTCGGCTTATTTCCCTTGAAAGGGCTGTGCGTTTGTCATTCGCTGCCCACTGCCCACTGCCCACTAACCACAGCCCACTTTCTCTTCTCAGGCTCATAACGCTTTTTCGTATACCTCCATAGCTCCTTCAAAGCTCCAATCGCGCGGGTTGAAGCCGCCCGTCCATTGTTTCGCCGCTTCTTCGGCGAGCGCAGGCAGGGCGGTTTTGGGAATGTCGAGCGCGCTCAGGCTGCGCGGCAGATCGCCGAAGGCCGCGAGCTCTTCGAGTCGCCGGGCCAGGTCTTCGGCCGTCAGCAGCCCGGCGTCATTCGCCAACTCCTCATAACTTTTGCGAGCTTCGCCGGTGTTCCACCTGACCACGCGCGACAGCATTACGGCGATCGCCACGCCGTGCGTCACGCCGAAATTCTTGGTCAGCGGATTGGCGCAGGCGTGCGTCGCGCCGAGCATCGAGTGTTCAATCGCCAGGCCGGCCAGATACGACCCGAGCAACATCGCGCCGCGGGCCTCGATGTCCGCCGGCTCGTTCAAGACCCTTTCGAAATTGGCTTCGAGCAGCCGCCAGGCCTCTCGCGCGAGCATTTGGGAAACCGGATTGCGTTTTTTCGTGACGTAGCTTTCGACCGCGTGTGAGATGGCGTCGTATCCCGTGGCCGCGGTCAACTCCGGCGGCGCGGTGACGGTCAGGCGCGGGTCGAGCAGCGCGACCTTGAACGCGGCCTGCGGGTCGCCGCAGGCCATTTTGACGTGTGTTTCGGCGTCAGAGATCAGCGCGTAACTTTGGGCGTCGCTGCCCGTGCCGGCGGTGGTCGGGACGCCAATCATCGGCAGCATCGGCCTCGCGCCGGGCTTCGACGAGGCCTTCGCGTAGCCCCAATAATCGCGCATCGAACCGCCGTTGGTCAGCGTGAAGTTAACCCCCTTCGCGCAGTCAAGCGAACTGCCTCCGCCCAGCGCGACGATCGAATCGACGCCGAGCGCCGCCGCGAACGCGCGGCCGGCCTCGACCATCGTCGTGTCCGGGTTTTCACTGAAATCGTGAAAGGCGAAGACCTCGACGCCGAAAGCCTCTAGCAGCTTCACCGCCTCGTCGACGTATCCGCACGCTACCATCCCACAATCGGCGACGAGCAGCGCGCGGTTGAATCCTAGCTCGCGCGCCAATTCGCCCAATCGTTCGAACGCGCCTGACCCGAAGACCAGGCGCGTCCGTGTGTGAAAATCGAAAAGCTCCATATCGTTCAAACTACGGCAAACTACGGCCTTATTTTCAGCCCGCTGGATCATCCGGGCGATCAACAATCCGCTGAGCAACCAGCCGATCACTCGATCCAATTCTTGGCCGATCACATCGAGAAAAGGCCTTATTACATCGATGGGCGATCAGCGGTACAGGGAGCGGTAGCTACCCAGAGCCCGAATCGGATCGGGCGTCAAAGATCACCGCGCTTTGCGTCGCGCGAATTTCAAGCCTGACCACGTGGCGTCAATCGCGCAAACTTTGTAATCAACCAGGCCGGAAGCCAATCCGGTCTCACGCACTATGTTTTGAGTCATATCGCTCGCGACGCCCGAAGCCTGCTTCGGCCACGCTATCCAAAGCCCTCCGGCGCCGGTCAGTTCGCCCATCTCTTTTATACGATCGTAAAGTTCGGCGCGCATCCTGACGAACCAGATGATCAGGTCGCAAGCGGCGTCGGCCCGTTTTTTCAGTTTCACGCCTTCGGGCAATTCTCCGAGCGTCTTCTCGAAATCTTTCGGAGCGCCGATGAGCGCGAGTGTGGAATTCGTCTTGACGCCGAGTTTCTTGGGCAGCGGCGCGCCTGAATAACCCGCGAGATTGGACGCGGGAACGATTGGGCTGGCCGGAGGTTTGGCGATGGCCGCTTTGAGTGAGCCGCGAATCCTGCCCCAGCTCGTGTAGACGGCGTCGGGCAGATTGACTTTGATGCGTTCGACTTTTTCCGGCTCGCCCTCGACGAAGACCAGGGGCGTGTGTCGCGTAGTCTTATAACCGCGCAGCGCAATCCCCACATCGCGGCCCTGCGAGGGCATGCGCGATAGGTCAATGACGAAGGCCGCTGGAGGATTATTGCGCCAGTCGCGCAGCGCGGCGGGATTCATCTCCCCGTAATCAACCTCGTATCCAGCCGCGCGCAATTTGGCGATCTTTTCTTCGGCCTCTTCCGCTTTCCAATGAATTAAGCAAATACGACGCATATTCGACGCCATTACTCAGTTCGCAGAGGAGGCGCCCTTTACGGCGTAATAAACAATAATGTCAAAGTTGCCTGGAGCGCAGCCAAGCATTCTCAGTAGCGTCGCGACCTGTCCCCTGTGATGGACGCCATGAATGGCGGCGTGTTGCATTAACTCCCCCAACGGCAATGAGTATTTCTCGGACTGACCAAAAGAGAATTCGACATTGCGGACCAGATCTTCATCTTTCAATTTGGCCAGGAACTCGCGCACATTCGCTTCTACTCTGTTCCATGCCTGCGTGACAGATTCGATCGTTTGAAAATCGACAGGGTTGAGGCTCGGCCCCCGCGCCGGGCCGCCGCAACGGTCAAGCCAGCCGGATTCAGCGCTCAGGATGTGAACCATCGTGTTTCTGATGGATTCATGGCCTCCAGCCACAGGCCGTGCGAATTCCTCCGGCGTAAGTTGCGAAATTACATCAAAGAGTCTTCTGTCAGCCCAATAGCCATAGTCATACAGATCTTCCAGATCCTTGACGGTCATCCGATTATCTCCTACCTCTGCGAATTCCCGGCTTTCGACTGCGAAGGCGGCGCGCCGCCCGAAGAGACGGCCAGCGCGAAGAGTTGATTGCGGTTCATGACGAACAGCGCGCCGTTGGCGGGCACGGGGCTGGAATAAACCGAGCTGCCCATGTTCATTTCGGCGATCACCTTCTTCGATTTGCCGGCCTGCATGACGACTACGTCGCCGTCCTCATCGCCGAGATAGACTTTGCCGTCGGCCACCAGCGGCGACCCCCAGATGGCGGCGAACATGTCGTGCTGCCATTCTTCCTGGCCGGTCTTCGCGTCGATGCAGTGCAGGAAGCCGCTGAAATCAGGGTAGTAGAGCAACCCGTCGTGAATCGCGGGGGTCGAGATCGTGCGGCGAATCTTGTCGAAGTGCCAGACCAGACCGTCTTTGGTCAGGTCGCCGCGCTTGGTCGCGTCGATGCAGTAGGCGTGGCCTACGCCCTCGCCGTGCTCGGGGTCCTGGCCGTTGGCGATGTAGACCTTGTTGTCGTAAATCACCGGCGTGGCGATGATCTCGTTGCGCGTCTTGGGCCAGACAGAGTCCTTCGGGTTGGTGTCGAACTCCCAAAGCTTCTTGCCGGTCGCCGCCTCGTAGCCGCGCACCCAGCCGTCGCCCTCGCCGATCACGACCTGGACGATGTCGCCGATCTTGCCGGCCGCCGGCGACGACCATTGGCCGTGCAGAACCTTCTCGAAGACGTAGTTGACTTCCCAGGCCAGTTTGCCGGTCTTCTTGTTTACCGCAACCATCGAGGGCGCCTTGGGCGAAGGGACGTTGACGTGGCTCTCATCCTGGCCGTTCGACGTGCTGACGAAGATCAGGTCGCCGTATACGACCGGCGAGCTGTTGGCCAGGTTGTGCGGGTGCGAGCCGACCTCTTCGATCATGTCGAACTTCCAAACGATGTCGCCGTCGAACTTGCCTTTGAGCTTCTCGTCAGTTACGGGGCCGTCGTTCTCGTCGTCGCGGAAGCCCTTGGTGTCGGCGCAGACCAGCTCGGCGCGGTTCGAGACGTAATAGAGCCTGTCGCCCTCGATCAGCGGAGACGAAGCCACGCCCTGGAACGGCCAATCGTTGACACGGCCCGCGGACAGTTTCTCGTGAGTGATCTGCCAGAGGAATTCGCCGGTCTTTTCATCGAATGACATCACCACGCCGCGGTCGCCTCCCTGCTTCGGATCGCGCAAACCTTCATTGTTCGTGCCGATGAAGACCTGCCCGCCCGAGACCACCGGATTGCCGTAACTCTGCGAGCCGAGCGCCGCCACCCATTTGACGTTGGTCTTCTTATTGATGTCCCAGGTCTCCGGCAGACCTTTCATGCCTGAGACCATGTTGCGGTCTGGAGTTCCGCCCCACATAGGCCAGTCGCCGGAGCCGGAATCGCCCGAGCCGTAATAAGCCGAAACGATGCGGGCGCCAACGATGAGTGTGATTGTGAATGCGCTCAGTAACAGAAACGATCTTGGCCTGCTTGATTTCATAAGACCTCTCAAAAATGTCGGGTTGACTGCATCAACAGAAATATTCCTGCGGAAAATCATCCACAAAGCCACACAAAGGATCACGAAGATGTAATCAATCCTTAGTGTCTCTTTGTGTGGCTTTGTGGATGAGTCACTTGTTCGGAGTGACTTTAATGTTATCAATAAAGAGTTCATTCGCGCTGTCGGCGAAGATGCCCGCGCTGCCCGTTCGATTTCCGACCGGATCGGTCCATTCGATCAACCACTCAGCGGGTTCCGCTTCGCTCGCCAGCCATGCCTTGCCGCGCGCGCGGGTCTTGCCGCCGGGCAGATTCTCGACCTGCAGCTTCAACCGGTACCAGGTGTCGGCCTTCCATGCGAACGGCTTGCTGAAGGTGCGCTTCTCCTCGATCTGCCATGATCGCAACTCGATCTTCTGGAGGTTGCCGAACAGCACCAGCTCGTAACGTTGAGCGACGACGCCCGCGTCGCCCATCTGGCGGCGCTTTTCGATGGCGCGCACATCGGCTTCGATCGTGTAGTTCGACGTGTCGGCCGCGCCGAAGGGCGAGCGCGTGCGTTTGAAGATGCCGTTGTCGGGCTTCTTGACCAGAAACTTATTGCCTTCCGATTCGCGCACGGTGTATTTGATCGGCGCGCCGTCGGTGTTGAGCCAGTAAGTCGGAGCCTTGTCCACCGGCACGTTGCTGAAATCTTCAGAGTATGGAAACGCAGGAATGACGCGGATGCGCGCAAAGCCGGAGACGCCGCCGACAGTGGCTTTCAATTGTCCGCCCTGCAATCCGCCGTCAGAAGCGGCTGTGAATTTGTTGGCGCCCGCTTCTCCCTTCAATCCGGCCAGCGACCACTGGGCGCCCGCTTCTTCGCGGATGAAGCGCCCTCGGTCATCGAACAGGCGAACCTTGAAGTTTTTCGTCTCGCCGGGCTTCATCACGAGCTCGGCCGGTAAGACCTGGACGTGCGCTACCGCGGCGCCGGCGGGCGCGCCTTCAGCTTTCTCGGGCGCGGGCGGCAAAGCCGGAGTCTTCTTCTTGCCGATGGCGTAGACGTTCTTGGTCGAGACCAGATAGATGCGGCCCCGCGAGACCCCCACGCCGGCGATGATCTGTTCATTCGACGCGATCATTTCGTCGCCCTCGGCCGTCTTGAGATCGATCTTGTCCACCGGCTCCAGTTCCTCTTCATCCAGAACCTCGCACCCGTTCGGAAGGGGTTTCAGGATATAGAATTTCCCGTTTTCAGTGCCGACGTAAATCTTACCGTCGGCGTATACGGGCGACGCTTTCTGAATCGTGCCGAGCTTCTTCTCCCAGAGAGGCTTGCCGTCGGCGAGACTGAAGGCGTGAAGACTCGATTCCGCCGTCACGGCGTAAAGCGTACTGCCCTCGATGACCGGCGAAGACGGGCCGAGCTGGTAATTCGTGAGGGCGTATTTGATCTTGTCTTGATTCGAGGTTTTGTTGATAGCGCCTTTGGCCGAAATGTCAATCGCCGCGAGCTGTCCCATCTCGCTCACCTCGAGGTTTTCTTCCTGGTGCGTCATGTAGGCGACGCCATCCTTAACCACCACGCCCGGATTGACGCCGCGCTTGGACATCGGATAGTTCCAGACGGGTTCGCCGGTGTTGACCTTCATCGCCGAGACCGAACCGTCGCCCCCTCCGGCAATCATCAGACGCATGCCGCCGAGGGTGGTCACGACCGGCGTCGAGTAGGTCGTGTCGAAAGGCCGCCCGCCCGGAGTGCTGATCCAGATGTTTTCGCCCGTCCGTTTGTCAAACGCGTAATAGCGATGGCGGCGCGACGCGATGTCGCCGAAGCCGTCGGTCACGGTGCTGACGATCACCATGTCTCCCTCGATGATCGGAGAAACGGTGCGACCGCCGTGCGTCGTCCACGAGCCGTATTCATCGGTCAGCGAGCGCGACCAGAGCGGCTTGCCGTCCCAGGACAGGGCCACAAGCTCGTTGCACGCGCCGAAGACGTAGACGACGCCAGTCGCCGGATCGCCGACCGGCGACGACCACGCGATGCGGCGCGGAGGGACGTCGGTCGAGTAGACGTTGAAGCGATACTCCCAAATCTTTTGACCCGTCTCGGCGTCGAGCGCCAGAACGCGCTCCTGCAGCGTTTCTCCTTCGCCCGCCGAGTTGAACAGGAAGAGCCGCCCGTTCATCACAATCGGCGCCGAACGCCCGCCGTATGGCGCTTTCCATAGCAGGTTCTCGCCCTGCTTCGACCATTTTTCGGGCAGACCCTTTTCGTAAGAATGGCCGTCGCGCGTCGGGCCTCGCCAATCGGCCCAATCGCTGCCCGATTTGACGCGCGCCGGAGATTGGGCGGAGGCGCCACGGTTCGAGGTCGAAATGAAAACAATGAGAGCGGAAAAGATAAAGAGCGCGATCAGGGCGCTCTGCTTAATCGAAGGTTTCATATGCGAATTTCCGTGAGTTTGCGGTCTAGAAGCTCCAACTGTAGTTTTAATCACTGAAACTTCATTACCGATTTTATAGCCTCGTGGTTGCGGATATTTCCCCGCGCCTTGACTCGCCAGCTTGACCCGTTTGAAGCAAAACTATAATTTGGCGCGGGCGTCAGTTCAAGGCGAGTTTCCGGAAACCCGGCAGTTAATCGGTTCGTTTCTGCGACTAGCCAACCGATATTCCCGGCGTCTTTGGGTTGGAATTTAAAACACATTATTGGAAGGCGAGCGGCGCCCCGGCGCCCCCCCGGCTTTGAAAAGCCGGGCTAGGATCAACCGTCGCTGCCGCGACGAAGAGGTGTTGTTGCATTTATTTTTCAACGACCATTAGTCTATCCCACGGAGACACCTTTAATGAAATCACGTGATCTAGTTTTATCGTTTCTCGTTTTAGTGACTCCGGTCATGGCCTTCGCGCAGAACCTCAACGACGACCTGCTCGCCGCCGCGCGCAAAAGCGACGTCGAAGCGGTCAAAGGGCTACTGGCCAAAGGCGCCGATCCGAACGCTAAATCTCCATACGGCGCGACGCCGCTATTTTTCGCCTGCGACCGGGGCAATCTGGAAATCGTCAAAATTCTCATCGAGCGCGGGGCCGACGTGAACGCCAAAGACACCTTCTACAACTTGACGGCGGTCATATGGGCCGTCTCTAAAAATCACACGGCCATTGTCAAACTGCTGCTCGAAAAAGGCGCGAACAGTAAACAGATCGTCATGCGCTCCGCCATCGGCGAGGATAAGCTGGACATCGTCAAGACGCTTGTGGAAATGGGCGGATTCAGCCCGGAAGACATGACCGCTTTCCTTACCGTAGCCGAAAGAAGCAAACGGGTCGAGATCGCCGAAATACTCAAAAAGGCGGGCGCGCAGCCCAAGCCCAAAATCGAATACAAAGTCGAGCCGGAGAAACTGAAGTTATACGAAGGCAATTTCAAGGGTGAGCAGTTCGAGATGGCCGTCAAGATCAAGGACGGCAAATTGACATGCTCCATCGAACGGCAATTCGAAAGCCCGCTCAATCCGGTCGGAGAGCATGCCTTCGACGTCGAGCAGGCCGGCGGCGCCGTCATCACGTTCAAAGTCGAAGAGAATAAAGTCACGGGCTTGAGTTGGAAAAACGCCAGCAGGGAAATCGTTTTGAAGAAGATGGAGGCGAAATGAGGATCAGGTTTATTCTTACAATCGCTTTGCTGATTTGCGCGGCAGCGTCCGCCGCAGCGCAGAACTGGCCGGCATTCCGCGGTTCTAACGCATCGGGCGCGGCCGACGGCCAGAACCCGCCCACCACCTGGAACGTTGAGAAGAACGAAAACGTCGTCTGGAAGACGCCGATCCCCGGACTTGCCCATGCGAGCCCGATCGTCTGGGGCGACAAGCTTTTCGTCGTCACCGCCGTGAGCGGCGCGCCGCAGGGCAAGTTTCGACACGGCCTTTACGGCGACGTCGATTCGGACAAGGATCTGTCGAAGCATGCCTGGAAGGTCTATTGCCTCAACAAGAAGACCGGGAAGATTTTGTGGGAACGCACGGCCACCGAAGGCGTGCCGAAAATCAAGCGCCACATCAAATCGACCCACGCCTCGCAATCGCCCGTGACTGACGGCAAATACGTCGTGGCCTTCTTCGGCTCAGAAGGACTTTTCTGTTACGACTTCGACGGCAAGCTGATCTGGAAACAAGACCTCGGCATTCTGGATTCGGGCTGGTTCTTCGATCCCGATTATCAGTGGGGCATGGCCAGTTCGCCGATCATCTACAAAGGCCTGGTTATCGTGCAGTGCGACCTTCAGAAGGGCTCGTTCATCGCCGCGTTCGATGTAAAGACCGGCAAACAGGCCTGGAAAACGCAGCGCGCTGAAATCCCGTCGTGGGGCAGCCCGACGATCTTCGAGAGCAAAGGCAAGGCGATGGTCGTCACCAACGCGACCAAACGCATTCGCGGCTATGACCCGATGACCGGCAAAGAGACGTTCGAGCTTTCCGGCAACTCCGAAGTCACCGTGGGCACGCCAGTCGTGGGCCACGATCTGGTTTTCGTCACGGCGGGCTATCCGCCGATCCAGCCGATCTACGCGATCAGGCCCACGGCGACCGGGGACATTACGCTCGCAGAGGGCAAGGAGTCGAACGAGCACATCGCCTGGAGCAAGAAGCGCGGCGGCACTTACATGCCGACGCCCATCGTCTACGGCGACCACCTTTACACCTGCTCGAACAACGGCGTGTTGACCTGTTACGACGCCAAGACCGGAGAACGAATCTATCAGGAGCGCGTCGCCGGACAATCGAACGCATTCACGGCCTCGCCCGTCGCCGCCGACGGCAAGCTCTATTTAGCGGGCGAGGACGGCGACCTCTTCGTGGTCAAAGCGGGGCCGAAATACGAACTGATCGCGACCAACCCGATGGGCGAAGTGATGATGTCGACGCCCGCGATCTCGGATGGGATGATTTTTGTCCGCACGATCGGCCATGTTTACGGCATCGCGGACGCTTCGGCGACGAAGCAGAAGGCGGCGAAGTAAGACGCCGCGTTTCAACCTGGGGCGATTTGCAAATCAATGTAGGGGCAGACCTACGTGTCTGCCCCGGTGTCGCGTGTAAACTAAATCCGGGGCAGACACGCAGGTCTGCCCCGGCGC
>DATCXQ010000016.1:0-16741 GCA_036565725.1 Blastocatellia bacterium
CCCAGCCGTAGGATCAGCTTCCTCGCGAACGCGTTCAGCGGCTCGGTCTCGTGGAGTCCCGACGGCAAATACGTCCTGTTCAATACCGCGCAGCGCACCGAAGATGGCCGGCTCGCCCGCATCGACCTGATCCCGCGCACACCGAAATTCCGCGAAGATCAATTCCGCGACCTCTTCAAAGATCAGAATCCATCTTCGCCGCGCCAGGAGCCGAAGCCCACGACAAAAGACTCGCCGCAACCCGCGCCGGAAAGGGAAAAAGACGAGAAGGCGCCGGACAGGGAGAAAGACGAGAAAAAGCCGGTCGAGATCGCCTTTGAAGACATCCGCCAGCGGTTGAGCTTTCTGCCTATCGGCGTCGACGCCGGAACTCAGGCGATCAGCCCCGACGGCAAATGGGTCTTGATGACGGCCAGCGCCGAGGGGCAGCAGAACCTCTACGTCTACTCGCTAGACGAATTGTCGCGCGAGCCTGCGGTCTCGCGGCAGCTCACCTCGACTCCCGGCTTCAAGGCCGGCGCGCAGTTCGCGCCAGACAGCAAAGAGGTCTTTTACCTCGAACAGGGTCGCATCAACGTCGTCAATCTCGACACCAGGCAGACGCGCGCGCTCAACGTCATGGCGGAGATTGACGTCGATTTCGCCAAGGAGAAAATGGAGGTCTTCCATCAGGCCTGGTCCTACCTGCGGGATCATTTCTACGACTCCAATTTTCATGGCGTCAATTGGGACGCGGTGCGAGCCATTTACGGGCCGCAGATCGCGGGCGCCCGGACGCCCGACGAGATGAGGCGTCTGATCAACCTGATGGTCGGCGAACTGAACGCGTCGCACCTCGGAATCGCCGGGCCTTTCAGCGGCGCTCCTCCCGTTCAACAGGTCGGACGATTGGGGCTTCGTTTCGACCGCGTCGAATACGAGACCAGGGGCCACTTGCGGATCATCGAGGTGATTGCTCTCAGCCCGGCGGCCATAAGCGGCCAGATCAAAACCGGCGATTACCTGATCGCGATCGACGATGAACGGATCGGCGCGAGCGCCAACCTCGATGGCCTGCTGGCGAACAAGGTCAACCGCCGCGTCGCTCTGAAGGTCGCGTCGTCGGGCGAGGGCGCGGAGACGCGCGAAATCGTCGTCCAGCCCGTCAGCCAGGGGACTGAGAAAGGACTGCTCTATCGACAGTGGGTGAACGAGCGCAGGGCCTATGTCGAGAAGATCAGCGACGGGCGCCTCGGTTACGTTCACATGCCCGACATGTCTTCGAATTCGCTGACGCAACTTTACGTCGACCTCGACAGCGACAATCATTCGCGCGATGGCGTCGTCGTGGACGTCCGCAACAACAACGGCGGATTCGTCAACGCCTACGCGATTGACGTCTTCGCGCGGCGCGGCTATATGACGATGACCGTGCGCGGCTACCCGCCGGCCCCGGCCCGCACGATGCTCGGCCAGCGCGCGCTCGAACGCCCGACCATCCTGGTCACGAACCAACATTCGCTCTCCGACGCTGAGGATTTCACCGAAGGCTATCGCGCGTTGAAACTCGGTAAAGTCGTGGGCGAGCCGACCGCCGGGTGGATCATTTACACCTGGGGAACGACGCTGGTTGACGGATCGAGCTTCCGCCTGCCGCGTCAGAAGATCCAAGACGGCTCCGGAACGGTGATGGAGATGAACCCGCGGCAAGTCGACATACAGGTCATACGGCCAATCGGCGAAGGTTTCACGGGTAAAGACAGCCAACTGGACGCCGCAGTGCGCGAACTGCTTAAACAGATAGAACCACGCGAGGCGCCTAGCGGCTCCGCCAAGCCCCAGCGCTAATTGGCGTCAAACGATGGTTTCGGTTCCGGCCGATTCGCAGGTATAATCGTATTTGGAAACCGAACTCAATCCGGGAAATCCAAGCCCCAAACCCCAACGTAAACGTTAGATGTACGGCGCATTCAACCTCACACATGTCGCCCGAGATCAACAGGAGTAGAAAATAGTCGCTTTTTAGTGTAAGTTTGTTTCTGCTCCCGAGTTAATGTAAGAACAAAGGCTGTCAAAATAAAGAGGGTGCAAAGATATGCGAGGGAGTTTGGAGCCGGATCGGCTCATCTTAAAGTTGATTCCCGGAGTAGCTGCTCTACTGCTCTTATTCTCAATTATCACGCCGGCGCAACAGGCCAGCCAGCCAGGCCAATCAAGCCTGATCCGAATAATCACTCAGGATGAAGCCAACAACCCGATTCCCGGCGTCACGGTTCAGATCAAGCGCGACAATGAGATCGTCAGCGCGACCGTCACCGACGAAAAAGGGCAGGCGGCCGCCACAAACCTCGCCCCGGGCAAATACGAGATCGTGGTCTCTAAAGAAGGCTTCGAGACTCGCGAGCAACAGGACGTGACGTTGACAGCCGCCGGCGCAGTTGAGGTCAAATTCGCGCTCGTGCCTAAGATCGCCCTGAGCGACAAGGTTGACATCAGCGCCAGCGCTTCCGCCGCCGTGACGATTGAGCAGACGGCCTCGGTCGCGACCGAATTGCAGGCCAGCCAGATCAGGAATCTTCCTTCGAAGCCGACCACCGTCAGCGACGCTCTCCCGCTCGTCCCCGGCGTGATTCGGTCGCCGCAAGGCGAGATCAAAATCTCCGGGTCCGGCGAAAATCGCAGCGCGTTCATAGTCAATTCGGCCGACGTGACCGACCCGGCGACCGGCCAATTCGGGATGACGGTGCCGGTAGACAGCGTGCAAACGATCAACGTCTTCAAGACGCCTTACCTGGCGCAATACGGACGATTCACGGCGGGCGTGGTCTCGGTCGAAACGAAGCGCGGCGGCGATAAATGGAACTTCGAACTGAACGACCCGCTGCCCGAATTCCGAATCCTCAACGGCCACCTGCGGGGGCTGCGCGACGCGACGCCACGCGTGGTATTCAACGGCCCGCTGCTCAAGAATCGTTTGTACATTTCTCAGGGCACTGAGTACGCGCTCCGCCAACGCCCGGTCCAAACCCTCGCATACCCGAACAAGGAGACTAAGTCGGAATCGGTCAATTCGTTCACGCAGCTCGATTACCTGGTTTCCGGCGCGCATACGCTGACCGGCACGTTCCATCTCGCGCCGCGCAAAGACAGTTTCGTCGGCCTGGATTTCTTCAACCAACGTTCTGTCACGCCGAACTGGAAAGGCAAAGATTACACGGGCACGCTGATCGACCGCCTGACGCTGGGCCAGAACCTGCTCGAAAGCACGGTCGCGGTCAAGAATTACTCGGTCAACGTCTTCGGGCAGGGCGTCGCCGACATGAATCTGACTCCCACCGCGAACACCGGAAACTATTTCAGTTGGCAGGACCGTGAGGCCCGCCGCGCGGAGTGGATGGAGACGCTCTCGCTCAAACCGATGCAAGCTTCCATGTTTTTCGGGGGCGAGCATAATCTGAAATTCGGCTCGATCGTCTCTCGCACGAGCAACCGCGGCGAATTCCGCGCGCGCCCCGTCAACGTCCTCGACAACCAGGGAACGCTCTTGCGGCGGATCGAGTTCGCGGGCGGCGAGCCCTTCGACCTGGTCGACCTGGAGACCCACTTCTTTGGACAGGATCACTGGGTCGTCTCGCCGAGACTTGCGCTGGATTACGGGCTGAGGTTCGAACGCCAGGGCATTACCGAAACCTTCCGCCTCGCGCCGCGAGCCGGTCTGGCCTGGACCCCGTTCGGGAGCCAGAACACGATCTTGCGCTCGGGCTACGGAATCTTTTACGACCGCGTGCCGCTTAGCGTCTACGCCTACGACAAGTATCCCGACCAGGTGATGACGGCCTTCGCGCCCGACGGCTCGGTGATTGACGGCCCGCGCCGCTTCTTCAACATCACGGACAGGGCCGAGCTTCGCAGAAACGCGTTCATCGGCGGAAGCTCGGAGGCCGGCAACTTCTCCCCTTACAGCGGGACCTGGAACGTGGAGGCCGAACACAAGGTCGCCCCGTGGCTGCGGCTGCGCGGGAATTACCTTAGCAGTAACTCTTCGGGCGTCATCGTCATCAACCCGAAGGTCGTTCAGGGGCAGGACGCGATGGTCCTTGGCGGCGGAGGCAAGTCGCGCTATCGTCAATTCGAGATGGTCGGGAAGATGTTGTTTCAGGAGGGCAGGCAGCAGGTGTTCCTCTCTTACGTCAACAGCCGCTCGCGCAGCAACGTGAACGAGTTCAACACCTACATCGGCAATTTCCCGTTCCCGGTAGTCCGCATCGATCAGTTCGCGCGTGGCTCGGCCGACCTGCCGCACCGCTTCCTGGGCTGGGGGCTGTTCAACCTGCCGTGGAAGATGCGATACGCGCCGATCCTCGAATACCGCAACGGATTGCCCTTCTCGACGATCGATTCTTCGCAGGCTTTTGTCGGCGAAGTCAATTCAATGCGCTACCCGAGTTTCCTCTCGTTCGACTCACGCGTCTCGAAAGATTTCCAGGTCAATCCGAAATACGCGCTCCGCTTCTCGCTGAGCAGCTTCAACCTGACCAATCATTTCAACCCGCTCGACGTGCGCCGCAATAACGCCGACCCGCAATTCGGTACTTTCTTCGGAAACAACCAGCGCAGGTTCAGACTCGACTTCGACGTGCTCTTCTAAAGCGACAGGGCGACAAAGCGACGGGGCGACAGGGCGACAAGGAGACTTGATTATGCTGACTCTGTCTCCTTGTCACCCCGTCTATCCCTCGCCCTCTCGTCCCGTCGCCTCGTCCCCTGTATCACCTGCGCCGCTTGATCGCCGACCAGACGATGTCAGCCGTCGTGTGCGACAAAGCCCCGACGCACAGCCCTCCGAAGCCGCCCCACAAATACTGCTTCTCGGTATCGTTGAAGAGCGTGAACAGATCGGCCTTGAGGGCGTCGAATTCCCCCAGCCAGGTGGTCTGCGCGACGTTGACGTAGCGATGCCTGAAGTAAAGCAAGGTCGCGGCGAACAGCGAGAAGACGATCAGAAAATAGACTATGCGGATGATCGTGCCGAGGACCGGGCCGTGCGAAAACACCGAGCGGTGAGGCAGCGCGACCTGATAGGGCTTCCATAAAATCTTCAGCGGCCCCCATCGGCGGTAAGGCTTGCTGTCGAGGTCGAGGTCAGGGCCGAACATCAATCCTGAAAAGACCATCGCGACGGTGGCGATGGCCGATGTGGCATGATTGCCCCAATAAATTTCAGCCGCGAGAAAGGTGAACGGAATTATCGCGTATGTAATTGCGTCGTGCGTGCGCGCGTTTGGCATATGGAGGATCAGATGTCAGATGTCAGATGTCAGATGTCAGATGTCAGATGTCAGATGTCAGACATCTGCGTTGTTCTTCGCTGACATCTGACATCTGACATCTGAGGCGCTTATGTCAAGATGGGCCGCGCAGATTGAGGGGCTCCGCTTCTCGCCAACGTCTCCAGGCGCGCGACGCGATCCTCGGTCGAGGGGTGCGTGCTGAAGAGTTTGGTGATGCCGCCGCCCGAAAACGGGTTGACGATGAACAAATGCGCGGTCTCGGGGTTGCCGGAATGGATCGGAATCTGCTGGCTCCAGGCGTCGATCTTGCGCAGCGCGCTGGCGAGCGCGAGCGGGTCGTCAGTCAGACGCGCCCCAGCCTCGTCGGCAATGTATTCGCGCGAGCGCGAGATGGCCATCTGGATCAGCGGCGCGGCGACCATCGCGACAATCATTCCGAAGATCGCGACCAGCGGATTCGGAGCATCTTCATCGTCGGACCTGCCGCCGAAGAAGAACGCGAATTGCGCGAGGTAGCCCAAAGCGCCGGCAAGCGCCGCCGCGACGGTCATAATCAGCGTGTCGCGGTTCATCACGTGAGAAAGTTCATGCCCGATCACGCCGGTCAACTCGCGCCGGTCGAGCAAACGCATCAGGCCCACGGTGGCGGCCACCGCCGCATGTTGCGGGTTGCGCCCCGTGGCGAACGCGTTCGGGGTCTCTTCCGGAATGATGTAGACGCGCGGCATCGGGATGTTGGCGCGCTGGGCGAGCTGGCGCACGATGCCGTACAACTCCGGCGCTTCGGCGTCAGTGACCTCCTGCGCGTGATACATCCGCAGCACGATCTTGTCTGACCACCAGTAGCTGACGAAGTTCATCCCGCCGGCCAGCACGATGGCGATCATCAGCCCCCCACGACCGCCGATCGCCTGTCCTATGAAAAGAACCAGGGCGGTGAGCGCGGCGAGCAGAAGCAAAGTCTTCAATCGATTCCCAGCCATATTTCTTCTCCTCTCGGGCGCGCATAACGCGCGCGCCAAATAAAAAGACCTTTTGCGAATTGCCAATCACGGCGCCGCAAAAGGTCTTGATCTTTCGGCCTTGAGCGGCCTCGCTGACGAGCCGGATCGCCTTTTCGGCGGCGATCGTCCTGACGACTCATTCAGATCCTCGCTATGCGCGAAGGATGATCTACTCCCCTTCTGATGATTGAACAATGAAAATAGCTAAACATGAGATGAGCGTCAAGCCCCCTGTCGTTAAATGCCCTTAAAGCCCAGGTCGTTTTCCACTATCCATTTTACGCTCGTCATTTGACATTGCATAAGCGCCGCGCGATTCCGGCAGTTTCAAATAACAAACGTAAAATGGACAATGAAAGACATTACATCTCAATATTTTTCCTTCAGCGCTCAATTCATCAGCAAAGGCCTCGACCGGATTTGGGGCGCGCCAATCTTACCCAGCCCTTTCCTTCGTGGCCGAAATTGAACAATTCGGGATGGAGCAGTTCGGCCAGAATCTCCAAGGATTCAACCAGGCGCGGCCCCGGGCGATTGAAATACTGATTGCCGTCGGCGACAAAGACGCGATCCTCTTTTGCCGCTTTCAACTCTCGCCATTCGGGTTTGCCGGTCAGCAAATGCGTCTCTTCCATCGTGCGCGCGATGTCGAAGCCGCAAGGCGAGATGAAGATCACGTCGGGGTCGGCCGCGACCAGCGCCTCCCAACTCATCCACGGAGAATGCTTGCCAGCCTCGCCGAAGAGGTTGACGCCGCCGGCCATCTCCACCAACTCCGGCGACCAATTGCCCGCCGCCATCAGCGGCTCGATCCATTCGACACAGGCCACGGTCGGGCGCGACTGCGCCGTTCTCGCCTTCGCCGCGATCTCGTCCATCCGCCGCCGCATCCTCGCGACAAGTTCTTCGCCGCGTTCGGTCGCGTTCAGAGCTGCGGCCACGCGGCGAATGTCCGACCAGACGTCGGTCAGGGCGTTCGGTTCGAGCGAGACGACGACAGGTTGCGAGCTTGTGAACTGGCACACAGCCTGCTCGACGTCCTTGAGGCTGACCGCGCAGACCTCGCATTGCGACTGGGTGACGATGTGCGTGGGCCGCAGGCTTTCAAGCAGATCGGCGTCGACACGGTAAACGCTCAGCGCCTCCTGCAAGATCGCTTTAACGCGCTCGTCAATCTCGTAGCTCAACCCCTCGACCTCGAACTTCGGGCTGGTGCAAACGGGCAGGCGTTTGACCGAAGCGGGGAAGTCGCATTCGTGCGACCGCCCTACCATTTGCGATTCGAAGCCGAGCGCGCAAACGATCTCCGTGGCGCTGGCGATGAGTGAAATGATACGTGGCTCAACCATTTTCAAACCCCCAATGCCGGTTTTCATACTGATGAATAGCCCCAGAGGTCACCGCAGAGCTCAGAGGACAAAATCATTTCTCTGAGCTCTGCGGTGACCTCTGGGGCTAACAGCCTCCATCCATATGAAAACTACTGTAAGCAACCAAAGGCTTAACGCCTGGCGCGCAAGGCGCGCCCCCGGATCAGTTCGTTGACGACTGGGTCCAGGTAATATTCCGCGATCCATTCGATCACGGGGACGCAGACAGCGTCGCCAAAGCCGAAGAGCGCCTGATTTGCGGGCGCGGAGATTTTGTAATCATCCGCGCCCATCAGCCGGGCGCATTCGCGCGGTGTGAAGAGTCTCGCAGAATATTTTCCTTTGCCGGCCTTGAACAATATTTGCCTGCCGCTGCCGCCGCGCGGCGTGCGCAGACAACCGGCTATGCCGTCGGTCCTCAATTCGGCCATCGACTTGCCCTGTCTGACGCGGCGAAAGACCGCGCCGTAGCGCCACTTCGAGCCGGCTATCATCCGCTCCGCCGTCTCGCGGTGTCGAGGACTCATTTGATTCAACAGGTACTCGGCGCGCTCGGCGCTCCACCATTCGGGCGCGTCGTCGGGCAGGTCTTCGAGAATCTCTTCCAGCCTGATCGTGGTCTCAGGCGGCGCGGGCAGAGCGCGTATGTCCCAATTGATTTCGGGGCGCCTCGAGATGAATTGCGCCAGCGCCGCCGGCCTCAATTCATCGCCGTCGAGAAGTAGCGGTTCCGGCGAAGATTTTTCCCGCAACACGCCCACGACGAACAGTCGCTGCCTGCTCTGCGGAGTGAAGCGCGCCGCGTCCAGAATGAACGCGTCGACGGAGTAGCCGAGTCCGTTCAGCGCCAGCAGCGCCTCTTTAAAATCGTCGCCGCCGCGCGAGGTCAGAAAGCCGGTGACATTTTCGATCAACACCACGGGCGGGCGGCGCTTCTTCATCTCGTCGAGTATTCTGACGAAGCCCCAGAAGGCCGACGACTGTTCGCCGCGAAGCCCGTTGCGCGAGCCGGCCAGGCTGAGGTCGTTGCAGGGGAATGAAGCCGTCGCCAGAGTCACCGTCGGAACGTCTTTCGCCGAAAGGTCGTGGATGTCGCCGAGCTTGAAATGCTCGTCCGCATCGCCGAAATGCGCGTCGTACATCTCGCGCTTCCGTTCGTCCACGTCGTTCGCAAAAGCGACAGACCAACCCTGCCGCTCCAATCCCATTCTGACCAGGCCTATCCCGGCGAAGAATTCCGCGAAGGTCTTCTGCGGCGCCACGGACATGACGTCCGGTTTGATTTTGCCGCTCAAAACTCTCAAGGTCGTTTCAACGCATCCTTCCAGATCCTTGCGGATGTCGCTCTCCCAGAATCGAATCACCGTCCAGCCTTGTGACAGGAGTTCGGCGGTGACGGCGCAATCGCGGCGCATGTTGCGGCGAATTTTTTTGAGCCAGTAATCCCTCGACTTCGTCCGCTCGAATTGGTCTTCGAGCGCCGAGAGTTTCCGTTTCCGCCACTGGCCGCCGTGCCAGAAATCGCCGTCAATGAAGATGATCGTCTTATGCGCCGCCAGAACGACGTCGGGCTTGCCGGGCAAATTCGCCGAATTGGGCTTGTAGCGCAGCCCCTCGGCCCAGAGCGCCTTTCGAAACTTCATCTCCGGGGTCGTGTCGCTCGCGCGAACCTTCCGCATAATCGCGGAGATGTCTCTTGTGCTCGACATAGATAACAGTTTTCAACACAAATGGTCGAAGGGTCAAAGGACCAAAGACCTGTCTGGTTTTTTCTTTGGCCCTTTGACCCTTCGACCATTCGTGTTGAGAAAAGTCTACTCCCTTACACGCACTTCGAGAACCCGCAATCGCGGCAGGTGTAGCACCCGCCCGCGTACTCGATCTGCTTGCTGCTGCACTCCGGGCAGGTGGTGATTACCTTCCTCGAGTCAATCACGACCGTGTTTGGCGCGACCGTGTTTGGCGCGACCGTGTTGGGAACTCCGGTCGCCGCCGGTTGCGGCGCGGCCTGACGCTGTTCGGCTTGAGCCGTCGCTTGTTTGGCCGTGGCGCGCGCGGAATCGGGGAGGTTCATCAAGCGGCGCTTGGTGAGCATGATGCATTCGGCTACGACTTGCTCCGGCGACGTGCAGAGCCGCTCGTTGAACCAGACCGAATGGTTGCCGATGACCTTGTTGAGGCTGGCGGCGACCTGTTCGGGTTCGAAGCCCCCGCGCAGCATCTTCGACGCGAGCAGTCCCACGGAGACTGAAAGCCCGGCGCCGGTGGCGAAGACTTCGAGCACGCGGACCCCGTCGTGATTGACCGTGACGTAGAGGTTCTGGTGATCGAACGAAATCTGCCACGTCGAACCGGTCAACTCGCGCGGGCGCTCGATCTTGCCCGAAGGCTCGACCTTGGCTGGCTGAACCGTCGGAGGAACGGCGGCAATCGCCGGGAACTGGGCTTCGGGCTTCTGTTCGGCCTTCTGCCCGGCGCCGACGGCCGTCAGCACCTGATTGTCGCGCGAGCCGTCGCGGTAATAACTGACGGCCTTAACACCCATCTTCCACGCCAGCCGATGCACTCGGTCAGTGTCTTCAATCGAATAAGTCGACGGCGCGTTCACAGTTTTGCTGATGCTGTTGTCGACGTGATCCTGAAACGCTTTGAGGATGCGGAGGTGATCGTCCGGCATCAGCGTGTGCGCGTCAACGAAGTACTCGGGCAGCTTGTCGCGGTTCTCGACTATGAAACTGGCCGCGCGTTCGATTGAGGCGGAGTCGGTGTTATCGAGCTCTATCCCGAGCGCCTTGGCCGCGATCGGGTGCGCGTATGTGCGGGTTCCCAGCGTGTCGCGTCGCACGTATGCGTAAGAGAAGTTAGGCTCGCAGCCCGAACTGGTCTCGGCGACGAGCGATATGGTTCCGGTAGGCGCTACCGTTGTCACTTCGTAATTGCGTGGAGTGAGCGGGACCGAGCGTTCGAGTCCGACCTCTTTGTAGATCAGGTCTTCATACAATTCACGGTTCGGCTCGAATTCCGGCATCGCGCCTTTCTCGGCGCCGAGCGCGAGTGACGCCCGCCACGACTCTTTGCGGAAGAAGTCCATCATCATGTCGGCGAATGCGGCCGCCTCTTCGCCGCCGTAAGAGATGCGCTTATTCAAACAGAGGTCGGCGAAGCCCATAATGCCAAGTCCCACGGGGCGCGTGCGTTGCACCGTGTCTTGAATCTGCGGCAGAGGCCAGTCGCAGGAATCGATCACGTTGTCGAGGAAGCGCACGCTCCAGTAGATGTCCTCGGAGAACCGATCCCAGTCGATGTCGTCGGTCTTCTCGTTGTAATACTTCGCCACGTCAATCGAGCCGAGATTGCAGGCGTTGTAGTCATGCAGCATTTGCTCAGCGCAATTGTGGACGACAACGCCGTTCGCGATGAACGAATGCGTCAGCGGTTCGGTCAGGTCGAATACTTCTTCGGCCCCGTCAGGCGTCACCGTTTCAACTATGGCGGTGAAGTTTTCCTGATTGGGAGTTCGCTTGCGGCTGGCGAGAATGGTTTCGAGCTTCTCCTGCTTCGTGGAAGTCAGGAAACCAATTTCGCGAGCGAAAGTTTCTATGTTGACCTTTGAGAAATGCAACTCATGGCGCGCCTGGCTGTAGTACTCCTTCGAGCCGCCTTTACCGTCAGGCAGAATCGTAGGTCCTGCGGCGTGTCGGTTCAGATAGAGCGTAGAAGCGACGCCGAAGTTGAGCAACAGTTGTTGGGTTTCGCGCAACAACCGCTCTGAAATCGAAGTCAGGCGAATGTGATTCCCCTTTTGGGCGTCAATATGGACTGTGCCGTCGGAAGAAAAAAGCGCCTGTAGAAATCCTCGTTGCATCTCCTCGCTGCCGCGCAGTACCGATGTAGGGACTTTTAATTTGGCTTCGCCTGCGCCGAGACCTGATTGTAGCGCCAGCGCGTACAACCTCTCGGATTGCACGCGGGCCTCTCGCCGCTCTTCAATCCACGACGCTTCGTTGGTATAGGCGCGCGGCGCCTTGGTGATCGGAGCGGTCAATTCGGCGACATATTTTGCGAACTGAGTTGCGATCTCCGCATCGGCGCCGAAGAAGGACAGAACGGCTTTCTCACCGGTCATCGTGCCATCACCAACGAGCCAGCCAAGCACGCGTCCGAATTCGAGCGACCCTTCAACTCCAAATCCGCCTTTGCGATTGAGAATGTGAACAAGATCTCCAGGTTTGAGGTCCTGCAGTTCAATCCAACCGTTCGGCGTCATGATTTGATGATTGCCCGTTGCGCGCAGCGTGTAACCTTCTCTGGTTACCAAACGGAAAACGGGTTTATGACCTGTCCAGAAAACAGATGAACCCTGAGCTGTGCGTTGTTCGTGCCCGAAGCGCCCGTCAATCACGGCGCTCACGTCATTTTGTGAATCAAACAGCTCCTTTGCGGTAAAGATGCCGTCGCCGGTGAAGATCAACGTGTCGCCGGTCACGCAAGGATTGGACGCCTTCTTCACGCCCATCGAGTTGCGCAGCGGGTTATGACGATTCACGTTGTCGATGAAGATGATTCCTGGTTCAGCCCAACGATGAGTCGAGGCGATGATGCGCTCCCAGATGTCGGGCGCGTAAACCATTCCCGGCCTGGGCGGCTGCTGGCCTTTGTAGATGTAATCGCCGCCCTGTTCCCCGTCGACGTTCGTCGCCAGCGGATCGAAGACCGGGCGTTCCCACGGCTGGCCTTCGAACTCGGTCTGGAACCATTCGTTGTTTTCGACGGCCTTCAGGAATTTGTCGGTGACCGTGACCGAGATGTTGAAATTGGTCAGCGACCTCTGATCGGTCTTGGCCTGAATGAACCGCAGGATGTCGGGGTGATGAACCGACAGAATGCCCATGTTCGCGCCGCGCCGGACGCCGCCCTGCTTGACGGTCTCGGTCATCGTGTTGACGATCTGCATAAACGAGACCGGGCCCGAAGCCATTCCACGGCCTTCGCCGACAGGCGTGCCTGCCGGGCGCAGCCTCTCGTAGGTCATCCCGGTTCCACCCCCGCTCTGGTGTATGAGCGCGCAAAATTTGGCGTGGTCCATAATACCGTCGAGTGAATCGGGTACTGGAATCACGAAACAGGCCGCTAACTGAGACTTTGGTTTGCCCGCATTGACCAGACAAGGCGTGTTCGGAATGAAGGCGCGAGTCTCCATCAGCCGCGTCATATTGATCATAAACTCTTCGCGGCGGACCGGGTTGGTCTCGACTTTGGCCACGTGGCTGACGACTCGTTTGACTATGTCATCCCATTGCTCGAGCGGGTTGCCTTTGATGTCCTTGAGTGAATAACGTTTTGCGACTACGCGTTGGGCGTTGATTCCCAGCGGAGAATAGTGCGCCGCAGGGGCGTTGAATTTAATGACTTTTTGTTTGCTTACACTCATGGCCCTTTCCTTGTGTCTTTGGTGTCTCCCTTGGTCCTGATATATCGATATGTCTGATTTGATACAACCGCCAGACGGGCAGAAGTCCGGAAAGTCAGGGTGGGGACGCAAGTCAGCGGTGGTCAGGGGGCCGTGACAGGCGACACTTGAGCTGTTCGAGACTCGGAACGCTCACGGTACAACGAACGAAAAGCGCCCGGGTCACTGCGGATTTGCTGTCCTCTTGGCTTTGAGCGAGGGCGAATATAGTCCACTAGATACAGACTGTCAACAGCATTTCTCAACTATATCTTGTGGTCGGGCGTAAGTGGCGGCATGTAAACGCGATATTTTGCCGATGCGCTTATTTGAGTTTCAAGAATGGGACAGAGGCCGAAACTCCTCCCCGCCGCCGCTCAGAATGACGGCATGTAGGCCTGAGGGATTTGCGCTTGAGTATTTGAGTGATCTCTACTACATTCGGGCGTTCGATGTAACAATCACTTCTACGCTTACAAGCGAGGTTCACGAATTATGATCACATGGCTTGTGTTGATTTACGGAATTCTTATAGCCGTTGGCGGCGTGATGGGATACGTCAAGGCTCAAAGTATGGCCTCACTGATCGCGGGCGGCGTTTCGGGGATAGCGCTCGTGGGCGCGGCGGTGGCGATGATGAAAGGCGCTTACTCCGCCGGTTGGTGGATTTCATTGATCGTGGCTGCGCTACTGCTGGTCAGGTTCGGTAAAGGGGCGCTGTCGGAAGGCTTCAAAATGATGCCCGGCGGAATGGTCATCATCTTGAGTATAATCGTCATCGTTGCGTTGCTCACGCATCGCGAGCAATAGGAACACCAATTCACTACAGGTAAATTTCGGGAGTCGTTCATGTCGCAATGAGCGACGCCCACAAACAACGAAAAATGAAAATAGACAGGATTTACAGGATTGTTCAGGATTTTGCGCATTGAGTTGAATCCTGAGAAATCCTGTATATCCTGTCTATTTTTTCGCAGGAGGCGATAAACGAGTATGGGCAATGTTGTATATAAACCGCAGACATTCGATCTGAGTGGCTTGAACGGCATCTCTGACGGGACGCTGGCGATGCACTTCAAGCTCTACGAGGGGTACGTGACAAACACAAACCTTCTCAACGAGCAGATCGCCGAGATGTCGAAGGGCGAGATCACGGCGAAAGAGATGCCGGTCTTTTCCGAACTTACCCGCAGGCTCGGCTTCGAATACAACGGGATGGTTCTGCACGAGTGGTATTTCGGGAACATGAGGAAAGGCGGCAGCGGCGACCCCGATAAGAATTCGGCTTTCTACAAGGCGGCCGAGGTGAGCTTCGGCAGTTATGAGAACTGGAAGAAGAACTTCGTGACCACGGGCAAGATGCGTGGCGTGGGATGGGCCGCCTGTTACCTGGACCCGGTCGCCGAGCGGCTGTCGAATCACTGGATTAACCTGCACGAGACGGGTAATGTCGCGGGCTTTAGCCCGATCCTGATCATGGACGTATGGGAGCACGCCTTCATCCGCGATTATGCGCCCGCTGACCGCCCGAAATACATCGAGGCCTTCTTCTCGAACATCAACTGGGCGGCCTGTGAGGAACGGCTGGCTAAAAGGGGCGCGTCACGTCCTGCCGTGATCGGTTGAACGGATTAAAGCTGGATGTGGTCAGCTACCTGAAATGGCGGCAGCCTTTGGGGCGCCGGCGCCCCAAAGGCTACGCCGATCCGATTTATGCATGCGCTTCAATGTTTGAAGTGGCGCATCGCGGTGAAGACCATCGCCAGGTTGTGTTCGTTCGCCGCTTCGACCACCTCTTTGTCTCGCACGGAACCGCCGGGTTGGATGACGGCCGTGACCCCGTGTTTGGCCGCCTCATCGACTCCGTCGCGGAAAGGGAAGAAGGCGTCTGAGGCCAGGACGCAGCCTGCTAGCGGCAGTTGCGCTTTCATTGCGCCGATCCTGACTGAGTCCACGCGCGACATCTGGCCCGCGCCCACGCCGATTAACTGATTTTCGGCGGCGTAGACGATCGCGTTGGATTTGACGTGCTTGCAGACGGCCCACGCGAAGCGCAGCGCGCGCAGTTCCGATTGTGTCGGCTTGCGGTCGCTGACGATCTTGAAATTCTCTTCGTCAAGCAGCGCGGCGTCGCGGTCCTGAACCAGCGCGCCGCCGCTGATCCTTCTTATCTCGAAATCAGCCGCCCTTGGTCCGCGATCCGCTACGGGCGCCCCCATTTTCAAGACGCGCAGGTTCTTCTTTGCCGACAAGACTTGCTTGGCGCCTTCGGTGAAATCGGGCGCGATGATCACTTCGGCGAACATCTCGGCGATCTCCCCCGCGGCCGCCTCGTCCACCGATCCCGAGAAAGCGATAATGCCGCCGAAGGCCGAGACAGGGTCTGTGGCCTTGGCCCGGGCGAAGGCCTCCGCCGGAGTCGAAGCGACGCCCACGCCGCAGGGGTTGGTGTGTTTGATAATCGCGCAGGCATGGGGAAGGTCGTGCGGCTCGATTGCGCCGCTGGCCCGCGCGTCGGTCAGATGCATGTGGTGAAGCTCCGCGATCAACTCCCACGCTGCGTCGCTGTCGATCAGGTTGTTGTACGAAAGCCCCTTGCCCTGCAGTTGTTCGGCCGTCGCGACGCCGCGCTCCGTTGAGCCGGCGATTTTATATAACGCGGCGCGCTGGTGCGGATTCTCGCCGTAGCGCAGCCCTGTAATTTTGCGCAGATTGATCTCGATCGCGTCGGGCAGTCCCATAAGGTCGGTCTGTGTCGTTTCCTTCGACGCCAGGAACCGGGCGATCTCTCTGTCGTAATCGGCGGTGTGTTTAAAGGCCCTGACGGCGAGCCCGTGGCGGAGATCGAGCGTCAATCGGCCGCCGTGCCGATCGAGTTCATCGGCGACCGTCGGGTAATCATCGGGATCGACGACCACGGCGACGTCGTTGTGATTCTTGGCCGCCGAGCGGATCATCGCCGGGCCGCCGATGTCAATGTTTTCGATCGCCTCCTCCATCGTCACGTCGGGCTTTTGAATCGTCTGGCGGAACGGATAGAGGTTGACTACGACCAGGTCAATCGGCTCTATGCCGTGTTCGCGCATCTTCGCGCTATGCTCCTGGTTCGAGCGGACGCCGAGGATGCCGCCGTGAACTTTCGGGTGCAGAGTCTTGACGCGGCCGTCGAGCATTTCTGGAAAGCCCGTGATGTCCGAAACGTCGCGCGCCTCAATTCCGTTCTCGCGCAACAGCTTCGCGGTGCCGCCGGTCGAAATGATCTCGACGCCGCGTCCGGCGAGCCTCCGCGCAAATTCGACCAATCCCCGCTTGTCCGAGACGCTGATGAGCGCCCTGCTGATCTTCTTCAATGATTGTTCCTGCACGTTGGTCTCCTGATCGGTTTTGGCCTGTAACGGTTCAGTTTACGGGAAAGCAGTAAAAGGTCAACGCCAACGCCACGGCGAACTGCCATTGTTTTAGAAAGGTCAAAAATTTTCGAACCGCGAAAGTGTTTAGCCGTTTGTGCAAATGATTCGGCGCCCGCAGCGCAAACCATCTATATGCCGGGCACACCAAGAAGTGGATAGCGTAGGGGCAGACCTATGTGTCTGCCCCGCAGCGGCGCAATTGCCAGACCGGGGCAGACACATAGGTCTGCCCCTACGC
>DATCXQ010000227.1:0-15714 GCA_036565725.1 Blastocatellia bacterium
CGGGGGCCAACCGTTTCTCTCAATCGATATGCTATTGATGCGTTTATTGCGATAAAAACAGCGAGCGGGCGAAAACCAGTGGTTCTCGCCCGCGCGCTGTTTTATCGTCGGTCCGCATCGGGTTTAGATGTTGAAGTAGAGCGCGAACTCCCACGGATGCGGGCGCAGCCGGATCGGGTCCACTTCGTTCTTCCGCTTGTATTCGATCCAGGTCTCGATCAGGTCGGGCGTGAAGACGTCACCCTTAAGCAGGAAGGAGTGGTCGGCCTCCAGCGCGTCGAGCACCACGTCGAGCGAGCCCGGGAGTTGTTTGATCTCGGCGGCCTCTTCGGGCGGCAGCTCGTAGAGGTCTTTGTCGAAAGGCTTGCCGGGGTCGATCTTGTTGGCGACGCCGTCGAGTCCCGCCATCACGCACGCGGCGAACGATAGATAGGGGTTGCAGGTCGGATCGGGAGTGCGGAACTCGATGCGCTTGGCCTTTTCAGACTTCGAGTACATCGGGATGCGCACCGCCGCCGAACGATTGCGCTGGCTGTAGGCCAGATTGATCGGCGCCTCGTAGCCCGGCACCAGGCGGCGATACGAATTGGTCGTCGGCGCGATCAGCGCGCAAAGCGCCGGCGCGTGCTTCAAGATGCCGCCGATGTAATAGAGGCAGGTCTGCGAGAGGTCGGCGTAGCCGCCCTTCTCATAGAAGAGGTTTTTCCCTTCCTTCCAAAGCGATTGGTGCGTGTGCATGCCCGAGCCGTTGTCCTGGAAAATCGGTTTGGGCATGAAGGTGACGGTCTTGCCGTATTTGCGCGCGACATTTTTGGTGACGTACTTGTACCAAAACACCTTGTCGGCCATTTTGGTCAGCGTGTCGAAGCGCATGTCGATTTCGGTCTGGCCCCCCGAGGCCACTTCGTGGTGATGGACTTCGATCTTGACCCCGACGCTTTCGAGGGCCAATACCATCGCGGAGCGGATGTCCTGGGTATGGTCATCAGGTGGGACCGGGAAATAGCCCTGCTTGTAGCGCGGGCGATGGCCCAGGTTCGGGCGATCCGGCGTTCCCTCACGGCCCGAATTCCAGAAGGCCGCCTCCGAGTCGAGGTAGTAAAAACCGAAGTTGTAGCCCTGATCGAAGCTGACGTTGTCGAGGATGAAGAATTCCAGCTCCGGGCCGATGTAAACGGTGTCGGCGAGGCCGATCTTCTTGACGTACTCTTCGGCCTTCCTGGCCACGTAGCGCGGGTCGCGGGAGTAATTGCCGCCGGTCACCGGGTCTTTCACGTCGCAGATCAGGACCAGCGTCTGATGTTCGGTGAACGGGTCCAACTGCGCCGTTGTCGGATCCGGGAAAAGCAGCATGTCCGATTCGTTGATCGTTTGGAACCCGCGGATCGAGGATCCGTCGAAGCCGATGCCTTCGGCGAACAGGTCTTCACTCAGTTCGTCGGCCGTGATCGAGAAATGTTGCCAGGTTCCCGGCAGGTCCACGAACCGCAGGTCCACGATCTGAACACCCTTCTCTTTGGCGAACTTAATTACGTCTTTTGGGGTCATTCATTGCCTCCTTATCAGGCGACAGGCTGCGGCCCGGGCCTGAAATGAAATTATTGGAATTAAGATAGAAACTCTTATTCGCATCTAAGCGATGACAGAAAAGGCGCCGCCCGCTCGTTCATTCGACATCACTCGAATGATACGGCGGGGCGTTCAAATATCTCGGCCTCATCGTCAACTCGATATCGAGCGATCGTAAATCGGCGATGAAGCGACGAACTGATTCGAGGGCGAAAGCATGAAAATCAGACTCCGCCGCGAAGCGATCACGCTCGCGCATCAGACAGGCCATCAAATGGCCGTAATTGCTCTCAGCCTGTTCTTCGTCTCTACGCATATTGTGGCGGCATTTGAATCGGCGACGGTCTTTCACTAAGGGGTCGGCCCGAACTTCAAGCCAATTTTGTAGCAAGTCCCTTGCCAGTCACGGGCGGTCCGGCGGGCCGCTCACTAAGTGGCAGTAACGACAACGAAAACAAGAGATAAGAGTCATTCGACGCGCCGCCGGGCGACGCGTCGAGCGCCTACAAAAATGTAGCTCGCGGCGGATTACCGAACAAGATTGTCGGTTTCCTTCCTGGCGCCGCCGCCCCCAGGAAAATCAGCCCCGAAAACGACGACAATCGATTTCGTATTTTTTCACTTTGTAGCCGAGGATCCTTTCGGTCGTGTCGAGCAATCGGGCGGCGCGCGCGCGATTGCCCCGCGCAGTCTTCAGCGCGTCCTGAATCAAATCCTTCTCGAAGGCGTTGACGGCCTGATCCAAACTCATCTTTGTCACGGTGCCGGAACCTTCGGCGGTTTGCAGCGTCGGCGGCAGATTGTAGCCGTGAATGACGTTGCCCTCGCAAACCAGCGTCGCGCGCTCGACTACGTTCTCGAGCTCGCGCACGTTGCCCGGCCAGTGATAGGTCATCAGCATGTCTATGGCCGGCGTGGAGATTCGCTTGATCCGTTTGCCGTTCTGTCTGCCGTATTTTTCCAGGAAATGGTCGGCCAGCAGGAGAATGTCGGTCTTGCGCTCGCGGAGCGGCGGCAGATAGATCGAAAAGACGTTCAACCGGTAATACAAATCCGAGCGGAAGCGCCCGTCGGAGACCGCCTGTTCCAGGTCGACGTTGGTCGCCGTGATCAGGCGCACGTTGACCTTGATCGTCTCGGTCCCGCCTACGCGCTCGAATTCGCGCTCCTGCAGCGCGCGCAGCAGCTTGACCTGCATGGCCGGCGACAGGTCGCCGATCTCGTCCAGGAAGAGCGTACCGCCCTCGGCCAGTTCGAAGCGGCCCCGCTTGCGAGCCACGGCGCCGGTGAAGGCGCCCTTCTCGTGGCCGAACAACTCCGATTCGATCAGGGACTCGGGAAGCGCCGCGCAGTTGACTTTGACGAAAGGCTTCGACGAGCGCGGACTGTTGTAGTGGATGGCGTGGGCGACGAGCTCCTTGCCAGTGCCAGATTCGCCGCGGATCAGCACGGTGGCGCCCGAGGGGGCGACCTGCGCGATCTGCTCGTAGACGTCGCGCATCTCTTTGCTCGTCCCGACGATGTTTCTGAAATCGTATTTCTGCTGCAACTCGCGCTTGAGCAGGGCGTTTTCGCCCTGCAACTGCGCGCGCTCCTGTTCGACCAACTGCCCGAGCCTCAGGCTCTGCGCGATCATCGAAGTGACGATGGTCAGCAATTGCACCGAATCTTCGTAATTGCGATTCTGTTTGTATGGGTAGGTGATCGAAAGCGCCCCGACGGTCTTGCGCCGGTCTTTGATCGGCACGCAGATGAACGACTCTTCCGTATCGGGCGAGCGTTTGCGCGTGCGGTACAAAAACAGCGGCTCCTTGCTCACCTGCGGCACTATGATGGGTCTCCCGCTCGCCACCACTTTGCCCGTAACGCCTTCATCGACCTTGTAACGGCCGCGCTGGCGTTCGCCCTCGCTCAACCCGTAGGCGTATTGAATCTTCAGATCGCCCTCGCCTTCGAGCAACGCGATCGCCCCACGCTTCATCCCCAGCTCTCGATCCAGTATCTCCAGAACCTTTTCGACGGCGGCCCTGGTGTCGAGCGTCGAACCCAAAGCCTGACTGACCTCCAGCAACGCCGTCAATCTTCTGCTTTTTATTTTCGCTACATCATCTACCATAATTCATCTAAAACTCCATTTAAGAATCCCGGCTGTCGAACCAAGTATATTTTTCAAAGTCCAAAAACTACAAATTTGTGCGAATAAGTGGCAAAGATAACATTTTTGTCGCACCCGGCAAAAGGCGGCGCCAGAGCCTCTATTTCACCTCAAGGAGATGATCAAGGCGGTCTTCGCGCGCCGACAGGAAAAACCACTATAAAACCGCAAGGCTTTGAAGAATCTCTTTCTCGCCGACGCGTCGAGGCGTAAAGGCCTCAATGATTCTTCCAAGAGCCGAGCGGTTAAGCCGAAAATATTAAGCAATCAGAAAGAGCAAATGGCGTACCTCTTCGATTTAACTTCAATCACCCTGACAGGTCGGAGTCTAAGCTGTTACAATGGCCTGGTACTCCTCCACAGCAACCTATTCATAACCTACTCTGAGCCGCTCTCCGATTGTGGCGCCAGCTTCTCCACTTGCGTCAAACCAAATATCTCGAGGCCAGGCGATGAACAACGGCGAAGAGAGAGGAAGAGAAGAAGATTGGAAGCGGGACGGCGAAAATCTTTTCCGCCTTATGGTCGAGAGTGTGTCCGATTACTCGATCTTCGCGATCGACCCTGGGGGACGCATCCTGAGTTGGAATAAAGGCGCGGAGGAGGTCTTCGGTTACAGGGAAGAAGAGATAGTCGGCGAGAGTTTCGCGATCCTCTTCACGCCCGAAGATCGCAGCCAGGGCGCGCCGGAGCGCGAGCTCGAGAATGTCAGAAGCAACGGGCGAACGGGTGAGAATCGCTGGCATCTGCGGAAAGACGGCTCCCGCCTCTGGATTTTCGGCCTGATCAATTCGCTGAAAGATGAAAAAGGGGATTTGATCGGCTATGTCAAAGTGGCGCGCGGCGCCATGGAGGATGTCGCCAGGGGCAAGCGGGCCGAGGAAGAACGCGAGGATCTGGAGCGCGAACGGATGGCGCGGAGCGAATCTGAAGACGCCAGCCGCCTGAAAGACGAGTTTATCGCCCTGATCTCGCATGAGCTGCGGTCCCCGCTCAACGCCATTCTCGGCTGGACGCGCATTTTGCGCCAGGGGCGGCCCGACGAGGAACTCTACCAGCGCGCCACCGAGATCATCGAACGCAGCGCGCGGATGCAATCGCAACTGATCGACGACCTTATGGACACGGCGCGCATCGTCAGAGGCAAGCTGAAACTCGAAGTCCAGCCGGTCAACCTGGCGCCGCTGATCGAGAAAACAATGGACGTGGTGCGCCCGGCGGCCGACGCCAAGAGCATCGCGCTTGAAGCCATACTCGACCGTGAAGCCGATCAGATTACGGGCGACCCCGACCGCTTGCAGCAGGTGGTCTGGAATCTACTCTCGAACGCCGTCAAATTCACGAAGGAAGGCGGGCGCGTCGAGGTGAGGTTGGGGCGTGTCGATCCTTACATTCAAATCAGCGTTCAGGACACAGGTTGCGGGATCAGCCCGGAATTTATGCCCTACCTCTTCGAACGTTATCGCCAGGCCGACGCCTCCGCCGCCCGCCGCAAAGGCGGCCTCGGCCTAGGATTGTCGCTCGTGCGACAACTGGTCGAAATGCACGGCGGCGGCGTTACTGCCGAAAGCGATGGCGAAGGGAAAGGCGCGACCTTCATCATCAAGCTGCCCGTTCGCGCCATCTATACCGCCGAAATCGAACGCAAGCCGCTGGCCGAGGCCAGGATCAGGTCGCTGGAGGGCGTCTGGGCTGCCATCGTGGACGACGAGGCCAACGCGCGCGAGTTAATCACTTCGGTATTGGAATCACACGGGGCGCGAGTGACGGCGTTCGCTTCGGCTGGAGAAGCGAATGATCTGTTGACAGCGGAGCGCCGCCCCGATGTGCTCGTCTGCGACCTTGCAATGCCCGGCGAAGACGGTTTCAGCCTGATCCATAAGCTGCGCGAATGGGAAAAGTCGCACGACGGCGTGTTGCCCGCCATTGCGCTGTCGGCCTTCGGCCGCGTCGAAGACCGCACGCGCGCGCTCTACGCCGGCTTCCAGATGCACATCGCCAAACCGGTGGAGCCTGTCGAGCTGGTGGTCGCGGTCAGAAGCTTGATCGAAAGGGGCTGGCAATCGAAGGTGAAGACAAGTGTCAGGTGACAGGTGTGAGGTTTCAGGTTTCAGGTTTCATTCGTCATTCGCCATTGGAAAAGATCGACTCAGGCAATGGCAATTGACAAATCTGATATGGCGCCTGAAACCTAAAACCTGACGCCTGAAACCTGACACCTGACACCTGACACCTGACATCTGACATCTGACATCTCTCAGTAATGAATATGCCCCGTCAGGCTCGCCACCACGGCGATCAATTCGTCGGGGTCGATCGGTTTGGCGATGTGCATCTGGAAGCCGGCGGCCAGAACCCTCACTCGGTCTTCGGCCCTGGCATAAGCGGTGACCGCGACGGCGGGTATCTTGCCTCCCCGCTCGGGCTCGCGCGAGCGGATCTCACTTATCAGGTCGTATCCGTCCCGGTCCGGCATCGCGATGTCCGAGACCAGCGCGTCGGGCCTGAAGCGCTCCAACGCGTCCAGGGCCTCGTCCACCGAGATCGCAGCAATCACTTCGGCGCCGGACTCGTCAAAAATGAATTTGAGCATGTCGAGGGTGTCCGGATTGTCTTCGACCAACAGCACGCGCACACCGTTCAGCCTGTGACTGTTTTCCGAAGACTTTCGCTCCACGGGCGTCGGCGGCGGCGCTTCAGCGCGCGGGCCTTCCGGTCGCGCCTGTAGCAGAGGAGAAATCAGCGGCAGTCTGATCATGAACGTCGCCCCCCGACCTTTGCCGGGGCTCGAAGCCGAGACGCCGCCGCCATGCATCTCGATGATGTGTCGCACGATGGACAGGCCGATGCCCAGGCCGCCATATTCGCGCGTGGAGGACGCGTCGGCTTGGCGGAATCGATCGAAGACGTGAGGCAGAAATCTGGGCTCGATGCCTATGCCGGTATCTTTGACTGCAATCTCGACCTGTTCTTCGGCGCGCCACAGGCGCGCTTCGATGCGCCCGCCCTCTTTCGTGAACTTGACGGCGTTCGAGAGCAAATTCCAGAGGGCCTGTTGCAAACGGTTGGCGTCGCCGAAGACCACGCCGTCCGGAGCGTCGACAACCTCGTTCAAGGCGATACCTTTCGCCTCGGCGCTGGGCCTGACGACGTCGACGGCGGCATGAAAGATGCGCTCGATGACGACCGGGTGGGCGTCGAGCTTGAGGCGGCCGGTGATTATCCGCGAGGTGTCGAGGATGTCCTCGATCAACCGGTTCTGCGATTGCGCGCTTTGCGCTATCACATCCAACGCGTGGCGCGCTTGCGACTTGGTCAGCCCGCCGCCGGTGAGCATGCGCGCCCAGCCCAGGATCGAAGTGAGCGGCGTGCGTAGTTCGTGCGAGACGGTGGCCAGGAATTCATCTTTCATCCGGTTCGCCGCTTCGGACTCCTCGCGCGCAGATTTCTCCTGGCGCAACAAACGTTCGAGCTCCTCTTCAATCTTCTTGCGCTCGGTGATCTCCATCACGACTACATTGACGCCGAGCACCCGCCCGCCGCCGTTCTTGATCGGGTAGTAGCTGGCGATGAAATGGCGGACGACGCCTGGATCAAGCGCCGTCGCTGTGCTCCGTTCGAGATTCATAACCGGCTCGCCGGTCTCGATCACTTTGCGCAAGACCGGCTCGACCGCGTCAGCCACCTCCGGCATAATCTCGCGCACCGTGCGTCCCATGTGCTCTTCCACCGATCTGCCGTCGATCTCCGCCATGCGCTCGTTCATGCTGAGGTATGTCAGATCGGTGTCCACGAAGCACAACCCGACGGGGGCCGTGGCGTAGATCGCCTCGACGTAGGACAACTGGCGACGCGCCTGCTCTTCGCTCTTGCGCAGCGCTTCTTCATACCGCTTGCGCTGGGTGATGTCGTGGATGATCGTGAGAAAACATGGCTCGCCGCGAATCTCGATCGGCTCGGTCGAAATCCTGATCAGAAGCATTTCGCCCGATTTCCGTTTCGCCGCCATCTCGAAGTCGCGAATATAATTCTGCTCTTCCAGAACCGCCTTTACCCTCCGGCGTTCCTCAGGATCGACCAGGAAGTCGAACTGGGTCCAGCTCTTTCCGACCACTTCATCGCTCGCGAAGCCGAACATCTGCCCCCAACTATCATTGACCTCGAGAATGGCGCCGTCGGACTGGCGGGTGAGAAGGAGGCCGTCCGGACTCGCGCGGAACGCTTTTGCGAAACGCTCCTCGCTCTCGCGAAGCGCTTCTTCAGCCTCCTTGCTCTCAGTAATGTCGCGGGCGATCGTGAGCCAACAATGCTCGCCATGAATTTCGAGCGGCTCGGCCGACAATGAGACCAGACGCTCTTCGCCCGATTTTCGCCTCATCGCGAATTCAGCGTCACGGACATAATTTTGCTCTTCCAGGATCGCCAGCATGCGCCGGCGGTCCGCGGGGTCAGCATAGATTCCGAGGTCAATTGTGCTTTTTCCGATCACCTCGTCCCGTTCATAGCCGGACAGTGAGACGAAGCTATCGTTAGCTTCAAGAATGAGGCCGTCAGCGAGGCGGGAAATGACAAGAGCGTCCGGACTCGTGCGAAACGCCTTCGCGAAACGCTCCTCGCTCTCGCGAATCGCTTCTTCAGCCTGCCTGCGCTCGGTAATGTCACGGAAAGTGGCGACCGCCAAGACCTCGTGGCCTTCCGAATCGTATATCGGCGCGGAATCCACCGAGAAGAAAGTCTCCGTTCCGTCGCCGCGCCGGTACCTCATCTCTTCGCCCTTGATCATTTCGCCTGAGATTAGAGAGCGCGCGATGGGATACTCTTCCGCCCCATAAAGACTGCCGTCCTCGCGCAGTGCGCCGTATTGCGCGTATCCTCCGTAGTCCTCAGAAAGCAGCATCGGATGGAGCCACAGCGATTCCGCTTCGCGGTTGCAGAAAATCGTACGGCCAGAAGGCGCTTCGGCAATGGCCACGCCGATTGGCATCTGTTCGAGAATCTGCCTCAGGCGGTTGCGTTCGGCCTCGATCTCCATGTGCAGGCGCTCGCGCTCGGCCTCGGCGCGCTTTCTCCCGCTGATGTCGTGAATGATGAATTGCGCGAACTGCCGATTCTTCCAGTCGAACCGCACGGCGCTGACCTCCGCCAGTAGGATCTTGCCATCATCGCGCCGAAACGCTATTTCGACCTGGCCTTCCGGCATATTGCTGGTCATCAGTTCGGTCAGACAATCGCGGTATTGATCTACGCATCTGGACGGAAAGAAGTCGAAGAGGTTCCGTCCGATCACCTGCTCTGGCGCGACGCCGAGCATAAACTGCATCGACTGGTTGGCCAGATGGATCGTTCCGTCGTCGCCGGCGATCACCACGCCGTCAGGCAAGATCTCGGTGAGCAGCCGGTACCGCTCTTCGCTCGCGCGCAACGCCTCTTCGGCCTGGACGCGGGTGGTGATGTCACTCATCGCGCCGGCTATCAGAATCGGCGTTCCGCTCTCGTCATAAAACTTCTGGGCCTGGTCGAGAATGTAAGCATAGGAGCCGTCGGCGCAGCGGAATCTGTATTCGTCGAACCAGTTGCGGTCGTCATTCCGCAAGAACTTTTCAAAACGAGCCTTGACTCGCCCCACGTCTTCTGGATGAATGCGGTCATACCAGTCCTCCAGACCGGGTTGCAGATCTCCAGGGCGGCTCCCGAACAACGGCCTGGCGCGCTCGTTCCACCATAACCGTTTTGTTTTCAGATCGATCTCCCAGATCGAATCCTGAGTGGCTTCGGAAATTCGGCGCAACCTCTCCTCGCTCTCGCACAGCGCCTGTTCGGCCCGCTTCCTCTCGGTGATGTCGCGCTGTGTCCCCCAGGCGCGGACCACGGCCCCGTTCTCCACGATGCCGGTTAAGTTGTTCAGGAAATATTTCGTGTTCCCGTCCCGATCGATCTCATGCGATTCGGAGTCCGTCAGGTTGTAGCCGGAGCGCCTGAAGGCGCGAAGACTGACGATGTTCCGCGGATCCGACCTGAGGACCAGATCGCCGATCCGCGCGCCCACGATCTGATCAGCGGTCTCGTAGCCGTACATCCGCGCCATCGCGTCATTGCATTCGGCGAGGTAAGCGTATTTGAAGAGCATCTCGATTTGCTCGTCTTCGGGCAGGTTAACCGGAATCGGATGCTCAAGTTCGAAGCGCCAGATCGCTTCCGAACTGTTCACGATGAAAGCGCGGTAACGCTCCTCGCTCTCCCTAAGACCCCTCTCCGCCCTGGCCCGTTGGACCGACTCCCAGCACCGGTTGGCTACTTTCTTTACGACCTCGACTTCCCAAGGCTCCCAATGGCGCGGCGTCTTCTGACTGATGGCCATCCTCGCCACATAATGCCCGTTTTTGCTGAGCGGCGCGCAAATTATAGACCGTACCCCCGCCTCCCGGTACGCCGAGAGGTCTCTTCCGGCCAACGCCGCGGCCTCGACGTCATTGGCCACGAAGGGACGATTTGCGCGCATCATCCGCAACACCTCGACCCCCAAATCGTCCGCGCTGAACCGGCCCACGACGCTAGGGGTTTCGCCGCGGGCGTAATCGCTCGTAATATACAAATACTTTTCGTTCGCCTCGATCTCGGCATAGGCGCAACGGTCCACGTCCAGATATTCGCCCAGCATCCGGGCGGCGGCGGCCATGATATCTTCCGGGTTGGCCAGCGGCTGCAGCGACTGATTAAGGTCGGCGAAGAAACGGGCCTTCTCCTCTATCATCTTGCGCTCAGTGACGTCGCGCGTAATTATCGTGAAACCTTGCAGCCTGTCCCTTTCGTCATACGTCGCGGCGATGACCCCGCTCGCCCAGAAACGCGAACCGTCCCTGCGGACCTGCCAGGCGCTCTCCTCGTAACGCCCCTCGGCCGCCGCGATCTCAAGAACGCGTTGTGGCTTGCCGCCTTCGATGTCTTCCGTCGTGTAGAAGACCGAGAAATCGCGTCCAATGATCTCGTTCGCCCGATACCCTTTGATACGCTCGGCGCCGGGGTTCCAACTGACCACACGCCCCTGCGCGTCGAGCATAAAGATTGCGTAATCCTTGACGCCTTCAACCAATAACCGGAAGCGCTCCCTGACCCGCTTCTCGGTTTTGAGGCTCTCCCTGAGCCGCGCAAAGATCAGGGTGGAGATTATCCCGAATATTACGAAGGAAACGGCTCGGATTTGATCTAATCGGCTATCGTAATCGAATAGAGAATATTTCGAACCGAAGAAGAAGTAATCGACGGACAGTAGCGATAGGATGATCGCCAATATACCCGGCCAGACCCCTCCGAACCACGCGGTCAGCGTCACCGCGATGGCGAAAATCAACAGCGGCGCGCCCTCGCCCAGTAGCGGATCAAGCTTCAGATGCGCTACTGTGGCGAGCGCGACACTCAGGACCGCCACGCCATAAGGCGCCAACTGTTTTAATGAAGGAATCCGCATAATGCCTCGCGGAGCTGAGTGTATTGCAAACGCTACAATCCCCCGATGGAATAAAGACGCAATTTATAGTCCATATCCATATTTCATACTTTAAGGTATTTGAAATACGGATATGCGCTTGCCCGCTGCCGCACTGTCGCTTAATATGCGCGGCCTGTAATGAAGCCCTAGTCAACCGAAAGATTCATGCTGCGCCCATTGATGCATTACTTTGAGCGAAGGTTACATGCCCGCGACGACGGCGCGCGCGTCTCTCACCCTTTCGAGTGGGGGCTGGAATTTCTTGACGCCGCCTATGACTCGACTCACGGTCCTCATAACGCGCGCCAATTCATCAAGGAGTTCAATGAGGAGACGCTCGCTCGCAGCGACGACTTTTACGCGCCGGCGCCCAGCCACCAATCCGATTTCGAATCTTCGGCATCCGAATCCGGCTTTCACTTGCTGAAATTTCCGAGCGCGGTAATCACGCCTTATGAAAAGAACAACCTGGCGTACGCCAGATTCTTCCCGGCCGCCAAAGGCGACTGCGCGGTGATCGTTTCGCCCCAGTGGAACGCGAAGGAAGATTCGCACGTGGCGCTCTGCCGCGGTCTGAACCGCCTCGGGGTCTCGGCGCTGCGGTTGAGTCTGCCCTTCCACGACCAGCGGACGCTCGACGGCTTCACGCGGGCCGATTTCCTGGTCAGCGCCAACATCGGACGCACGATCCAATCCGTCAGGCAAGCCGTTCTCGACATCCGCCGCGCAGCCGACTGGCTATTCTTTCAGGGCTACAAACGCGTGGGAGTGATCGGGACGAGCATCGGCTCATGTGTGTCGTGGCTCGCCTTCATTCACGACGAGCGGCTGGAAGCGGGCGTCTTTAATATGGTTTCGAGTTGGTTCGGCGACGTTGTCTGGCGGGCGATTACCACGTCACATATCAGAAGAATTCTGGAGACCGAATTGACGGCCGAGGAGGTTCGCGAGGTTTGGAAAACGATCAGCCCGAGCGCCCACGCCGCCAGACTGGCCCGCGAACGTCGCCCCGTTTTGTTCATCTCGACGAAATACGACCTGTCTTTTCTACCCGATCTGGCGCAGATATTCTTCGACGACTGCGACCGCCACAAGGTGCCCGCGCGGAAAGTGTTCCTACCCTGCGGCCATTACACCATCGGACAAACGCCGTTCAAATACGTCGACGCGTTCCACATTATTAATTTCTTCCGCCGGCTGTGGCGATGAGATGAAGAAGGTCTACGAAGGGAGTCTGGAAATATACTTTGCGCCCTCGCGCCTTTACGTTTAGGATGTGCCTCCTCATTAATGGCTTTGATCGATATCAATGACGCTGATCGCTGCTTTTGCCGCCTGACGGACAAATGTGAGACAGAAAAACAAGAGACGCCATTTTTCTATCCGAAACCTCCGGGCGGCCGAAATGATGATCAGCGACGCATCTATTATTGATGTTGAAATCATCGGAGATTGCCCCGACTACGAATACAGGAGAATATGAATCCAGCAGTTAATACACCCTTCGCCCCTGACAATTCCACGACCTCCCAATCAAGCAATGTCAGTCGAGAGCCGATTACGCGAAGAACCGCGACGATAATATTGCTGTTGTTGCCGGTCGCATTTGCGGCGCCGATCGTATTGGCCGGCTACTCGCTGATGCCCCGCGCCGATTTGGACGGAACACTCAGTTTGCACCTCATCATCGGGCGTAATATAGCCGAAGGGGCCCCTCCCTTTTTGAATCCTTATATATTGTCGGCCCCGCTGCTGTTCGCGACGATCTATTCCGGCGCGCTATATCCTCTGTCATGGTTGTTTGCCCTATTTTCTCCGACGACGTCGAGCGACATTTTCATTATTACGTCATATTACATCGCTCTTTCCGGACTATACCTATTCGGACGCCGCACAGGCATGACCCGGTTCGGGGCGATAATCTCATCGGCGGCGTTCACTTTTGGAGTGTTGGGAGGGTTGAGCGCGGCAGGCATAGGCAACAGTTCCAACATCGCCTCGGCAGCCTGGATCCCATGGATTATGCTGGCGATAGAACGCATCGCCCAAAAAGCCGGCGCCCGGTGGGTTTTGCTCGGGGCGGCGTTCATAGCCTTGCAAGGCTTTGCTGGTGATCTTCAAATCGGTCTCCTTACAGTTCTGACCGCGCTCGCATATACATTATTCCGCAGTAAGCAAAGAGACCGAAATAATCCCTTCTTGATCGGAGCCGCAATCATGTTAATCGGCGGCGCGCTTCTCACTGCGATCCAATTACTCCCTATAAAAGAGAGGTTCATAACGGGAAGCGCCGGTCATGTGGCAGGCGAACTGCTGCCGACCTCGGACATCTTTCTGATGAGAATTCCTATTTTAGGTTATCTCTTGATGTCGGCGGGGTTCGCAGTAATCATCAGTCTTAGAAGCCGACTCGGCGGCAGATCATCGACGACATTCTGGGCGACTACGGCAGCGATCACTCTATCAATAGCCGCCATGACGCCGGAGACTCTGGAAAGGACATTGTATTGGATACCGATATATGGGCTTTTCCGATCGTCCGCCACTCCGCTATTTATCTCCGGTTTCACAGTCGCAGCGCTCATGGGGGCGGCGATCAGTCGATTTCCGGACTTGAGAAACAACGCTATTTCAAGGCAAGTCGCGGCGATCATTCTTCTCTCGGCGATACCTACGGTACTTGCCTTCTCAGCTAATCTGAGGGACAACAGATCCAAGGCCGCGATTTACAACCGTCTTCAAGATCCGCCCGCCGTTCAATATATAAAATCACGAGAGAAAGATCTCAATTCTTTCCGCGTTCTCAAATACGATATGACGCCGGGCCGACAAAGGAGGGGGTTGGAGGCTGACCCGAGGCAGGCTATAAGGCCCGAACTGCGGTACGTAAACGGCGCCCCGGAGTCCGCTCACCCAGAGATCGCGGCGATAGCCGGCGATTTAAACGAGAATGGAGAAGCTACTAACTTCTCCTTGTTCGCCACGCCTCATAAAGGTCTTGATTTGTTGGGAATAAAATATGTTTTAGTCGAGAACAAACCGGCGCAGAATACCGAGAACTCTGGCAACAATCTGGTGGAAATCGACGGCGTCGAATTTCTGAAAGATATCCTCGCATTACGTCTGCCACCGAGAAATCACCTTGATATTACGATCCGCCCTACTATGGCGTCCGAACTTGTCTTCGTATCTAACATGGGCGGTTCTATTAACTTAACTGACGGCGCGACAATCTGCGACGTCAAACTTCATACTAAAGACGGACGTATTCTGTCTCAAAAGATCCAGGCGGGCAGAGACACAGCCGAATGGTGTTATGACCGCCCCGATCTGCTAAATAACATCAAGCACAGGAAGGCCCGCGTGGCGGAAAATTTTGCCGCCGAAGGGTTTTCAGCCCACCATTATATCGGCAGACTGCCTTTCGATCGGGCCGAAATTACGAGGATAGAGATGGATCGAGCCGAGTCGATTGATTTCCTTATCACTCGCCTGGCCCTTTACGACGGCGCGGCGCGAAAGTCGACGCCTATTACGCCGGAAGATTTGCTGACAAATCATCTGCGAAAAATTGAGCAATTCGACGATATAGCCATATATCAAAACGATAACTACCGACCTGTCACATGGGTCGTCAATCGCGCCGCAGTACAATCAGGTCCGGAGGTGATAGGCGCCATCAAGTCCGGCAGTCTCCCGGACAATTCGAAGTTCGACGTTTCGGAAACCGCCTTGCTTGAACGGGGAAGTCTCCGAACGCCAGAACGGGACATTTCCACCGAGAACAATTCCACCGATTCGGCCGTCACAATTTTATCTCAATCCCCAAACGGGATAGAGATGACCACACAAAATAACCAGTCCGGGTTCCTGGTTATAAATCTACCCTACCATCGTGGGTGGACCGCGCACATAGACGGTCAGCGGCAAACTGTGGAGCGGGTCGATTACGCTTTATTGGGTATTGCCGTGCCCGCGGGGGCGCATAGGGTTAATGTAACTTTCAACCTGCTGAAAGCCGGAAAGGGAACTTCATATTTCATATTGGGCATCCTAATCTTATCACTTGCGGCTATGGCATTCGGTTTGAGACGTAGAGGCGCCGTACGCTTGTCGCCTGATCTCATTCTTCGAATTCGCGGCGTCGGTAATCGTTCCGTCGAGTGGTGTAGATCATTGGCCGACTCGACACTGAAATACCGGCAAAAAATCGTTTCATCAAAGCTCCCGGTGATAATCGGCGTGGCGGGCCTCATTATCTACGGGTCAGTGTTGATCTGGCGTGCGGGATACGGAATAGGCGGGTGCGACAGCTATGGCTATGCGAGTCTAGGGAAAACGGTCTCACGATTGAAGGCGACTGAACCGGTTAAGGAATTGGCCGAGTTCAACCTTTCTCAGGATTATATCGACCTGTTTATTCCGATAGCCAATCTACGCGGGCCCGAACCGGGCACAATGTCGAACGTATACTCCGTAGGTCTTCCGCTGCAGGCGGCGGCGG
>DATCXQ010000115.1:0-6708 GCA_036565725.1 Blastocatellia bacterium
CAACGTCTCGAACTTCCCTACCGCACGGTGACGCTCTCGACCGGCGACATGGGCTTCGCCGCCGCGAAGACGTACGACATCGAGGTCTGGCTGCCGAGCCAGAAGACTTACCGCGAGATCTCTTCCTGCTCGAATTGCGAGGCCTTCCAGGCGCGACGCGCGCAGATTCGATTCAGGCGCGACGGCAAATCGAAGACCGAGCTCGTCCACACGCTGAACGGATCGGGATTGGCCGTGGGCAGGACGTGGATTGCGATTCTGGAAAATTATCAACAGGCAGACGGCTCGGTCAAAGTTCCGAAAGCTTTGACGCCCTATTTGGGCGTCGATGCAATCACAAGCGCGGCTCTTTCAGAAGGCCGGGGAAAATAAAACGCGGAAGGCGAGGAATATATCAGTTGATTTTCCGTGTCTTCCGCGTGTTCCGCCGCTTTTTCAGCTATGGCGGTTAGCAAATGCGTGTAGGGTACTGTGGCGCGAGTTGTTTACTCGCGCCTTTTTCCTGATTGGACTCCTGATCAGACGAAGCCACAAACAGGGCGATTAAACAAATCGCCCCACACCGCACACGCATTTATCACCGATCTATTCATTTCACCGGCGAGGGGAATTGTTCTCCGGTTTCGCCGGCTTCACTTCCTCAGCGGGCGCGTTCGCTTCTTTCATCTTCTCCTTCATCGCCTTGAATTCGAGCGTTGCGGCGAGCGGTTGCAGGTCAGGCTCGTCGGGGTCGAAGACCGCTTCGGGGTCGATCTCCAGCATCCGCTTCAAGGCCGCCAGGGCTTCGCGTTTGCGGCCCAGTTGCGCCAGCGAGCAAGCGCGCTCGAAATGCGAGTCAGCCGAATCCTCGTCGAGCTTGACGGCCTGATTTGCGGCGCCGAGCGCCTCCGTGAAGCGGCGCTGTGAGCGGTAGAGCGACGACAGGTATTCGTAGGAACTGGCGTAAGGCTCGATGGCTATGGCGCGCTGCATTGACTTGATCGCGTCGCCGATCTTGTTCTGAGCCTCCTGGACTCCGGCGAGCAATACCAATCCGGTCACGCTGCCCTCCAGTTCTTTCGGGAACGCCAGCAACAGGGGTTCGAGCCCCTTCGCGTAACGGGGGTCGTAGCCTTCGTCATCGGAGAATTGCCCGAATACCTCATCGACGTCGGAGGAGGCCTTGAGCATTCGAGCGAAGGCGGATTTGGCCTTTTCGGGATGCGCGTTGAGAAGGTGAAAATTGACGAGCGTGGCGTGGTGGTCGAGGTATTGGCGGTCGAGTTCGACGGCCTTCTCTAAAGCCGATTCGGCGTCTTCCAGTTTGACGAACCGCTGGTAGGCCCCGCCCAGGTCGCGCCACGGGCGCGGGTCGTAAGGCGCGAGCCGCGTGTAAGCGTTCAATTCCGCGATGGCGCGTTCGGCGTCCTTGCTGGGCAGTGTGATGGCGTCATCACCGTCGCCTGAATAGAGCAGCGCGCGCGCCAGCGCCAGGCGGACTGGCGCGAAATCGGGCCAGCGTTCGGCGGCCTTCTTCAAAACCTCGACTGACGCGACCGCGGTCTTATCTGTCCCGGTTTGAACCTGGGCATTCACAGTCTCTTCCATCTCCTGCGCGCTCAGGACGCGCGATTTCAGCAAGAGCAGTTCTGGCTTCTCGCCTTCGCGGACGATCAATTTTTCGATGTGTTTGGCCGCGCCGTCGATCGAGGTTCCAAAGACCAGCCCCCGGCGGCCGTCGGGATCGAGCGCCCCCCGAAGCGCGTCAGCGAATTCGGGCAGCGCGTCGTCGACGACCTCATGCTCGGTGATGAACCATGCGCCATCGCGCGCGGCGAGCGTCAGGCGCAGCAGCGCCTCGCCGCGCAGCATCGTGACGGAGGCTCGGTCGGCCTTGATGTCGCTTTGCAAGACGCGCGGCGGCAAAGGGGTTTCCGCGTCCCAGGTCTCCCACATTCCCTTCACGGTCTTCTCAAACGCGCTGATCACGGCGGCGCGCTGTTTTTCGTCGAGATTCGCCCAGCCGCTCAGGCCCAACACCTGTTCCGCCGTCAGCGAGAGGTCGAACGCCAGGTCGCGCGTCGTCGGGTCAAGGCTGAATTCTTTAGCGAGGCGGATCGGGTCGCGCTGGAAATCGGCTGTCACGCGGCGCGCCGAAGTGATTTCAAGGTCGAGCTGGTTGAGCATCGCGTAGCTGGCGAACGCGTCACCGTCGAAGCGCAGATGCGTGGCGTCGACGCGATCCATCAGCCCCCAGGTCGGATCGACCTCGACCCATTTGCCCAGATAGATCTCGACCCAGGCATGCGCGCCGAACGACCCGCCGCCGAGCGCCGCCCCCGTCACGACCCGCGCAGGCAGGCCCAACGAGCGCGCCAGCGCGACGTAAAGCTCAGAGTGCTCGAGGCAATCGGCCTCGCGCGACGCCAGCGTCTCGACGGTGTCGCTCTCGACCTTTTTCCACGTCAGATTCCTGTACGTCCATTCGCCGATCTTGCGCGCGACGACGCGGCCGTCGGTGTCGCCGCCTGCGATCTGTTTTGCGAGCGCGACTATGCGCGGGTCTTTGGAATTGATGCGGGCGGTCGGGATGAGGAAGGGCGCGAATTCGGCGCCGGCGACGGGCAATGTGGTCGTGAGCTTTTCGGGGATGCGGCGGGCCGACGTCGTGACGACCACCGTCGAAGGGTCGCTAGATTCGACGCGCTGGAAATCGAATTTGGCCAGGTCGTCGCGGACGCGTGGCGCGATTCCGGGCGTCCTGGCCGAGACCCGCATCGTCATCGATTCTACGCGCGGCGCCCCGATCACGGTCAGCCCACTGGGCGTGATCATCGCGTTGGCGACGTCGAAATCGCCGATCGCATTGGCCAGGTCGCCGACCGAATAGCGCCCCTCGCGGTCGAAGGCGACCGCGAGCCGCCCGATCATGCCGTCTTTATCGACGGCCAGGTAAGCGCGCTGGCTGTGGAAGGCATGAAGCACGGCGCTGATGAAAGGCAGCATCCGTTGCGACGAACTGTCGGCGAGCGCCTTGCTCGCCTCGTCGAACGCCGATTCGAGGTCGTAGGTCGCGAACATCGCCAGACCGTCGGGCGTGTCTTTAGTCGAACGCGCGAAATCGCGCGAAGCGGAGAACTTCTCTCTGGCTTCGAACAACCGGAGCGTCTCGATTCTGTCGGCGAGCAGGAAATAATCGTCCGTCACGGCTACGAACGGCGCGGCCCCGTCTTCGCCCAGCGCCACTACCGGATTCCCTCCCGCCGTCACGTTTGGCGCGCGCCGGAAATTGGCGAAGAGTTTGCCCGCGCGGAGAGCCGCGGCCAGGTCCCCGTTCTTGAGTTTCAGCGCCAGCGCCATCGCGGGCCATTCGGCGCCGTCGAAGATCGGCTTGAAGCTGAGGAGCGCGGCGGCGATCTCGCCCTGCATGTTCGGGACGATCAGTTTCTCGATGTCCGCGTCGATCTCCTTGTCGCGATCAGTAGCTTTCTCCCGGTCCTTGTCGGTCTCCAGGCTCTTCAACGCGCTGTAGAGTTTCGCCGGATCGACGACCGCGCCCGCGTAAAGTATGGCCGAGCGGGGTATCAGTTCGCGCGGAGCGGCGAGCGCTTCGACCTTGAACAGCTTGAAGCTCTTGATGAATTCGTTGTCAGCGAGGCCGATCTTGAAGACCGTCTCCCACGAGTTCGGCGTCAGTTGCAGCGCGCCGCTCTCGACGCCGAAGGCTTTGATGAACGCTGCGATCTGGTCGTTATCTCCCTTCGATTCGGTCAGGTCGAGCAGCGGTTTGAGCGCCGAGCTCAACCGGCTGAAGAAGATTATCTCGCCCTTCTCGGCTCGGGCTTTGGCGCCGGCCTCGCTTTGCGCGATGGTCTGACCCGAAGCCCCAGAAGCCAGCAGGTCGGTTATCGCTTCGCGCGACGACGAAACGATCGCGGTCTCGCCCAAATAGGCTATTCGGATAGTCATCCATTTGGCTCCGCCCAGTTCTGAGATGACCGGCCTGACCAGCGTTGTGATCGGAAGACCGCCCACGCTTTCCTGTCGCGCGTGGGAGAAAGGCTTGAGGGATGGAACCTTCGATTCCGATGGCGACCGCGCGATCGACTTGCCGCGCGCTTCGTCCGAAGCCATCGAGGCGAAGATCACGGGCACGGCCGCGGGTATGATTCCGGCGAACCGCGTGAGCGCGGCGGCCACAGTAAAGAACTGATCGAAATCGCCGAACCCCTCCTGATAAGTCGCCAACAACCGCTCGAAGCGCGCGCGGTCGGTGACGCGGACCGTGACCGCGCTGCGAGTCGCGGCGGCCGCCACGTCGCCCTTGCCTTCGGAGTGATTCCACGAGGCAAGGGCTATCGGCGATTTCAGGTCGATGCCCGTGGCCCTGCCCGCGTCGCCGGTCACGTCCGCGCCGAGGCGCGACGCGAGCGAAGCCTTCAGCGCCTTCAGAATCAATGTGAACGTCATCTGGTCGCGGACGGTGGTCATCTGCACGCCCGAAAGCGCGGAATCGATCCTCTCCATCGTCGTCGCGAAATTGGGCGCCATCACGTAACTGAAGGTCTCTTTCGGAAAGAGCGTTTCGCCGGTCGTCGAGGCGTCCTTCAGTTTTGCGAGGTCAATGCCGGCGACGCCGGCCGGCGCGGGCTCCGGGGCCGCGAGCGCGATTTCAGACCAACCGGTCAGGTCGGAGTGTTCTTTGTTGATTTCGGTTTTTATTCGCCGGCGTTCGGCCTCGGTCTTCGCCTGATTCCATCGATCGCGGAATTTTATCTTGCGCGCCGCGGCCTCCAGTTCGCCGCGCAGCAGCGCCAGGCGGACGTCTTCGGGTTTATTCTTCAACTCGGCGGCCGTGACCAGCGCGAACGTTTCGGGCGAATTGCTCTTCTCGTCGTCCGGCTTCCTTTGCGCTCTCTTCGGAGCGGGTCTATTGGCTGCGGCTTTACCGAGCTTGTTGAGTTGCGCATCGATTTCGGCGACGCGATTGTTCAATTCCTGCGCGGTTTCGACTCCAGCCGTCTCGCCGAGAGCGCGCGCCGCCCACAATTCATTCTCCGTGCGCAACAACTTGACAAGATCGTTCGCGGCGCCTGACGGGCGATGGCGCTGCAAAACTGCGACGAGGGCGTGCAGCGCGCCGAGGTCGGTTGAAGCTAGAAGCTTCGAGTAGGGGAGCGCCTGGTCGAATTTTTCCATGACGAGAGCAAGGCGCAGAGCCGCCAGATGCTGTTTGGCGCCGTCGCCTTTGAGCAAGTCTTCGATCAGTTCGCGCGAAGCCGATTCGCCCATCGCGGCGCCGACGCGGACGACCGCCGCCGGATTGTCGGCCAGGGTCGCCAGCTTGCCCTTGACCTGGTTGAGCGTCCCCCGCGCGGTCAGAGCCTGCGCGGCCGCCGAGCTCGCGAAAACGTCTTTGTCGGCCAACGCCCAGATCAGAAGATCGACGGTTTGGGGATGGCTGGATTTGCCGAGCGCGGTGATGGCCGCCGCCCGCACCTGCGGGTCGGCGTCAGTGACCAGATCGATTGCGGCGTCCGTCGACGCGGCAAAAAGCCCCGCCACGCGGGCCGCCGTCGCCGAGAAAGATTCGCGACCCGTCCGCAAGGCTTCGGCGACCCGCCCGGCCTCGATCTCGCTCTCCGGCTTAGAGTCGGGTCCGGCGGTAAAAGCGGCGCGCAAAGATTCGTATTCTTCGTTCCAATGCCCCGCCGCGCCGACGTAGACTGACGAAACGATGCGTTTGAAGACGGGTTCGTAGGCCTCCATCTCGCCGTCCTGAGCCGACAGCGCCAACCCGTAAGCGCGCGAGCCTACGGCGGTGAACCACATCGTCTGGCGCACGGCCACGCCGCCCGGCGCTTCGATCTCATGCGCTATCTCGCGCCATTCGAGTCCGCCAGACATGACGCGGCGCACGGTCACCGATTCGGGCTTGATCGGCTCGCTTCGGAAACTCCGCATCACGCCGCTGACGTAATTGGCCAGTCCCGATCCGTCTGGAATATCTTCGGTGATCACCCACAGGTTGACCGTATCCGATGCGGGTTTGAAAACCACCCCGCCGCTCGGCCCTGGCTCCTGCTTCCAGTCGGCCGGGTACCGAAATGAAAAGCCGTTCCGCCTGTCAACGTAGCGCGCGAACTTGCCCGCGGGGAGCTGATATCTGTCCCACAGCGCCGCGCGAGCCGCCCTGTCGCCGCTCTGCGCGAACGCCGCCGGAACGCAATCCAAAAGAAGAGGCAAAAGAAAAAGGAGAAGAATCCGGGACAGCGAACGACGGGGACTATTTTTACTCTTGCGCATCTCTTTTGACCTCAATTCAAGAATCGGTTTCGGCGCTGACGGCTGAGCGTCGCCCGCCGAAGGCGAAGAGTAATCCAGTTCGGTGGGTAGTGGAAGCAAAAAAGCAAGAAACCTGCAAACGCATCGCTGTAGATCGCGCGCGCCGGCTATTTTTGTATTAGGCCTGAAAGCCAATGCATGACGTTGAGCAGAAACTGCGGATTCTGTTTGGCGACGGGGGCGTTCATTCCCATCGGGAATTTCTGCGGGCCTCCCAGTTGCGCCGAAAACATCGCTGCTTCGCCGAAGATCGCGACGCGCCCTTTGCCAACTTTCATCACCACGCCCTGATGCCAGCCTTTGATCGGAATGCGAGGCGTATCATTGTCTGGCGGGCGGCCGAAAGCCTTCGGAGTATAAGAAATCGCTTCAGAGCCGAGAAAA
>DATCXQ010000125.1:0-5699 GCA_036565725.1 Blastocatellia bacterium
CGCCCAATCGCCCAGTCGCCCCGTCGCCCAGTCGCCCATCCTCTCCTTCCCTCTCTCCCTCCGTCCCTTCGTCTCAGGCGCCGCCTCAGATTTCAGTGGGGGAAACTTCGGTCAGCGGGCCGCCTGCCGGCGCGCCGGATATTCATGTCGAGACGCTGGCGCCTGAAATCGCGCAAGCCCTCGAGCCGCCGAGATCCGAAGCCGAACCGGCCCTGCTCTATGCGCGCCTGTTGGCCGGCGTCTGCGACTTCGAAATCGTCTTCACGGCGTTTCTGCTGATCTTCGGCTCTTACGCGACGTCGAACTACGCAGCTTCGTTCGGCGACGAGTCGCGCTTCTTGACGGCGCTGCTGCTCTTGGCCGTAGCCTTCATTTATCAGATAGTGATGTTGGCGTTCGCGGGGCGCACGTTCGGGATGGCGCTGCTCAACTTGGACGTAGTCAACACCGGCGATGAAAACCTGCCCGTCACGCTATGGCGAAAGATGTTGCGCGCATCGGCGGCTACGATCGTGTTCATATGCTTTCCGTTGTACCTGACCGCGTGGCTCAACGTGTCCCGACGAACCCTGCCCGACCTGATCTCCGGCACAACCGTGGCCCAGAGATAGCGCCATCAAGCTACATAAAGCTATGGACAACTTTCTACTGCAAATCATCGTGAATGAGCTTGGTCTGCGACTCGGCGGACACCGAGTCGGCGGAATATACCAGATCGGCGCTACCGACCTGGCCATAGATTTCTACGCGCCCAATGAACGCTGGCTGATGATTTCAACGGACCCTCAGCGCCTGGCGTTTTATCTGACCGCGCGAAACCCGAAACAGAGCGGCGACGAGACGCGATCCGACACGGCCTTCGTCGCGCTGGCCAAAAAGTATCTGGGGGGTTCGCGGCTCGCGGCGGCCGAGAAACTCGGCTACGATCGCGTGCTCCATCTCGAGTTTAACGTCAAAGACAAAGACGGGAAGAACACGCGGCGGAAGTTAGTAGCGGCTCTGACGGGCCGTTCGGCGAACGTCTTACTGGTCGAAGATTCGCGCATCATCGCTTCATTGCGGGAACATGACGAAACGATCACGCAATACGTAGATCCCGCCCCGCCGGCCGACAAACTAGACCCTTTCCTCTGCTCGGCGGAGAAACTCGATGAGCAGATCGCGGCCTCGGGCGGGGATCTGGCCGAAGCCGCCCGCCGCCTGATCGGATTCTCGCCAGTTTACGCGCGCGAGTTGGCCGCCCGCGCGGGGCTGGCGCCGCCCTATGAGGCGCTACGTGGATTGCTCGGCGACCTGTATGAGGCGCCGCCGAAGCCTACGATTTACTCGCCTCCGGCGCCTTCCGCCGCTCCCGCCGCCAGTATGGACGATTTGAAGCGCGAACTCGGGCGCGACGACTTCGACCTCGTTCTGTCGCCGATCGAACTCGAATCCCTTTCCGATCGCAGCGCGCTGCGGTTCTCGGGCGTCGTTGAGGCGGTCGACGCGTATTTCGCGCTCGTCGAAGAGCGCCGCCGATTTTTCGCGCTGAAGCGGAAGCTGCGTTCACACATCTTGTCGCGGCTCAGGCAACGGCGCGACCTCCTCAATCACCTCGCGCGCGACCTCGACAAGTTTTCAAACGGCGAGGTACATCAGCGCTACGGCGAGCTGCTGCTGTCCAATCTGCGCCAGGCCGTGAAAACCGGCGGCGGGTTCCAGGTCACCGACTTTTACGACGAGACCCAGCCCCTCATCGAAATCCCCTCGGCCGGCATCCCCACGCCGCAGGAGGCGGCGGAGCATTATTTCAAGCTGGCGCGAAAGGCTCGCCGCGGCTTCGAAAAGGTCGGCGACCGCCTGCCGCAAGTCGAGAATGAAATCGCTCAGCTCGAAAAACACCTCGTCGAACTTGAAGCCTGTGTCGACGCCGGAGCGCTGAATAAGCTCGCCGCGCAGTTGAACCTGCCCGCGCCCGAGAAGAAGCCGTCGCAGTCGGCCAAAAAAGAAGTGAAGATTCCAGGCGTGCGCCGATACCGTTCGAGCGACGGCTACGAGATCATGGTCGGGCGCGCCGGCGCCGATAACGATCACCTGACTTTCCGCGTCGCGAAATCTTACGACCTCTGGTTCCACGCCGCGGATTACCCGGGCTCCCACGTGGTGCTCCGCAACCCTCAGCGCAAACCGGTCCCGCCGCGCTCCATCGCCGAAGCCGCGCAACTGGCCGCGAAATTCAGCCAGGCCAGAACCCTTCCCCGCGCCGCGGTTAATTATTGCGAAAGAAAATACGTGACCAAGATGAAAGGCTTCGCGCCCGGACAGGTCAGACTCTCCTCATTTAAAACTCTCATGGTAGAACCGGCCGAAGCGGGTGAACGGCTCGACTGAGGTTTGGTACGCGTGTTGCCGTATCAGCTTGTTCGCAACGCGAACGAGTCGCGTTGACCGCCTGAGACGCGCGCGAGGAGAGTATGAAAAAAATCAATATATTGATCGCGGAAGACAATCCGGACTCCCAATCGTTGCTGCAGACGATACTGGAAAGTGAAGGCTTCATCGTGACAACGGCCTCAGACGGCGAGAAGGCGATAGAGATCCTTCAAGAAATCAAACCTGATATTCTGGTCACCGACCTGATGCTGCCCTCGGTCAGCGGAGGCGACCTGATCAGACACGTCAGACGCACGGCGGAACTGTCTAGGATTCCGATCGTGGTGATCTCCGCATACGGCGATCATTATGAAGCGGACGCGCTCGCCGCCGGGGCCAATGTAGTGTTGAAGAAGCCGCTAGACAGCAACGTTTTGGTTGACGCCATAAAGCGGTTGAAGGCGTCCCGCGGCGACATCAAACTGTCGTGAGGCGTAACGCGCCGGGAGGCGCGGCGACCGCGCTGAAACATTTATAACTGAGTTTTACCTGGCGCCTGAGTCGCGACCTAAGGTCGAACACGCGGGGGCGCCTGGGGAGTCGTATCTCTTCAGTACGGATGCGTACATTCCGAAAACGTACTGGAAAGTTCGACGGCGGGTTGTGGGGCGCGCCGCGCACAAGCGGAGAAGATTATGTTTTATGAAAGCGAAGAGTTTTATCGCAATCTCATCGCTCAGGTGAAGGATTACGCCATATTCACCACCGACCCGCGTGGCGTCATCACCACATGGAACGAAGGGTGCAAAAACGTGCTCGGGTATGACCGCGACGAATTCATCGGCCAACACATCAAGATGGTGTTCACGCCGGAGGCCGTGGCTTCCGGCTCTGCCGATAAGGAGATGGAGGTTGCGGCCAAGGAAGGCTCGGCCAGTAACGACCGTTGGATGACGCGCAAGGACGGCGAGCGGTTCTGGGCTTCGGGAATCACGACGGGAGTGCGCGACGAAGCCGGAGACCTGATAGGTTTCACCAAGGTCCTACGCGACCTGACCGAGCGCAAGCAGTACGAAGAGCGGCTGAAGGAGAGCCAGTTGTATTCGCGCCTGCTGACCGAGACCCTTCCGCAAATGGTATGGAGCTGCCGCTCCGACGGCGAGTGCGACTATCTTAGCCCGCAGTGGGTGCGCTACACAGGGATTCCGGAGTCGGAGCAACTAGGCTTCGGCTGGCTCAATCAACTCCATCCCGATGACCAGGAGCGGGCGCTCAAGGCCTGGACCAACACAGTGAAAGGGAACGATATCTACGACCTGGAGTTCCGCATTCGGGGCGCGGACGGGAACTACCGATGGTTCAAATCGCGCGCCCTGCCGCTGCGAACCGAGGAAGGGGCGATCCTCAAATGGTTCGGCACGAGCACTGACATGGAAGACCAGAAACGCGTCGAGGCTTTGCTGCGCGAAAATGAGGTGCGGCTGCGCACGGAGCGCGATTTTTCAAACGAGATTATCGACACTCTGCCCGGGGTCTTCTACCTCTTCAACCGACAGGGCAAATTCAGGTTGTGGAACAAAAACCTGAAGGACATCACCGGACACTCCGACGACGAGATCGCCCTGATGGCTCCGCTGGAATTCATCGTCGAGGAAGACCGCCCGGCGGTCGAGCGTAAGATCGAAGAGGTTTTTGTCAGCGGCGAGGCGAACATCGAAGCGCGGCTGCTGACCATAAACGGGCTTGGCGTACCTTATTTCTTCACCGGGCGGCGGATTGTGATTGACGGCCAACCCCACCTGATCGGCAGCGGCGTGGACATCAGCGAGCGATGGCGGGGAGAAGAGACGGCGGCATACCTGGCGGCCATCGTGGAGTCGTCCGAGGACGCCATCATCAGCACGGATTTACAGGGAAACATCAAGAGTTGGAACAAGGGCGCGGAGAGGATCCACGGTTACACGACGGCTGAGGCCATCGGCAAGCCGGTGACTATGCTGCTCCCACCGGATCGCTGGAATGAAGAGCCGCGGATTCTCGAACTCATCAGGATGGGCGATCGGATTGATCATTATGAAACCATCCGGCGGCGTAAAGACGGAACCGACATTGATATCTCTTTGACGGTGTCGCCGATTCTAAACCATCTCGGAGACGTAATCGGCGCGTCAAAAACCTCCCGCGACATCACATGGCGCAAGCGCGCCGAAGAGGAACGGGAGCAGCTTTTGGCCAGTGAGCGCGACTCCCGCTCAGAGGCGGAAGAGGCGAACCGGCTGAAGGACGAGTTTCTAGCCACCATCTCGCACGAGTTGCGCTCGCCGCTCAACGCGATCCTCGGGTGGGCCAGACTCTTGCGCGAACCCGATATGCGGTGGGATCAAATGGAGCGCGCGCTGGAAACCATCGAACGCAACGCGCAGGCCCAGGCGCGCCTGATCGAAGACCTGCTCGACGTTTCACGCATCGTCTCGGGCAAGCTGAGTATTCAGATGCGCCCCGTCACTCTGAATTCGACGGTCCAAGGCGCCGTCGCCGATCTGCGCCTGGCCGCCGAAACCAAAGGCATTGACCTGCGCCTGACAGAAGATGAGGAAATCAAGCTCATCGGCGACGCCGACCGCTTGCAGCAGGTCGTATGGAATCTACTCTCTAACGCGATCAAATTCACTCCCGAAGGCGGGCGGGTCGAGGTCGGGCTGAAACGCGTCGGGGAGCGCGCGGAGTTGTGGGTGAGGGATACGGGCCGGGGCATCAGTCCCGAGTTTTTGCCTCACGTCTTCGACCGATTCCGCCAGGCCACTCGCGCCGACGCGCGCTCCCGCGCAGGACTTGGCCTGGGACTGGCGATCGTTCGACACATCGTAGAGGCGCATGGCGGGAATGTCACGGCTGAGAGCGCCGGCGTCGGCCTGGGGGCGACCTTCGTCTGCATATTGCCGTTGGTGGGCGTAGAACAGGAAGTCGTCCCCGCCATCGAGCGCCAACTGGCGCAATTGAAGGTCAAAGCGACGTCGTCACTCAGGGGAATCAAAGTGCTGGTTGTAGACGACGATGAAGACGCGCGCGAAATGCTGGAGGCGGCGCTGAATAGCTACGGGGCCGAAGTGATAACCGCCGCCGGCGCGCTCAAGGCGTTGGACACCCTCGCCTCTGAAAAAATAGACGTGCTGGTGTCAGACATCAACATGCCTGAGGTAGACGGGTACGAATTGATCCGGCGGGTGAGGGCGATGAAGCCGGAACAAGGCGGGCGGATTCCGGCGGTCGCGCTGACGGCTTATGCCCGCGCCGAAGACCGCATGCGTGCGCTCAAGTCAGGTTATCAGACTCACATGCCCAAGCCG
>DATCXQ010000130.1:0-12218 GCA_036565725.1 Blastocatellia bacterium
GCTCGATAATTGATAGTCACCACGGCATGCAAGGCGGCGACCACCAATCCCGCGATCACCGCCGCCAATAGCCCCGCCCAGGGGCTGTGAGTGAAGACCGTGACGGCGGCGGCGGTGAAGGCCCCGGCCAACATCATGCCCTCGAGCGCGATGTTGATCACGCCGCCGCGCTCGGAGTACAAACCGCCGAGCGCGGCCAGAATAAGCGGAGTCGAGAGTCTGATCGTCGAAGCGATCAGCGCGTAATTGAAAATGTCTCTGAACATTCTCGATTCTCAGAGTCTATGCAATCCGTGGTTGCGCCTTACGTGGCGGCAGACCGTCCGTGATGGAAAGCTGGCCTTCGATAAAGGGCGCGGTCTACGAAAGACGCCCTCCCTCAGGGTCGGCCTACCGTCTCAGGCTTTTTCATCAACCCGGGAATGAATCGCGCCAGTTGACCACGAAACAGGGCCTCCATGGCCACGAAAAGAATGATAATCCCCTGAAGCACAACCACCATATCCTTCGACACTTTGTCAGTGAAGATGTCAACGGGCAGCCCGCCGCGATTGAGCGCCCCGATCAGCAGGGCGGCGAGCACGACGCCCGCGGGATGATTGCGCCCGAGCAAAGCCACCGCGATGCCGGAGAAGCCGTAGCCCGGCGAAAACTCGTGGTAATAGCGGTAACGGTAACCGAGCGCCTCGTTGACTCCGACCATTCCCGCCAGCGCGCCCGACAACGCCATCGCCAGCACGATCTGTTTCCGCACGCTGACGCCGCCGTATTCCGCCGCCGCAGGATTTGAACCGACGGCGCGAATCTCATACCCCCATTTCGTCCGCCATAAAAAGACCCAGACCAGAAAAGCCGCGAGGAGGGCGAGCAGGAACGAGACGTTCAGTGGAATGCGCTGCGGAAAGTCGACGCCGAATGGGGCGAGCAGAGTCGAGAAGCGGGCTATGCGCGCCTGATCCGCGATTGGCGCGGTCTGCATTATCGGATCGCCTTGCTCCTTGTAAAACCGCTGCGTCAGATAACTGACCAGACCGACCGCGACGAAATTCATCATGATCGTATTGATCACTTCGTGCGATCCGAACCGCGCCTTGAGCGCCCCCGGAATCGCGCCCCACACCGCTCCGGCGCCCATAGCGGCGATCATCGCCATCGGGATCAAAACAAATCCGGGGAACTTTGTGAAGGTGATTCCGACCCAGGCGGCGGCGAACGCGCCTACATACAACTGCCCTTCAGCCCCGATGTTCAATAATCCGCATTTAAACGCCAGCGCAACGGCCAGGCCGGTGAATATCAACGGCGTCGTCTGGAAGAGCGTGTAGCCCCAGGGATCGAACGTGAAATTGCCCATCGCGTCGTATAGTCCGAATGCGCCCGAGACTAATAAAAGATAGACCTTCTTCGGGCTGTCGCCCATGGCGAGGACGATCAAGCTCCCGGTGAGGAACGCTGCTGCGACTGCGATGAGCGAAAAGAGGGATTCGCGGATAAGAGTTTTCATTGTGTAACAAAGCGAAGCTAACGCGAGGCGCAGAAGTATCACGCGGGGCGAGAGGGCGTCAAGACTGAGGCTGTGTGTTCGCGAGCCGCCCGGCTTATGAATTCCCTAGGATGCGTTTGGAGAGCGAGTTATTGATTTACCGGTTCAGCGGTTTGACTCTCGGTCCGTTTATTACCTATATCGCGAAAGTAATCGAAAACATACTGCTTCATGGCCCCATGCCCAAACCGCTTGTAGTAGTCATAATCCTTCATCTCTTCATAGGCGCGGTTGGCGTCCCAGCCCTGAACCGCCATGCGAAAAACGGCGGTCATCGCGCCGGTCCGATGGCGTCCGCCAGCGCAATGCACGTAAACCGGCCAATTCTCTTTGTCATTCACCAATGACAGGAACTTCGACGCGGCGTCGGGCGGCGGATAATCCTTATCGCTCAGCGGGAAATTGATGTATTTCATTCCAGCCTGCTCGGTCAATCCCTTCGCGTAATCTTTCGGATTGTCGCGCAGATCGATGATCGTCTTGACTCCGATGGATGCGAGTTGATTGTACTCCTCGCCCTTCGGCTGCGCGCCACGATAGTAGAAGTCTGTCACCTGGCCGAAGTTTTCGACATTGACCGCGGAGCCGCTCGCCTTGGAAATGGACTTGTCTTTCGGCCGCGCGTAAGAAACTACGCCCAGAGCGAGCGCAGCCGAAATCAAGAGGAACAATGCGGAAGTTTTTGCGGAAGAGGTTTTCGTCGCATGTGAAGAACCAATGCGGCGATTATCGAGCTTACCATTTCTACTCATCTTCTTAGTCCCGTTGAGAACGCCTATCACTGCGAAAGCGTGGCCTGCGATGATGGCGTTGAGTATTCTTTGTTTTCTTCAGCTCGTTATTGTCCGGTCTGGAATGCGACCGTTTCTCATCTAGGGCGACATTGTGGATGATACGCATTGCGCAATAGGTTGTCCAGCGGAATTAAAAAATTAAGGATTCCTCGAATTAATGTTGGCGAGGGCGTTCTCGGCGGCGCTGACCAGGTAAGGGTCATTAGACAGGGTAGCGTTACGCAAAGCCTCGATCACCTTCGAGTCCTGCGAGGTCGCTATCCGGCCCAGCGCCAGCGCGGCTTCACGCCGAACCTCCTGTGATCTGTCGTTAGACAAGGCGTTCGTCAGCAGGTCAATCGCATCATGACCGCCGACCTGGCCAAGGCCGCGCGCCGCATGGCTACGCGCGAAGGAGTCTTCGTCTTTGGCGCCCCTCCGCAATAGTTCGGACAACGCCTTCCCCGAGGCCGGGTCGCCATTCTCGGCCAGGGCATAGGCCGCCGCGGCCCGCACTTCAGTATGTTTATTTTTGAGAAATGGGATCAGCGCCGAGGTGACCTGGGGTTGAGAATAACGGGCCAGCGCGTAGATGATCGCCTTGCGCACCGCCAACTCTCGTTCTTTTCCGAGCGCGGCGAGCAACGCCGCGGCCGCCTCATCACCTTGGCCGCCGCCAGGATTTCCGGCGCAGATTTCCAGCGCCCTTGCGGCCAGGGCGCGGACGACCGGCGATGAATCCCGCCGAAGAATGGCGCCGAGAGGAGTAACGACCTGAGTTTCAATCGCATCAGGCTCGTCACGCAAGAGCGCGCAGATTCGCACTAAGGAATCGATACGCCGCTCCTCGTCCCCTGACGCCAGTCGCTCAAGCAACTCCTGCCGCGATCGGTCCGTCCGCCGGTCCGCTTCCTGTCCTCTTGTTTGCCGGAGTTCTCCGACTAACAGCGTACATAGAAACAGCAGGGGCGCTATCAACAACATTGGCGCTTGCAATCTGTTTTCGTTCATTATCCGCGATTACGGCGCCGGAGTCGCCAAAACACTAACGGCGCCAATGGACCGACCCTTTACCCTCCACCCTTCTGCGAACAGACTCCCACTCGAACACCTGCCGCGCGCGACGGTTTTCGCGGGCCGAGCTCAACATTATCAATAATTCGTCTTCGGATGTTTGAGGGATCGCTTCAGCGACGCTGTCGCCGTATCCTACTCTTTCCAGGGCTCGTTCTGTGGCTCTTTCCAGGGCCATGGCGTATTTGAGGATTTCCCCGATCTCGTTTTCAGATAAATTATTCAGCTTGGAGAGAAGTTTTTCGCGGTTGGTTAGTCGCTTGCTCATAATCGCCTCCTTATGTAGACAAGCGACCATTACGGGGAGACGGCATAATTATTTACATCGCTTGCCGTACTTTTTCGTCGCGCCTAAAGCGCGCGTTTGCATCATGATCATAACGCCTGGATAATATTACGCCATCTTTGCGAAAGCAAGGCGCCGCTCTTTAAGATTGACGCGGGAATGGGACAGACTTTAATCTGGGAGTGGGACAGGCTTTAGTCTGTCCATAGCGCGAATTGTGGGACGCGAATTGTGGGGCGCGAATTGCGGGCAGACGGACGACAATCAATCTGTCCCTATCCTGAAAACTTTCGATCACGCAATGAATAAACCAAACTATCTTTACGGAATCATCGGTCTGCTTGCAGGAATACTCATCGGCTACATCGGATCCGACCATATCAACCAGGCCAACCGCCCCACAGCCACGGCCGGCGGACCGGCGGGGACTTCAAACACGCTCCCCCCCGATCATCCTCCTACTGGGGCGACCGGGGCGACCGGGGCGCCTGACGATTCGTCCGGCGCCACAGGCAGTGGGTCGAACGCTGGCCCGCAGGGAGAGGTGATGGCCGTCATCGAGCGGGCGCGCAAAGAGCCGGGCAATTTCGAGGCCCAGATGCAGGCCGCCGACCTGTTCAGACAAATCAAGCGGTTCGACGGAGCGCTCGAGTTTTACGAAAGCGCATTCAAAACGCGCCCGAAAGATTTCAAACTGCTCGTCGCCCTGGGCGACACAAACTTCGAATTGAAGCGTTACGAGGAGGCCGAACGCTGGTATCAGTCGGCCGTGAAACAAAATCCGAACGACGCGACGGTGCGTAATGATCTTGGGCTGAGTTTTTACCTGCGATCCCCGCGCGACCTGGACAGGGCCATCACCGCTTACCGGGAGGCGCTGAAAATCGATTCGCGCTATGAAAAGTCGCTGCAGAATCTCATCCAGGCTTTGATTGACAAAGGCGAAAAGGGGGCGGCCGGCGAGACGCTCAGGCGACTCGAAGAGGTCAATCCCAATAATACAGCGCTCGCCCCGTTGCGCTCTCAATTGCAACAGTGAAATTCCGGATAATCCCAAGCACGGCGGATGGGCGGGTTCAGCTGCTGACGACCTATCTGATCAACGACACGCTGGCGATTGACGCCGGCGCGATCGCGATCGGTCTGAGTCGTGAGGAGCAGCTTCGGGTCCGTTCTATCATCATCACACATACGCATCTGGACCACATATTATCGCTCCCTCTTTACCTGACCGACCTGTTCGAGGAGATCCGCGAGCCGGTCAGGATTTACGCGACGCAGTCGGATTTCGACGCGCTGCGGCAATACATATTCAACCACCAGGTGTGGATACCGTTGGACCTTATGAAGAACGCCGAAGGCGACCTGATCACTTTTCAACCGATCAGGTCTGGCGATAGTTTTCTCGCGGAGGGGCTGAAGGTGACACCGGTCGAGGTCACGCACACAATTCCGACCCACGGCCTGGTCGTGGAGGACGACAGCAGCGCGCTGCTCTTCACCTCCGATACGGGCGCGACCGAAAACATCTGGCGGGCGCCGATCGGGCGCGACAAACTGCGCGCCATCTTCATCGACCTTTCATTTCCCAACCGCCTGACGGAATTAGCGCGCGTCTCGCAACACCATTCCCCGGTGACGCTGCTCGAAGAGATGTCGAAGATGAGGCCGGACACGCCGATCTACGCCGTGCATGTCAAACCGGCCTACCGCGAACAGGTCGTCGAGGAGATAGAGGCGCTCAATAATCCTCGGATCATCGTGGCCGAAATCGGACGCGAATATGAGTTCTAGCTGGTCGGCGCCTGGGAGCGCGGTCATCCCTGCCTGCTTACTTTGAGAACCCGCAGGCAGGGATGACCGCGCTCCCAGGCGCCGACCACCAACCACCAAGACTATGCCGAGCTTTATCGTTCAGACAACTAACCGGAATTACGCTTACGAGATAGATAAGTCGGAGATCTCCATCGGCCGCGAGTTGAAGAACGACCTGATTCTCGACGACCCGCGCGTTTCGCGTTATCACGCAGTGGCGCGCAAGACCGCCGAAGGCGTCATGCTCCGCGACCTGGGGAGCGGCAACGGAGTCTTCGTCAACGGCCATCGCATCTCGCCCAACGTCGATATCAAGCTCGTCGAGAACGCCCAGATCAAGCTCGGCTCCTGCATGCTCACCTTTCAGGACGTCGACCCGCTGCGCACTCAAGAAGCCAACATCGCATTACGCGAAGTGATGCAGAAGCCACCCAGCGACATGCTGGTGACTTCCGCCCTCGCGTCCTACACCAAGCCGGAGGACGTGCCGTCGCTCATCTATCAGCAGGAGTTGGAGAAAAAAGAGCGTATTCTGCGCCTCTTTTATGACCTGAGTCTCAAGCTCAGCTCGGTCTTTTCGCTGGACGAGATCTATCAACAGGCGTTCGACATACTCTTTTCGGTCACTCCGGTCTCGCGCTGTTTCATCTTCCGCAAGAACGAGCAAGGGGAGTTCGAGGAGGCCGCAACGCGGTCCCGCAACGCCGAAGGCCTGGGCAAAATGGTTCCGATCAGCCAGACCATCTTCGCAAAGGTCGCGGGCGAGCGCGTCTCGGTGCTGCTCGAAGACCCCCAGAGCGGCGGCCCTGAACTCTCATCGAAGAGCGTCGTCGCCACTCACGTTCAATCGGTCATGGCCTCGCCGATCATCGGCCCGCGCGGATTGCTCGGGATCATTTACGCCGACCGCTTCGACGCGATCGAACGCTTCGACGCCGACGACCTGGACCTGCTCAACGCCGTCTCGGTCCACATGGGCATAGCGATCAACACCGTAATCAATTACGAACGGCTCCAGAAGCAGGCGCAGGCCCGCTCCAGTTTCGAACGCTTCCTGCCGCGCCAGGTCGTCGATCAGATCCTGCGCTCGCCCGAAGAGGTCAGACTCGGAGGCGTCCGGCAGAAAGTGACAGCGCTGTTCGCCGACGTCCGCAACTTCACCACACTCTCCGAAACCAGCACGCCGGAACTGATCGTCAACCTGCTCAACCAGTATTTCTCGATGGTCAGCGAGATCATTTTCAAACACAGCGGCACGCTCGACAAATACATCGGTGACGGGTTGATGGCGCTCTTCGGCGCGCCTTACGCCAGCGAACTCGACGCCATCAAAGCCGTCCGCGCTGCGGTCGAGATGCAGCGGGCCATGGTCACTTTCAACGAACGGATGAAAGCCGACAACCTGCCCCCGATCCAGATCGGCATCGGCGTCAACACCGGCCCCGCCATCGTCGGATACATCGGCTCCGAGTCCAGGCTCGATTACACCGCCATCGGCGACACCGTCAACACAGCCGCCAGGCTCGAAAGCCTCGCCCAACCCAGCCAGATCGTGATCAGCGAAAACACAATGCAATCCCTCGACGAGACCTTCAGAGTCAGATCTCTCGGGACCGAGAGGTTGAAAGGCAAGCACGTGAATCTGAGGATTCTTGAGGTGGTGTGGCAGTAGTCATTGTTCATTGTTCATTTGTCATTGTTCATTTGTCATTGAAGAAAATCGCTCAGTCAACCACCAATAAAAAGTAGAGAATGAGATGTGGACAAAGAAACAGTCGTGAGAGACTCGCAGACCAAAGCCACCGAACTTGAGGAACGCCTGTTAGACTTTGCTGTTCGCATCATCAGACTCACAACCCACTTGCCCCAAACGCCCGCGGGAAAACATATTGCCGGACAAATCCTCCGATCCGGAACTTCTCCCGCGCCAAATTACGGTGAGGCCAGAGGAGCGGAAAGCCATGCCGATTTTATACACAAGATTGGGATCTTCCTGAAAGAGTTGAATGAAACATCAATCTGGCTTCGCGTCATTGACCGTGGCGAGTTGCTGAAGAAAGAACTGCTGATGGGAATCATCGAGGAATGCAGAGAGTTATGCCGGATTTTTACGGCATCCGTGACAACCGTTCGCGCTAACAGAAGGTGAGGTCATTTGCCACTTCCTGAGACGGTTCTCTTCAATGACAAATGAACAATGAACGATGACAAATGAACAATGTCATGCGGCCCCTCCGATCATCCGCCTGACCAGCTTCAAATCTTCCGGCGTGTCCACGCCGATCGAGCGGTGGGTGACGGCGACGACCTTGATCCTGTAGCCATGCTCCAGGGCGCGCATTTGTTCGAGCATCTCGCTCTGTTCGAGCGGAGTCGGGGGAAGTTTGGCGTACATCAGCAGGAAATCGCGGCGGTAGGCGTAAAGGCCGGTGTGTTTGTTGAACGCCCTGAGCAGCTCCGGCCGGGCGCGCAGCGCCGCCCTGATCGAACCATGTTCCAGAACCGCCGAGCGCGGGAACGGAATCGGGTTGCGTGAGAAACAGATCGCGAACCCCTCGCGGTCGATAACGACTTTGACCACGTTCGATTTGAGCGCGTCTTCGGCCGATTCAATCGGCTCGCATGTCGTGCTCATGACGATCGACCGGTCGGCGAGCAGCGGAGCAATTGCGGATTCGATCGTCGCAGGCTCGATCAGCGGCTCGTCGCCCTGAACGTTGACGACGATCTCGGCGTCCAGGCCGGCCGCGACTTCGGCCAGGCGATCGGTCCCCGTCGCGTGGTCCGGCGACGTCATTACCGCCTCGACGCCCGCGCCGGCGACCACCTGATAGACGCGCTCGTCGTCAGTCGCGACGATGACGCGACTGACCGAAGCCGTCTGTTTGGCGCGTTCGACGACGCGCAGAATCATCGGCCTTCCGGCAATCTCGATCAGTGGTTTGCCTGGCAGTCGTGTCGAGGCGTAGCGGGCGGGAATGATTGCGACGACGTTGTCTCTCATAAACCTGTCGCGGGGCGGGGGCTGATCCTGCGGGACGAGGCAAGTATATGCCTTCGGCGAAATGTTTCAAGGCGATAGGCTTTCTTTTTTTTCGCCGAGTCTTTAATATCTGTCGCCGACTCCCTACAAGTTATCCCCGTTCTCTGCTTATGGGATTTGCAACAAAAGCGATACACACGGGACAGGAGCCGGACCCCGCAACCGGCGCGATCATAACACCGATTTATCAGACTTCGACCTACGTCCAGGAGGCTTTGGGCCAGCACAAGGGGTTTGAGTACGCCCGGACGCATAACCCCACCCGCGCCGCGTTGGAGCGAAACCTCGCCGCGCTCGAAGGGGGACTTGCCGCCCACTGCTTCGCCTCGGGAATGTCGGCGATCGACACCACGTTGAGACTGCTCGGGCCGGGCGATCACGTCATCGTCACAGATAATACTTATGGCGGAACCTACCGCCTGTTCGAGCGGGTGCTTAAAAATTTCGGCGTGGAATTCAGCTACGTCTCGACGACCGAAGCGGCCAACGTCGAGACGGAGATCAGAGAAAACACGCGGATGGTCTTCATCGAATCGGTGGCCAACCCCACCATGGCCGTGGCCGATCTGGAAGGCGTAAGCCGTTTGGCGCGCGAACGCGGCGTTCGTCTGGTCGTCGACAACACGTTCTTGAGTCCGTTCTTTCTGCGCCCCATCGAATGGGGCGCGGAGGTCGTAGTGCATTCGACGACAAAGTATTTAAACGGACACAGCGACAGCGTAGGCGGCGTGGTCGTCACAACCAGGCCGGAGGACGCCGAGCGCGTCGGATTTTTGCAGAACGCCGTGGGCGCGATCATCTCGCCGTTCGACGCATGGCTCACCGCGCGCGGGACCAAGACGCTGGCGGTGAGAATGAAGCAGCACGACATCAACGGCCGCAAAGTAGCCGCCTTCCTCGACGACCACCCGAACGTCGAGAATGTCTACTACCCGGGCCTGCCCAGTCACCCGCAGCACGAACGAGCGAAGCGATTGATGTCAGGATTCGGAGGAATGATCTCCTTCGAAACAGGCTCTCTTGCGGCTGCGCGCTCAGTGTTGGATAATGTGCGCCTCTGCGCGCTGGCCGAAAGTTTGGGCGGCGTTGAAACACTGATCTCGCACCCGGCGACGATGACTCACGCGTCGGTTCCGGCGGCCGAGCGCGCGGGGCTTGGAATCACCGATGGCCTCGTGCGAGTCTCCGTAGGTATTGAAGATGTAGAAGACATAATCGCCGATCTGGATGCGGCGCTTCGGCGCGTGTAAATAACAACATGCGCCAGACCAGGACCACTAGGCGCCGACCCATTGACAGGAGAACGATCAATCAAATGATGGGCGGAGAAAACCCGCCCTTACATAGTTTTTATGGCCGAGCTTCCAACCATCAACTTGGCGCTCTATGCCCAAACAGACGTAGGCATGGTGCGCAGCGGCAACGAAGACAATTTCCTGATCCTGGACCTTTCGACTGGCAGAAGTTGGACCGCCAGCGAGGAAGAGCCCTCCGATTTACTCACTTATGCGCAAGGCTATTACGGCTCGCTTCTGGCGGTCTCCGACGGCATGGGCGGCGCATTGGCGGGCGAAGTCGCGTCGCGGATGGCCGTCGACACCGTGCGGGACAGGATGCTGCAACTTCAGGCTCACGAAGTTTACAGCCGTCTTCCCTTCCACGAACGGTTGCGCCTTTCAATTGAAGAGGCAAACATTCTGATCCACGGCGAGAGCCAGACCAACCCAGCGCACAAGGGGCTGGGCGCCACCTTCACCGGGGTCGCGACGCTCGGTAGCCAGATCTTCTTCGGGCAGGTCGGCGACAGCCGCGCCTATCTGATCCGCGGAGGCGCCATCATTCGCACCACCAAAGACCAGTCGCTGGTGCAGCAGTTGATCGACGCCGGGCAGATCACCGAAGAAGAGGCCGAAACCCACAGCTACCGAAACGTCATCCTGCAGGCCCTGGGGGCGCATGGCAGCGTGAACGTAGAGGTTGGGTGCCTGACGCTTTGCAACATGGACACGCTGGTGATTTGCAGTGACGGATTATCGGGCAAGGTTCACCAGGATGAGATCGCGCAGATCGTTCATGAGGCCCGGGACTTCAAGTCGGCTTGCCAGCATCTGATCAATCTGGCCAACGAGCGCGGCGGCGAGGACAACATCACCGTGGTCATCGCGCAATTTTCCGGAAGCGCTTTGGCCCTGCCGGAGCCCCTTCAGGGAGAGCCGCAGAGCCTGGCCCGCTCGCCGGACACGCCGACCGAGATCAATTGGGGGGGCGGCGCGAGCGACGACCAGTTAAATGGGCCGGCAGTCCCGGTAGGCGACATCATGAACGCCGTCGAAGCGGGGGCCACCCAACCACTCGAGGCCCCGCCGGCGCAGACCGCGCCATTCACTTCAAAAGTCGACCCCGTCACCACCGAACTCTCGCGCACTACTGACCCGTTGAATCCGCGCGGGCCGATTACCGCCGTCTTCGCTCCCGTAGATCTCAATGACGACCCGAACGTGTCGAGCTTGCCCTCGGCGAAGACCGAGCCCTTCGAATCGCACGATACGAGGCCGATCCATCCGCAGAACTCGGCGGCGGTCCCTGCCCAGCCCCCCCCTATTTCAAAGGCGGCTTCAGATACAGAAGAGCTGACCCCTGGCGACAAAGACCCTCATTCGAGTCAGGGAGGCGGGCGTTCACGCAAGGGCTTATTTATTGCTGGGTTCATAGCGCTCGTACTCGGAGGGTTGGCCGTCGGCGTTACCGCTCATTTCAGACAGCAGGCGCAGGCGCGAGCCGACCTGCAGCAGGCGCAGATAAAGATCGAGAACCAGAACCAGAAAGACGGACGAATCGGGAGCCTGCGTGACAAAATAGCCGAACTCAGCAAACGACTTCAGGCGTCGGAAAAGCCATCAACTAAAAAAAAGCTTAATGATATGGTCGATAGTCTGAACAAGCTCAGCCAGCGGCTGGATGACGTCAACAAGATGCCTCCCGATCAATTGAGCGAGATCAGCCAGGCTTGTGATGATATCGGGAAAGAACTCAGCAAAATCGAAGACGAAGTCAACAGCTTACTGCATGGACTCCTCCCCCCTATGGAGACCGACCGCGACCCCATCAAAGTTTAATCGCCCAGGGTTTAATCGCGCAGACAAAATTTCTGAAGCGTAATCGATTTCCATTTTCCATTTCACGTTTGTAATTGACTATTGGCGGCAGGTCATATCGGCCAACGCCCGGCTAACATCGGACGATTTCCGGGCGATGACCAATGCCAAATATCAAACGGAAAACGGAGAATGGCGTGGCGCCGTCGGCGGCCCCGCGACCTGGCTCACAAGGCGATTACAAAGACCGATTCGACGCCGGCGATCTTGCGGATGTTCGAGACAACCACGCCGACATCGGCGTTATGATTCGGCGGCGTTTTGATCGTAACCGTTCCCTTCTTCACCTGAAATTGCCATGACCTGGTCTCGGGGTTCTCTTCAATCAGGCGTCGTACCTGCTCCTGAAGATCGGAGTCGCTGCGGCCGAAGATTCCGGCGCCCGCGCGGCCAGCGTTTTTAACGCCTCTAACCACCGCGCCGCCGGCGCCCCGCGCGGCGTCTTTCGATTTTGAGACCGCCCCGACGCCGGTGTCCCAGGTCTTTTCGAGGCCGCCGCGAACGCCCGATCCGACCTTCTTCACGCCGC
>DATCXQ010000232.1:0-10773 GCA_036565725.1 Blastocatellia bacterium
TGGCGAACCCGCGACCGCGATCCATCCGCTTCGCGATCTCGGCTGACCACGAGCAGACGCCGCAATCGCCGTCGAAGAGCAGATAATCGCGCCCCGCTTCGATTCTCATATCCTCGCCCCCTTTCGCACGGCGATTGCGGAGCCGTCGGCGACAAAGGCCGAAGCCGGTTTCGCGCCCAGACATTCGACAAATCGATCGCCGTATACCCGCTTCACGTCACACTCGAAAGCGGCCTCGCTCGTTCGCCAGACGCCCCAACGCGGATGCTCGACCCGGTATTCGACGCATCCGCCGTCACGCTGCGCGGCGTAACCCCAGTAATGTTCGGTGATGAACTCTTCTTCCGAACCTTCGACGAGCGAGCGCGCTACGCCGTCGGTCTTTGCGCGAACATGATGCCACGACCCAAAGTCGCGCCATGAATATTCGACCGATCCGTTCGGCGCGATCGTTCCGTTGTCCAACTCGATCCGATGGCTCATCCGCCGCGCGACGTAATTTTCGTTGTAAACGACGCGGGCCACGGTCGCGATCGCCCATCGCGGCGCGATCTCTTTGATGAAGACCACGCCGCGCCGCCAGCCGTCTTCCGCCCGGCGGCGGACGTAAAACCGCAAGTTGATCTCTTCAAAATCTCGATGGAAGGGAATCGGCAGGCCGAGGACGCGCGTCTTCAAAAAGAGGAAGCCGACGACGCTGACGAAATGACGGTCATTCCAGGTGTCGAGTTCAACGCCGCGCGGTACGAACGGACGCAGGACCGCCGGATCGACTTCGTAGTTGAGCATCGCCAGCCGCCGCCATTCCGCCGTGAGAAATTCCCCTGTTCGCATCTCGACTCGCCTCCCTGTAAAAGCGTAACATTACGCCCATCTTGAAACCAGAAGTCGCCGGGGAGTCGTTCATTCGCAATGAGCGACGCCATGAAACGATGAAAATCTCATCCACAAAGTCACACGAAGAGACACTAAGGATTGATTTCATCTTCGTGATCCTTTGTGTGGCTTTGTGGATGATTTTCTGCAGGAGGTCGTCATGAAAAAGGGACTCGTGTTATGCCTATTGTTGCCCGCATTGATCTCGGGGCGACAGGCGCAGAAGGTCGATCAGGTCGAATTGCAGCCGCTCACGGCTCAGGCCAGACGCCTGATCGAAGCGATGGATTACCTCGGCGCGCCGATCAAACAGGCGGACAGAGAGGCGTTGGAGAAGGCGGGCGATGAAACGGACGCGGCGAAAGCGCGCCGAAGCGTTCAAGACGCGCTCGACAAATATTGCCTCTTCGACGTCCACATCAACCCCGAAAGCCGCGTGCGAGTTACGCAGGGCGTGGCCAGGCCGGAACTGGTCGAGAAAGGTTGGAGCGCGTTCCTGGTCAAGGTGCGCAACGAGGCCGGCGTCACCGCGCAACTCAAAGCCGAAAGTCCGAACGCCTTGCCACTGTGGGAGCGCGGAGATAACGGATTCAGCATGAATCCGCGCCCTCAACAGAAGATCACCCAGCGCGACCTGACGGATCGCTGGCTGGATCTGGCGATGTTCAACAAGCCGCCGTTGAAAGCCTCGCTCTCAGGTTTGGAGATTGAGTACCGCGTCATCCAGCTCTACAGCCGCGACGCGGGCAAGCGCGAGGCCAGGATCGGTTTCAACGTCGGCCAGGGCACGCAGGACATAGGCTTCCGCAACGACGTGGACATACTCTTCGATTGCCGGCCTGCGGTGGACGTGACGCTGCGCGTCCTGGACGAACACGGCGGCCCGACGACGGCGTCGCTCGTCATTCGTGACGCGCAAGACCGTGTCTATCCTCCGCGCTACAAACGGCTCGCGCCAGATTTCGATTTTCACCCGCAGGTCTACCGCTCGGACGGCGAAAAGATCAAGCTCCCGGCCGGCGATTACACTGTCGAATACTCGCGCGGGCCGGAATACGTCGCCAAACGCCAGGCCGTCAAAATAGTCAAGCCGCAGACGCTGACGCTCAAGCTCGAACGATGGATCGACGTCGCGAAGTCGGGCTGGTATTCGGGCGATCACCACGTCCATGCCGCAGGATGCATGCACTACGAAAGCCCGACTCAGGGCGTAATGCCGCAGGACATGATCCGCCACATTCTGGGCGAAGCGCTCAACGTCGGCAGCGTGTTGACCTGGGGGCCGTGTTATTACTATCAAAAACAGTTCTTCGAGGCCAAAGACAATCAGCTCTCGACGCGCGAGAACCTGATGCGCTACGACCTCGAAGTTTCGGGCTTCCCTTCGTCGCACTGCGGCCATCTCGTCCTGCTCCGATTGAAAGAGCAGGATTATCCAGGGGCGAAGGTTCTGGAAGATTGGCCCACGTGGGATTTGCCGATCCTGCAATGGGCTAAGCGTCAGGGCGCGGTCGTGGGCTTCGCGCATTCGGGTTGGGGCCTGGAGTCGAAAAGCGACGCCCTGCCCAATTACGAATTGCCCCGGTTCGACGGCATCGGCGCGAACGAATACATCGTCGACGTGACGCACGACGCCGTAGATTTCATCTCGACCGTCGATACGCCCGCGCCGTGGGAACTGAACATCTGGTATCACACGCTCAACACAGGCTTCCGAGCGCGCATCAGCGGCGAGACCGATTTCCCGTGCATCTACGGCGAGCGCGTCGGGCTGGGCCGCAGTTATGTCAGACTTGATAAGTTGGGCTACGACGGGTGGGTCGAAGGCGTGCGCGACGGGCGCGCATACGTCTCGGACGGTAAGAGCCATCTGATGGATTTTCGAGTCAACGACTTGCCGGTCGGGACGCAGGGCAGTGAAGTGAAACTGGATAAGCCGGAGACCGTCCGCGTAACGGCGCGCGTGGCCGCGCGCCTGAACGAACAGCCGAACGAGGCGGTAGGCAAATTGCGCCGCGACCAGAAGCCGTACTGGGACCTGGAACGCGCGCGGATCGGGTCCTCGCGCGAAGTCCCCGTCGAATTGATCGTCAACGGGTCGCCGGTGGATAAAAAGACCATCGTCGCCGACGGCGCGCCGCGCGACATAACTTTCGATTTCAAGGTCGAGCGCAGCAGTTGGGTCGCGCTGCGCATCCCAACCTCATCGCACACCAACCCGATTTTCGTCGTTGTCGGCGCCAGGCCGATTCGCGCCTCGCGGCGCAGCGCCGAATGGTGTCTGAAGGCAGTCGACCAGTGCTGGAGCCAGAAGGCGCCGAAGATTTCGGCGAAAGAGCGCGACGATGCCGCGAAGGCTTACGAACACGCGCGGCAGACTTATCGCCGCATTCTCGCGGAGAGTGAGATTGATTAAATCCTGAAGATGGCGGACTGGCTTGGCGAATCGGCGAGGGCTTGCGCAGATTGCCTCGTAGTCGCCCCAGCGCATACAATTTGCGCTTGTGGATTCAGGTAATTGGCACGACACGAAAGCGAAGAGGCTTATGCGAGTTAAAGGGATTTCCGTCAAAAAACTATTCGGCGTCTTCGATCATTCAATCCCGTTGAATATGGAGGAGCGGATCACCATCATTCATGGGCCGAATGGTTATGGGAAGACCATAATGCTCAGGATGCTGGATGGTTTTTTCAACATGCGCTATGCAGCTTGGCGGACGACCCCATTCGAGGAATTCAGGATAGATTTTGAGGACGAAAGCTATGTTCGCATACAGCCATTCAAAAACAGCGTTGACCCGATAATTGATGTATATCTTGTTAAGCCCGGCGCTGGTGAGAAAGTCGATCAGGCCAGCGTTTTGTTATTACAACATCCGGCGCACGTACATGACGATTACACCACAGAATTTAGCGTCGACCAGGAGAATTACGAACGAAGGACAGATCGTTTAGGTATTTCAGAGAAGATCCAGCAAAGCCGGAAGTCGGAGCCGGAATGGCTGAGCAAACTTAGAAAATCTGTCAATATTCATTTCATCAGGGCTGATCGCTTACTGAAAAAGAAAACGACAGAGCGACAGGGACTTCTGCCTTCACCACCCAAATTTGAGCTTGCAGTTGACAGATATGCTAAGGAGCTAACGGAGGTCATCCAGGCGGCATTGGCTGAGTATGGTGAAGTCTCACAGGCGCTTGATCGAACATTTCCTGCACGGGTAATCAAGGAATCCCCAACCCCGAGTCTGAGCAGCCACGAATTGCGGCAAAAATTGCGCTCTCTTGAAGAGAAGAGAGCGTATTTGATTGGCGCCGGGCTTTTGGATAGCGACGACACTGTGGACGGTCAGCTTCAACAGGACATAGATGATCGTACTAAAAGCGTGCTTTCGGTTTATGTCGGTGATACGGAAAAAAAGCTTGGCGTCCTTGGAAAATTGGCCGCCAAAATAGACCTCTTCAGAAGGATCATCGACCAGCGATTCCTGTATAAAAAAATGTCCATCGACAGAGAAAAGGGGCTTAGCTTTACAACCCTCAATGATCGGCCATTGCCCGCGGCGCGATTGTCTTCCGGCGAGCAGCACGAGCTTGTTTTGTATTACGAATTGCTGTTCAAAGTCGAGCCGGATTCTTTGGTTCTGATTGATGAGCCGGAATTGTCGTTCCACATAGTTTGGCAGCAGCGGTTTCTCGAAGACCTTCAGGAAATCACGAGACTTTCTTCTATTGATGCTTTGATAGCCACTCACGCGCCATCTATCATTCATGACCGATGGGATTTGACAGTTGAACTAAAAGGGCCATCCCGATGAGGACATTACTCACCCCTGTCGACATCGCAAATGAAATTAGGATGACGCGCACATTGCATGAGGGGGCTTTTCTAATTGTAGAAGGAGATACGGATGCGCGCTTTTATAAACACATAGTGGATTTAGGAAAGTGTCGCATCACGATTGCGCAGAATAGAGAGAACGCTGTCCAGATCGTCACGATTCTCCAAGACGATAATCTCACCGGTTTCCTGGCGATTGTTGATGCTGATTTCGACGCGCTTGAGGGCAAGGTCTTGGCATCATCGAACATTTTTCTTACCGACACCCACGATCTAGAAACGATGATATTGAGATCTCCCGCGCTGGAAAAACTGCTGTCGGAGATGGGATCGGAGACCAAGCTAGAGGAGTTCGTAACAGTCCGGGGAAAAGAGTTGCGAGAGGCGCTGCTGGAAGAGGGGCTACACCTTGGATACTTACGTTGGGTTTCATTACAGCAGGGGCACGCATTGAGGTTCGAGGGCTTGAACTATCGCGCCTTCACAGACCATCTCACTCTGACCGTCGATCAATCCAAACTCATTGAGACGATCAAGAACCATTCGCAGAAGCCCCAACTTTCAGATCAGGAACTCCAGCGACAAATTGAGGCCATCAGAGACGAAACACATGATAAATGGCATGTATGTTGTGGGCACGATTTGATAGGTATCCTTTCGGTCGGATTGCATAAGGCTGTTGGTTCACAAAGAAATTGGAAGGCAATTGAGCCGGGAATCCTCGAGGGAAATTTACGGCTGGCATATGAGTCAGCATGGTTTCGTGATACTAGACTTTATGCTTCAATCAAGGCATGGGAGGAGATCAACAGCTCGTTCCGGGTCATTCCCGTCGCGCCTGAAGAGGCTTAAGATCTTATGAGTTCTCATGATGAAAAACTTCTGGACGACATCGGCTGGCGCCTGCTCGAAGAGCTGCAGGAAGACGCGCGGCTCTCCTACACCGAACTCGGGCGGCGCGTCGGATTGTCGACCCCCGCGGTTATGGAGCGGATTCACAAGATGGAGGACGCGGGGATCATCATGGGGTACCGCGCCGAGGTCAACCCTGAGAAGATAGGCTTTCAGGTCGCGGCCTTCATCCGCATCGGCCTTGAGCACGACGTCGTGCCGCGGCTGGAATCGCTCTTCAAAGAGATTCCAGAAATCATCGAATGCCATCGCGTGACTGGCGACGATTCGTTGATCCTGAAAGTCTACGTGACCTCGATAGCTCACCTGGAAACGGTTATCCAGCGGATCATGCCTTACGGGATGCCCGCGACCTCGATCGTGCTCTCGACGCCGGTCCCCAGGCGGAGGTTGGAACGGCAAATGGTCAGGCAGGCTGGGAAAAAGACTCGCGGGCCGCAGTCATAATATGGCTGTCGGACGCAAATTGGTGTAAAGTTCATCGTATGGTTGAACAGAAGGAAATCAGAGAATCAAGACCGGCTCATCAACAATTCGGGCCGCCGAAATCGCCCATCCGCGAATTCTTCGAACAGGGGTTGATTACAGTGATCATGGCCCTGTTCCTGATGACTTTTATCGCGCAAGCCGTCGCCGTGCCCACGGGCTCGATGCAAAACACGATTAACATCGGCGACCACCTCTTCGTTAATAAATTCATCTTCGGCAAACCGACGCCGATACTGGGGCCGCTGCTGCCGACGCGCGATATCAAGCAGGGTGACATCATCGTCTTCAAGCTGCCTGACGACGCGAAGATCAATTACGTCAAACGCGTAATCGGGCTGCCCGGTGACACGGTTCAGGTCAAAGGCCACCGGGTCTTCGTTAACGGCAAGGAATTAGCGGAGGAACGCGCGCTCGTTCAAGGGATCGGCGGGCCAGACCCGGAATTGACTGTTGTCAAGGTCGAACCGAAACCCCAGGACGCCAAGTATCGCGTCTATTACGACTCCGAGAGGTATTCGAGCGGTGATGACTACGAGGTCAATCCCCGGGCGCAATATGGCGTAAGCGAGCCGGCCAAGGTGCCCGACGGCCATTACTTCGTGATGGGCGACAGCCGCGACAACAGTGAGGACAGCCGCTATTGGGGCTTCGTCCCGCGCGAAAATATCTTCGCCCGCGCGCTCTATGTACATTTATCCTTCGACCAGCGCGCCAACGGCCTTCTCGGCAAACTCACCAGTATCAGGTGGAGGCGGATCGGAACGGCCGTGAAATGAGAGCGGAGAAGGCGAGTTAAGCCGCTCGCTCTTTCTGAGGAGCGCGAAGAGGAGAAGCAGAAGGGCAAGAAGGGCAAAGAAGGGCAAAAATTTATTTTTGTTTCTTTTTGCCCTTCTTGCCCTTTTTGCTTTCACATTCGGTCTAGAGCGATTTGCAATTGTGTGTACAGGACTGTGGCGCGAGTTGTTTACTCGCGCTTGTTTCCCAATCAGACGAAGCCACAAACAGGGCGATTAAACAAATCGCCCCACACCGTACACGCGATTGCAAACCGCCATAAATGCGGCGCCGCTCGCGCGCGGCGCCGATCCCAAGTCAGCAGTAAAAACATGAAAAAGTTGATTTCTTCTTTCGCAATCGTGATCGCCGCTTGCGCATTCGCGCTGACGGGTTATTTTGTTTTTACATCGGAGCGGGGCGCGCGGGCGCAGGACGACGCCCGCTTGAAGCGCGAGCAGCTCTACCGGCTGAACAACATTGGCGTCGCGTTCATGGAGCAGTTTAAGCACGAAGACGCCGTGAAGCAGTTCAAACAGGCGCTGGAGGGCGATCCGAACTTCGCCGTCGCGCGCATCAACCTGGCGCTGGCCTACTTCTATTTAAACGATTCGCGCGCTGCGGTCGAAGAGGCGCGCGCCGGCGTCAAACTCGCGCCCGACAGCCCGCATGCGCGCTACGCGCTGGCGGCGGCGCTCAAGAACGAAAAGCTTTACGACGAATCGCTCGCGGAATTCAACAAAGTCCTCTCGATTGACCCGCGCGACTCTGCGACCAACATCCAGATCGGCCAGCTCCATGCGCAGAAACAGCAGTATCCACAGGCCATCGCCGCGTTCCAGCGCGCGATCGAATCGGAGCCTTACAACGCGACGGCCGTCTACAGTCTCGCCCAGGCCCTGATTCGCTCTGGCGAGCGCGACGAAGGCCAGAAGGCGATCGAGCGGTTTCAGCGATTGCAGGCTTCGGGTTACAAGACGACGCTCGGAAATCTTTACGGCGAGAAGGGGCGCTACGCTGAGGCCGTCGTGAGCACAGGCGCCGAGTCTGACCTGGTTTCGAAAGAGGCGCCGAATGTCCGGTTTGTTGAAGGCGACGCGGGGATCAAGGTCAAAACCGACGCGAAACCGCTGTCAGGCGCGCTCGGGCGCAAGATCAATAAAACCGAGTTCAACGACCAGCTCAAACGCGAGTTGGTCGCGCCGTTCAGCTCAAGCCTCACGCTGGCCGATTTCGACGGCGACGGGCGGCTCGACCTTTTCGTTTCCGGCGTTGACGACGCCGGCAAACCGTTCGTCAAACTGTTTCGCAATGAGGGCGGCAAATTTTCGGACGTCACCGAGAAATCGAAGATCGCCGTCAGCAACTCCGCAGGCGGCGCGGTCTTCGGCGATTTCGACAACGACGGTAAGAACGACCTGGCGATCTTCGGGTATCAAACGCTCACGCTGTGGCGCAACAACGGCGATGGGAGTTTCACAGACGTGACCGCGAAATCCGGTCTGCCGGCGACCCCGGCTTCGTGGGCAATGACCGCCGCCTGGGTTGACGCCGATCACGACGGCGACCTGGATCTCTTCGTCGGCAATTTCGCCGACCTCTCACAATTCCCGGACAAAGATTCGGCCGTCTTCCCCGACGATTTCGCGGGCGAAGAGAACAAACTCTTTCGCAATAACGGCAACGGAAGTTTCTCCGACATCACCGCGCAAACGGGACTTGGGGGAGGGAAGAACAAGACCACCGCGGTCGTCGCGACCGATTACAACAATCAGCGCGACATCGATTTTCTGGTTGTCAATTACGGATCGCCCGTTCAGCTATTCAGCAATCAGCGCGACGGCTCATTCAAGGAAGTGGCGGCTCGGGTCGGCCTCGATTTTTCAGGCCCGTCGCTTGGCGCCGGGGCGGGTGATTTAAACAAAGACAACTTCGTCGACTTTTACGTGACGAAGTTGGGGGGGCCAGACGCTCTTTACTTGAGCGACGGGCGTGGCGGTTTCACCTCCAAGTTGATCGGAGAGCGCTCCGATCAGGCCGGAAGCGGCGCTGCGCAACTCGCCGATTACGACAACGACGGCTTGCTCGACGTCATCGCGCGCGAGACGCAAGGCGTCGCGTTGCGTCGCGGTCTGGGGGCGACGTTGGCGGAGCGGGCGAATGGCGCCGGGTCCAGATTCCCGCATATGCGGCCGCTGGCGCTCGGCGACATCAATGACGATGGCGGGATTGATTTGCTTACCTTTGGCGAGGGAGGCAATGTGGTGGCCTTACGCAATGAAGGCTTCGGCAAAAATTTCGCGCGATTGGCGCTCTCAGGGAAAACCAGCAATCGCGGCGCCGTCGGAACGAAAGCCGAACTTCGCAGCGGCAGCCTGCGACAGAAGCTGGAGGTCTACGCGTCGTCGCCCGCGCCCGCCTCATCGAGCTTGATCTTCGGGCTTGGCTATCGCACTGCGGTCGATTCGCTGCAACTGCTCTGGCCTTCAGGCGTGCTGCAATCCGAGTTGAGCGTCAAAACGTCCGCTACGAACGCGTTTGAAGAACTCGACCGCAAAGGCACTTCCTGCCCGATCCTCTACGCGTGGGACGGAAGCCGCTACGAGTTCGTCACTGACTTTTTAGGCGGTTGCGCAATCGGCGCGCGCGAACCGGGCGACACGTGGAGCTACCCCGACAGCGACGAATACATCCGCGTCACCCACGATCAGTTGAAAGAGCGCGACGGCGTCTATTCGATCCTGATGAACAATCAGCTCGAAGAGGTGATCTATTTCGACGCGGTCAAGCTGCTCGCCGTCGATCATCCGGCCGACATCGAGATCTACCCGAACGAGCGGCTGATGCCCGCGCCGCCTTACCCCGAATTCAAAATCTACGCGACGCGCGGCGCGCGGCCTCCGGCCAAGGCTTTTGATGATAAAGGCGGCGACATTCTGCCGCTGATCAAAGATGTTGATCGCCGTTACCCGGAAGATTTCGAGAAGCTGAAGTTCAAAGGCTACGCGAAGGAACACGCGATCACCCTCGATCTGGGCGAGGTCAAAACCGCGAGGCGCGTGTCACTGCTGCTGACCGCGTGGATTGATTACGCCGATTCGACGTCGAACATGTCGGCTACGCAGGCCGGCGTCACGCTCACGCCGCCTTACTTGCAAGTCAAGAACGCGCGCGGCGAATGGCGGACCGTGATTCCGCAGATGGGCTTCCCGGCCGGACTGCCGAAGACGATGACGGTCGATTTGACGGGCAAATTCCTCTGCGACGATTCGCAGGTTCGCATCGTGACCAGCATGCGAATCTATTGGGATCAGATTCTGGTTGACGTTTCGGGCGGAGACTTCCCGACGCGCGTGACGGAACTCGATCCGCTGCGCGCCGACCTGCGCTGGCGCGGCTTCCCTCGCGAGTATTCGCCCGACGGCCGCAAGCCTCTGATTTATGATTACAGCGTGATCGAACCGTCGGCGCTCTGGAAGGCGCACCTGGGCAATTACACGCGCCTCGGCGACGTGCGCGAATTGCTGCTTGCGCCCGACGACATGTACGTCGTCACGCGCAACGGCGACGAGATGCAAATCGATTTCGACGCGCGCCGCCTGCCCGCCTTGCCGAAAGGATGGAAGCGCACGTTTCTGGTTTACGCCGACGGCTTCGGCAAGGATATGGACATCAACTCGGCGCGCCCCGAGACAATCGGCGAATTGCCGTTCCACGGGATGAAGAGCTATCCACACTCGCCGGCGGATCGCTACCCGATGACGAAGCGACATCAGGAATATCTACTGCGCTACAACACGCGCACGGTCAATGAGCAGACTCAGGCGCCCTGGCAAGGGACGAAATGAAGAATGTGGGGGCGGGTTTTCCCCGCCCCTGTCCGG
>DATCXQ010000135.1:0-2071 GCA_036565725.1 Blastocatellia bacterium
CAGTAGCCGCCACAGCCCGCATAACCGATATGTGGCGCAAGTTATTCGAGAGGCCGGCGTCGGGACATTGCTCTTAGACCTGCTGACACGCGAAGAAGAGAGGATCGATCTGCAAACCCGCCACTTGCGCTTCGACATCGTCCTGCTGGCGCGACGGTTGGCCGGCGCGACGAAATGGGCCAAGAAACAAAATGAGACCAGCCACCTGCGGGTTGGTTATTTCGGCTCAAGCGCTGGGGGTGGCGCGGCTCTGGTCGCGTCGGCGGAGTTAGGCGACAGAATCGGCGCAGTCGTTTCGCGCGGCGGGCGTCCCGATATGGCCGGCGAAGCGTTGCCGAGAGTGGTTTCGCCAACGCTGCTCATCGTCGGCGGACTGGACGACATGGTCATTCGATTGAACGAAGAAGCTCTAGGAAAGCTTTTGTGCGCGAAGGAATTGAAGACCGTGCCCGGCGCAACCCACCTGTTCGAGGAGCCGGGAAAACTGGAAGAGGTCGCGCGGCTGGCCGCCGATTGGTTTCGGAAACACCTGCGAGCGGAAAGATAGAAACCGATCGCCCAAGCCGCAGCCCTCGCGAAGGGGACAGAGGCGGCGCGAGAAGCAAAGCCGCGCTACTCTTCGGCCTGTCCGACAGGCCTTAGCCCATGTAGCCTCGTCCAATACCTCGTGTGCGCCCTCTTTGCCCAGCCCCAGAAGCGGCCCTGACGAAGATCGTCGCCTTCTTCATTCCAGAGCTTGCGATGAAGATAGAGCGAATCTTCTCCACCCTCGTCAATCACCAACATCAACTCGTGATTGTAACTGGCTTCCGGTTCACGGCCCTCGATCTCCGCGGCGAGGTTGGCCGCGGCGACCTCGCCTTGCAACACGGCCATGTGACCCATCTTCGGCCCTGGAAAGTTCACCGAGTCGCCGGCTGCGTACATCCGGTCGGCGAGATGAACGCGCATCCGGCTATCCACGCGTATGTAGTCGTCCGGATCAGTGATGCCAATATGCCTGGCTTCGGTCGGACCTTGAAACGGCGGGATCAGCATCAGCAGGTCGTATTCCATGCGTTGACCATCGCCCGCCCACACTTCTTTTTCGGTCACCCGGTTCACGGAGAATGCAGGCGCGAACTCGATGCCGCGCTCGTCGAGCGCCTCTTGCAACGCGGGCGCGATGGCGTCGCCGCCCAATAACCCGCCCAGCATTTCCGGGCTGACGATCGTGATACGCGCACGATCACGTTCGCCGCGCGAACGCAACAACCGATCTAGCGCGAACGCTGTTTCGTAAACCGGCACGTCGAGCCGCGCGTCCTGACAGTGGCCAATGACGGCATGGCCTCCGTGAAAGTCTTTGATCGCCTCGCCAAACCTCAAGGCAGCGTCTACAGTAAGAAGATGATGCGCATACTTGAAAAAGCCCGGAACGCGTTCGGCGGCGAGTCTGCGGCCCAGCGCAAAGACGAGATAGTCATGCTCGATACGCCACTCGAGCAGTCCACGCCGAACGACCACGAAACGCTTATCGGGGTCGTAGTCGGCGACCTCCCCTTGCGTCAATTCGACGCGCCGCGACCGCATCGTGTGAACCAAGTCGAAGAAGACGTCCTCCAATTTGAGTCTACCGAAGGCCAGCCGGACCAGCGACGGGAAGAAGGTGAATTCACGATGGCGCGAAACTAGTTTAATCCGGTGTTCCGGCCCCAATCGCTGCGCCAAACTTTCCGCCGCGACTACGCCAGCAAAGCCGCCGCCCAAAACAAGCACATTTGCCATACTCAACTCCTAAAACCTTCGTAACCAGCAAGTCAGCGCCAGTCATCGCTCTCCGTCATGCAACTCCTCCGCCACAGCGCTCGTTCACGCAAAAATTCTATCGTGCAAGGAATATCGTTTGCACAGATCAAGGGGCTTCTCGCTGAAGCTTGATTGCTGCGCCAATAAGTCCGTGATCGCGTGGGAAAGTTTCCGCTATGCTACGGCGGCTCAATCAAATCGATAAAATTGAAAACCCGCCCGAGAATCAGAATTAGCAGGCGGGTTAGACCGCGATTCAAAAAGCGAAATAGCGGTAGAGCAG
>DATCXQ010000140.1:0-6326 GCA_036565725.1 Blastocatellia bacterium
TCCCCGCCCAGGCGCCTAGGTAAATGACGAGGGCGGGGAATACCCGCCCCTACAAAGCTGGTCGCATCGGTCATACAAAAACCAGGAGCGGGTACGACGAACTCTTTTGTCCGCATGCTTTCACATACTCAACAAGCTCACGCTGCCTGAAGTCGACGAAAGTCTCAGGTTGCGCGAGCCCCCGCCGATGCGGCCGGCGGCGCGGCGACCCGGGCCCCGTTCCGGCTCTTCAATCGTTAATGGGAAGTCGGTCTTCAATCCGCCGCTCGTGGTGGACATTCTCACATCGGCGTCGAGGTTGGCGGGCATTTTGACGTGGACGTTGCCGCTGGTCGAAGCGAACTCCATGTCGCCGGCGCCGTTGAGTTGCGCGATCTCGACCTCGACGTTGCCGCTGGTCGATCTGCCGCTCACAGTGCCGTTGATCTCCCCGACGTGGACGTTGCCGCTGGTGGAGGTGGCGTTGACCGCGCCAATGACGCCTCTGACCGTGACGTTGCCGCTGGTAGATCTGGCGCGCAGGTCGCCGCTCACGCCCGTCACTTCGACGTCGCCGCTCGTGCTCGAAATCGCGTCGAACTTGTAATTGACGCGCGGGACTTTGACTTCGAACCGGATGCTGGCGTTGCAATCGCAGTTTTGGGGATAACGCGCCCGCACGTCCACCTTATTGCCCGCGCTGTTGTCTTCGACCGAGACGAGGTCACGGTCGCGCCCCTCTTTGAATCCGAGGACCAGAACCGTCTCGCCCTCGTAACCGGTTACTGTCACGTCGCCGGAGACGTTACGAACGTTGATCGAACCGCCCTGGACGACTTCGTAGCTCTTGCGAAAATCCTGCGCCGCCGCGTTCAATGAAAACAGCAGACAGATCAGCGCGGAAAAGATTGTCATACGAATTTGAAATTGTTTCATAGTGGCGCCTTCCTTTCGAGTTTTTCGGGATTCTTTTCGTAAATTGAGATCGAATACCTGTTTCGCTCACGTAAGTGACGAAGCGAGGCGGAAGGTTTCAACCGCGGACGATAAAAATTACTCGGCGCCCTTTCGATTTCTGGTCGAAAAGATCCGTTTGCGTCGGGGCTGCGGTAATATAAGCTACGCGCCGACGACGATCAGGCGTCTTCCCTGCCGCCCTCTTCCCGTTCCGAGTTTCGCCGGCGGGAAAATGCGGGGCGGGAGAATATCTCTCCAGAAATAATGATAATGACTGCGGAAGCTATCGAACATTACAACTCCCTGCTCGAAGGCCCACTCGCCGACGACGCGATCGAAAAACTCTGCGAGGGGACCGTAAGATACAACCTGCGCTACGGTGACCGCCCGGTCTGCTCGGTCCTGCGCCCGATGTTCGTCACCGAGCGGCAATACGAACAGGTCAGGCGCGACGCGACTCTGGCGCTCTCGGCGATCGAGAGGCTCTGTCGCGCCATGATGGCCGACGAAAAATTGCGCGCCGAGATGGGCCTGACGCCGGACGAAGAGCGATTGATCTCGATCGCCCCCGGCTTCGGCGCCCCGGACGCGAGCGGGCGTCTGGAAGCGTCCTTCGATCCGGACGGAGAGTTCCACTTCGTCGAATACAACGCCGACCCTCCCTGCGGGCTGCTCTACGACGACGCGCTCAGCGAAATCTTCCTGGAGATGGACGTCATGCGGGAGTTCGCCCGCGAGCGCCCGCTGCGGCGCCTCGAAATCAGGCCATGCGTCCTTGAAACGCTGCTCTGTTGTTACCGCGAATGGGGCGGGCGCGACCAGCCTCACATAGCGATAGTCGCTTGGAACGAGTCCCCGGTGTTAGCCGAATTCGAAATCTGCCGCGAATACTTCGAATCGCGCGGTTACCCCACGATCATCGCCGACCCGAATGAGCTCGAATACCGCGGCGGGTGGCTGCGCGTCAGGGATTTCCGGATCAATCTCGTTTACAAACGCGTCGCGGCGGGCGAGTTACTCTGCGGAGAGGGGCTGAGCCATCCGCTGATCCGCTCAGCGCGAGACCGCGCGGCATGCGTGGTCAATTCGTTCCGCGCCCAGGCGCTCATGAAAAATTCGCTCTTCGCGCTGCTAGACGACCCGCAATGCGAGAGCCTCTTCACCGGCGACGAGGTGGAGGCCCTGCGGCGGCGTGTCCCCTGGACTCGCGTCCTGCGCGAAGGCTTCACGACCTACGGGGGCCGGCGCGTAGACTTGATCGATTTCGTCGCCGGCCGGCGCGAGGACCTGATTCTGAAACCGAACGGCGATCACGGCGGACGCGGAGCGGCGCTAGGCTGGCAATGCGACGACGACGAATGGAGCCGCGCCGTCAGCGACAGGCTCGGCGCTTCATTCATCGTCCAGGAGCGCGTGGGAGCGCGGCAAGAACCCTTTCCGACGCTGTCCGGCGGACAGATAACGTTCGAAGATCGCCACGTCGATTTCGCTCCTTACACCTGGCTCGGCGACAATGTCGAAGGCGCCGGGGTCAAGCTCTCCGCGCCGATGTCGTTGAACGGGTCTGCCGGAGGCGGTTCAACCACGCCGATGTTGGTTTTGGAGCATGGCTCAAATTCGGAAATGCTGTAGCGGAAAATGGTTCGCAACAATTGAGTGTCCCTCACGCGATCAGATCTCTGAGCCGGGCGGCCCGCCTGACGCTCAGCCATACTGACTCCCTACCGTTCAAAAACTTCAGAACTATTTGAAAGCCCGCGCATATATCAGGTCGGCGGCGCCTTTGCAGCGCAGTTGCTCGAAACCGCTTTGGTAGTCCACTTCGATACTTCGGCAGTTAGAGCGGTTATCAGATCAGTGTACGGAATGTGGCGGTAGCCTGACCGTGAGGATTGTCGATATCCAAATCTTTTGCGTTCCCAGGGAGGCGCTTCTTCGTCGCTCCGCGACGAAGAATAAATCCGTACTCAGCGGGTCCCTCGAAACCTGAGCGATACCGATTTTGGAAGAAGATTTGACAATGTCGGCGGGCGAGTTAAGATAGCCGCTTCGTCAAACCGAAGAAAAATAGAGCAGGACAGACACAAAGTCCGTCCCATTCTGGTTATCAGTAAGGAGAGGTATGAGCATCATCGCACAGGTTCACGCCCGTGAAATTCTGGATTCGCGGGGCAATCCGACAGTCGAGGCCGAGGTCGCGCTGGAGAGCAGCGCGATGGGGCGCGCCGCCGTTCCTTCGGGAGCTTCGACCGGCGAAAACGAAGCCGTCGAATTGCGCGACGGCGACAAGTTCCGCTACCTGGGCAAAGGCGTCCGGCTGGCCGTCGAGAACATCAACAAGACCATCGCTAACGCCATCGTCGGCAAGGACGCCTTCGACCAGGCCGAGATCGATCAAACGATGATCGATCTCGACGACACGTCGAACAAATCGAAGCTCGGCGCGAACGCGATCCTGGCCGTTTCTCTGGCGACCGCGCGGGCCGCGGCCGCGGAGTTGGAGATTCCACTCTACCGCCACATCGGCGGGACAAACGCGCGAACCCTGCCCGTGCCGCTGATGAACATCATCAACGGCGGGGCGCACGCCGACAATAACGTCGACTTTCAGGAATTCATGATCGTCCCGGCCGGCGCGCCGAGTTTCTCCGAGGCCCTGCGCTGGGGCGCCGAGGTCTTCCACACGCTGAAAGGCGTGTTGAAGAAGCGCGGCTATTCGACCTCGGTCGGGGACGAGGGCGGGTTCGCCCCGAGTCTGAAATCGAACGACGAGGCGATCGAGGCGATCCTGGAGGCGATCAACACCGCCGGCTATACGCCGGGCGAACAGATCGCCATCGCGCTCGACCCGGCCAGCTCTGAGTTTTACGAGGAAGGCCAATACGTCTTCAAAAAATCGGACGGGCGCAGACTCGACTCGGAAGAAATGGTTCAGTTCTGGGTCACCTGGGCGCGCCAGTACCCGATCATCTCTATCGAAGACGGGTTGGCCGAGACCGACTGGATCGGATGGGCAACGCTGACCGAAGAATTGGGCGACACGGTCCAGCTCGTGGGCGACGACCTGTTCGTGACCAACACGCAGTACCTGGAGCGCGGCATCGAGGAAATCGTGGCGAATTCGATCCTGATCAAGGTCAACCAGATCGGAACGTTGACCGAGACGCTCGACGCGATCGAACTGGCGAAGACCAACAATTACACCGCCGTCATCTCGCACCGATCTGGCGAGACCGAAGACTCTATCATCGCCGACCTGGCTGTCGCGACCAACGCGGGCCAGATCAAAACCGGTTCAGCTTCGCGCACCGACCGCATCGCGAAATACAATCAGTTGCTGCGGATCGAAGAGGAGTTGGGCGCGATGGCCCGTTACAACGGCTTCACGTCGTTCTATCAGCTCGAACTGGGCGAGTTGAATTTCCCGGTGAAGATGAGAGCGGCAAGAAGATAAGCCCCGCCGGCAAGGGAAAGAATATCAACCACGAACGAACGCGAATCCTTACAGCCGTTCGTGAAAATTCGTATTCATTCGAGGCTTAAACCGTTTTTTCTCGAAACTCATAATTTATTCCACGGAAGGAGCCACTATGACCTGTCCGAAATGCGGAGCCAATCTTCCGACTGACGCGCGGTTTTGCAGTATCTGCGGATCGAACATCAGCGCGACAGCCCCGACTGCGAATGTAGGGTATACCCCCCCGGGCGGCTCTGCGAGCGTGGGCGGCTCTGCGAACGTGGGCGGCTTACGAGTTGACAGCGACGGGCGCGGCAGCGGGCGCGGCTACAGCTATGAAGTCCTCTATCAGGGCGCGTTCGCGCTTGCCACCGTCAAATTGCAGCCCGAACAGTCGGTCAACGCCGAGGCCGGCGCGATGGTGGCGATGTCAGGCAACGTCGAATTGCAGTCGCAGATGAAAGGCGGGTTGATGGGGGCGCTGAAGCGCGCGGTCGGCGGCGAGTCGGCATTCGTTTCCACCTTCACCGCGCGGGGCGGCTCCGGCGAAGTCAGCTTCGCGCCAGGCTCTCCTGGCGACATTGCGGCCATCGAGTTGAACGGCCAGGTCTTCTACGTCCAATCAAGTTCTTATCTGGCCGGCGACACAGGCCTGACGGTTGATACGCGCTGGGGCGGCGCACGGTCGTTCTTCGGCGGCGAAGGGCTGTTCGTTCTGCAGGTACAAGGGTCGGGCTTGTTGCTCGTTTCGTCGTTCGGTTCGATTCACCGCAAACGGCTTAATCCGGGCGAACGATACGTCGTCGACACAGGCCATCTCGTGGCCTGGGAGGGCCACATGCGATACGAATTGCGCAAGGCGTCGTCCTCCGGCTGGTTCCGCAGCATGTTGAGTGGCGAGGGCATCGTCGCCGAATTCTCGGGGCCTGGCGATATTCTGATCCAGACACGCAACCTCGCGGCCTTCGCCGGCATGCTCAAACCATTCTTCCCGACGCAGGGCAACGGCGGCGGCGTGAATATGGGAAGTATCTTCGGAGAGTGAATGGCGACGGGGCGACAGGGCGACATGAATTCTCCTTGTCGACCCCTCGCCCCGTCCCTCTGTCTCAAACGAATGACCGATCATCCAGCATCGCCTCAACAAGCAGGCCGAGATATTCGTTGTGCATGAGGTCAATTGCCCCGAAAGACGCGATGTGCTGCGTGCGCATCTGCGCGTCGAGCAGGATATAGCCCCGTTCACGCAACTTTTCGACCAGGGCCACGAGCGCGATTTGTGAGACCGAAGGCGCACGACTGAACATGGACTCGCCGAAGAAGGCCGCTCTCAACGAGACGCCGTACAATCCGCCAGTCAAGCGTTCGCCGTCCCAGACCTCGACCGAATGCGCAAATCCGCGACGGTGCAATTCCATATAGATCGAAATAATCTCATCGCTCAACCAAACCTCATCGTTATCCACCTCGTCGTGGCGCGCGCAGGCTCGGATTACCGTGGCGAAATCGGTGTTGATCTTGAGCTGGTATTTTGATTTCTTGATCACCTTACGCAGTGAGCGACGGACGTGGAAGCGGTCGTCGAGCGGGATGACCGTGCGAGGCTCGGCCATAAACCAGTCGATGTGTCCGAACCGTCCCCTGGCCATCGGGAAATAGCCCTGCTGGTATCCGGCAATTACCATTTCCGGGGTGATTTTTCTACGTGAGGCCGACCTTCTGCTTCGCATGTGATGAACATTATCACGACGGTCGAGCGGCGCGCAAAAGGCGCTGTACCGACTTACATCCCCCGTGCTATCTTTCGCCCTTCTGTACGTCAAACGAACGAAATGCACAGTACCGCGCGCGTAAGCGAGCGGCTGGCTAATCAGTTAGCCGCTTGCTTACGCGCGCGATACTGTGCATTTCGTTCGTTTGACGTACAGAAGGG
>DATCXQ010000151.1:0-9195 GCA_036565725.1 Blastocatellia bacterium
TAGCAAAACTGGCAGCGACAGCGAGCCGCCGAGCCGCGCGTGGCCGAGCAGCCACAACCCCACGGTAGACAACAACAGCCCGATCAAGATGATCAGCGCGCGCCCGTTGCGTCCCAACTTGTCGCTGATGAAGCCGGCCAACAGCACAGAAACGCCGCCGAAGAGCGGAAAGAGCGCGCTCTTGCTCGCGGCGTCGGCTTTGCTCAAGCCGACGACCTCTGTGAAATAGGTCGGCGTCCAGGTGTTGAACGTCTCGCGCAGCAGTGTGGTCCCCAACGATAACGAACAAACGACCCAAAACGCGGGACTGCGCAGAAATGCCGTGAGCGCCAATTTCAGGGGCGTTTTCGCCGAACCTCCGTGTTCGTCAACTAAATTGAGTGGATTGGCTTGCGGCTCGATCTCGCCGATCTCGCGCGGCGATTCTTTGAGCAGTAGAAAGTTGACTATGAAGATGATCAGCATAACGCCGGCGGCCGCGAAGAAGACGCCGCGCCAGCCGACGCCATGCCCGATCAGCCATCCCATAAACCGGCGCGCCGCCGCGTCGCCGAACAGGTAACTCAGGCTGATGACGCCCATCGCCGCGCCGTAATTGGAGAACGAGAACCAGCGCGACGTTAATTTCACGGCGCCAGGCCAGCCATCGACTGCAACAGGCGATTCAGCGCCCAAGCCAAAGTGAAGACAGGGAAGCCGCCGCCCAGCGCGAACAGCGCCGTGCAACTGATCGCGCCCGCCGTACCGAGCAAAAATGCTCGCCTGCCGCCGAGAAGATCGGTTAGCCCGCCGCTCAGGAATTTACCGATGGCGTACGCAAAGACGCCTACTGAAGCCAGCGAGCCAAGGCTGACCTTCGCGCTGTTCGCATCCCAACCTCTTGTGGCCAGATCATCAATGATCAGTGGCATGGTGACTGAAAAGTTCGATCGGCAAAGGTAATAACCGGCATAGCCGAACACAAGCAGAGTTACGGTTAGTGTTTGCCAGCATCGCAGACGGGAAATTTGAGCTTCATCCAGCATGTGTCAGCAGTGAGTGGGAGGTCTATTTATCGGCCGCGCCTTCTGCGCCTGCGCAAGCGGCGAATAGGAAGACAGCAGCCGGAGGATGGTCGATGGTCTGTTGATTACTTTGAGGCGCATATCAAACGCTGTTTGGGGCGATCCGGCGGACGGCCGCCCTAATTACCATTGCCGATTTAAATGTCTTTAAAGACGTATTTAAGTTTCTGATAAACATTTCGAGATCGACGGAATTGGCTGAGTTATGACCGCCGTTCCATGAGCATTGATTCGGCGCACTGACGCAAGCCTTCGAGCACTGTCTCCAGCGCTTCGAGCATGCGCGGTTGAGCGGCGCGCCTCTTCATAAAGCCCATCGGACCTCCGAGCAGATCGACTTGCAAACGGATCGTGTACGCCGCAAGTGTGCGCTTTGCGCCTTTTTCATCGCCGATCGGGATCAACTCGCCGACGCTGAGCGCAGCTTCGATATAGTGGCTGGAATAAATCTGCTTCAAGGCGATAAATACTCGGTCATCATCCCGATAAATCACTACGTGAACCAGACTGATGACCGGTTTCAATTGGCCGAACTTTTGATGCGCCCAGTAGATGAACGACTCGGTATTCTGCGCGGTCTGGCGCGGAGATTGGCTGAGCAAAGAGTAGAAACGCGGGTTGTGTCCGGCTGTCGTCGCCTGGAATTTCGCCATCGCGACGAAAGCGTCTCTGGCGCTGACCGCCTCTTCTTGATCGGCGTAAATGTCCAAAGTGGTTTCACCGTTTTCGGCGTAACGTCTGGCTTTGTCGAACAGGATCTGTTTGTATTCGGCGGCCAGCTTTGCCTTGAGCTTGGGCGAAAAGTACGGAGACGGGCCGGCGGCGGCGCGAATGCGGGTTATGTCGGCTTCGGTGAGCTTGATGTTTGATTCTTTGACCTTTGCGCGCATCAACGCATAAAGGTCCTTGTCGTTGACCTCCAGTTCGGCCAGATCTTCGATGACGGGTTGCGCGCTGAAGCGGCCACAAGCGAGTGTAGTTTCACTGCGTTTGAAGACGCTGAGCGAACTGAACGCCTTGATAAATTCCTCCGGCGTGGCGTCGGCGACGACCGCGCCGAACCCCGCCATCTCTTTCGCGCCGCCGCCGGCGAGCGAGCGCATGACGAACTGTCTTTCATTGAGTGATCGCCATTCGGCGGGTTTGAGTTTCAGGTGGGCGGCGCCTGTCGCGCCGCGCGCCGGGCCGCCGGATTCGCTTGCAAGCCGGCCCTGCGGCAGAATCATGCCTTCGCACACGAGAGACAAAACAAGTGGCAGAAGTAATAAGTCGCTCCGCATTTGTCTACACCTCTATCCGACTCCAATTGGAAGGGTCGGTTGAATAAATTGGCGCACAGATCGGTTTTGGGGGAATTAGTGGATCGCCGCAACTTCGGCGGCGGGATCAAGGCTTAGAGCGGAACCGAGCTAAATCATACAGCGTGAGATTTAAGTCGAGGTAAGGCTGATGTGAAATCAATGACAAGCCGCAGCTGCCGCTGTTACGAGAACGCGACTTATCCGGAGCGTAGCTGCGTGGGCGCGGAGCCCGTGGCGGGGTTGTATTTCGGATGATTCGGGCTGATCGGATTATTGCTGGGGTCAAATCGCGCGGGTTCGCCGCTGCGCGCCCGCGCGACCACGATCAAGTTGCGCAAAGTTTCAAAAGTTGTCGGGCTTAGAGTAAACCGTTTCGCAGATGTCAACGCAACGCCGATCTTGTTAATGCCTCCGAGCGGCCCCGATCAGTGCAGGCGCGGCGGATCATTGAGGAGTAAGCGCAGAATCCCATTCAGGAGGCAATAATTCTCCCAGTAGGCCGGCTCTCCCGCGGACGGCCAGTATGGATTGAATCTTTGTCTTGACGGCCAGTCTACGATGATCTACAGTCATGTGTCGAAGGTTGATGCAATCTCGATTTATCGACACATCAGGGTTAACTTTATGCCGCCATCTCGATTTCCAATCCCGCAAGGCACGCTCGACATGTTGATTCTTCAAATTCTGTCGCTGGAGCCGGCGCATGGCTACGCCATCGCGCAACGGCTGTGGCAGATTTCGCGAGAGACCGTGCAAGTCAATCAGGGTTCGTTGTATCCGGCCCTTCACCGCCTCGAACAGAAACGTTGGTTGAAAGCGGAGTGGCGTCAGTCGGAAACGGGCCGCGAGGCCAAGTTTTATTCGCTGACGCGAGCCGGTCGAAAGCAGCTTGCCGAGGAGAAAGAAAGCTGGAACCGGTTGACGGACGCGGTTCGGCTGATCTTTAACGAGGGAGAATAAGAGCGTGTCAAAGATACTCAATGCATTCCGTTGGAAACGCCGCCGGATGGAGAGCGACCTCGAGCGCGAGTTGCAGTATCACCTGGACCGACGCATCGAGGATCTGATCAAGTCCGGACTTGACGAAACCGAAGCTCGAAGGCGCGCGAGGATTGAGTTCGGCGGCATCTCGCAAACGCAGGAAGAGACGCGAGAGACGTGGGTCTGGCGATGGCTTGATTCTCTCGTGGGCGACGTTCGCTATTCGATCCGAAGCCTTTCGAAGAGTTTGACGTTCACGCTTGGAGCGGTGGCCGTGCTCGCGCTCGCCATCGGCGCGAATCTCGCCATTTTCTCAGTGGTCAACACAGTCCTGCTCCAACCGCTGGCCTATCCGGCCGCCGAGCGCATCATTTCGCTCGAGACGTTTTGGACCAACACCGGGCGCGCCGACCAGGACGTATCGGGGCCCGATTTTCTCGATTGGCAGGCGCAGAACAACGTGTTTGATGCGATGGCGCATTACGGCGGCGAAGAGGGCGTCGCGATCGTTGTCGGAGACCGCGCCGAGTTCGCCAATGATATGTCTGTCTCAACGGATTTCTTCACTGTTTTCGGCCAGACGGCTTCGGCGGGGCGTCTATTTACGGATCGAGACGTCCCGACGGGGGGAGCGCCCCCGACCGTCGCTGTCGTGAGGCGTCAATGGGCGGAGTCTCACTTCGGGAGCGCCGAGGCTGCGATCGGAAAAACGATCACAGATTACAACATACAGCTGCGAATCGTCGGCGTGGCGGCGCCCGGATTCAGCTATCCCGGCGTCACGGATATCTGGTCGCCGGCGCCCACGAGTCGCTCGAACCGCAACGCGTCGGACTACCGCGTCGTCGGGAAACTCAAGGCCGGGGTGGATCTTGCGCAGGCGAAAGCCCAAATGCAGGCGATCGGCGACAACCTGGCGCGACAATACCCGGAGAACCGATTCAAGACGGTAGCCTTAATTCCGCTGCAGGATCGTTTGACCGGCGACGTGAAAGTCATGTTATGGCTTTTGCTGGGCGCAGTGGGCGTCGTGTTACTCATCGCCTGCGCGAACATCGCGAATCTTCAACTCGCGCGGAGCGGGGCTAGGACGCGTGAAATCGCGCTGCGCGCCGCGCTCGGCGCGGGCCGTGGGCGCGTGATGAGACAACTGCTGACCGAGAACTGTGTCCTGATGGGGTTGGCGACGGGCGCTGGTCTCGTCCTCGCATCCTTGCTCGTAGACGGGCTCACTGCTCTGTCGCCCGCGGATCTGCCCCGACTCGACGAAGTCAGGATCGACAGAACGGTCCTCCTGTTCGCGGTTGGGCTATCGCTTTCGTCGACGCTGCTCTTCGGTCTTGCGCCGGCTATCAATGCCTCGCGACTCGATCTGTCGGAGGTGTTGAAGCGCGGCGGATCGAAGGGCGCCACGTCCGGGGGCGACTCTCGACTCCGCGCTATGTTCGTCGTGGCGGAAGTAGCCCTGTCCGTCATCTTACTGGTGGCCGCCGGGTTGCTGCTGCGATCGTTTCAAGCCCTCCAGCAGGTGGATCTCGGGTTCACGACAGAGCGCGTGCTCGCGGCCTATACCCAGTACCCCGTTGGAAGCGATGAAGAAAGGCGGAACAGGACCGCGTTCTATTCGGATTTTCTAGACCGCTTGCGCGCAATGCCCGGCGTAAGCTCAGCCGCTGGCGCAGCCTTTCTTCCGATGGGAAAAGAGCCCAGGCCGGCGAGAGATTATTTCATCCAGGGCAGACCTGAGGGTCAACCTGGCGAGCGGCCGAAAGCTGAGATCCAGGCGATCACATCGGATTTCTTCAAGACCCTGGAGATACCGATTCGCGCCGGGCGGGACTTCGAGCGGACCGATACGCTGGAACGCCCGCCGGTAGCCGTAATCAATGAGACACTGGCGCGCGCCTCGTTTCCAGGCGAGTCGCCGCTGGGCCGATTTATTCGGACGAACAGCAAGTCGCCATGGATAGAAATTGTCGGAGTAGTCGCCGACGCGCGCTGGCAGGGGCCGAGCCAACCGACTAAGCCCGTGATTTTCTTCGCGTCGACGCAAGGAATTGGCGGCTCGCTTTCGATTTTTGTTCGGACATCGCTGGATGAAAAGTCGCTTTCAGGCTCTCTCCGCACGCTCTTACACGAAGCGAATCCCACAGTGCCAGTACGATTCGAGACTATGGAGGAATTGTTTTCGTACTCGCTGGCCTATCCGCGGTTTCGCACGAGGTTGATCGGCGCATTCGCAGCGATGGCCATGTTGCTCGCCGCCGTCGGCGTCTTCAGCCTTCTGGCTTATCTCGTGGGACAACGGACCAAGGAGCTGGCGATCCGGCGAGCTCTGGGCGCCAAAACCGTCGACGTCGTCCGTCTCGTCGTCGGCCAGGGATTGCGGCTGGTCGCGATCGGACTTGCGGTGGGGCTCGCCGGCGCAATAACCGTTGCGCAGCTTCTCGAAAAGCTTCTTTTCGGTATCAGCCCATGGGATTTCAACGCCTATCTTGCCGCGATCGCCGCGCTCGGAATTTCGGCCGTGCTCGCTATCCTGCTTCCGGCTATCCGAGCCGCTGCCGTTGACCCGCTGATCGCGCTCCGACATGACTAAATCATAAGTTTTGCCGATGGAGACTGCCGGCTTATAGCCGGCTGCAGGAAATCGGCATCGCGTGTAGCTTTAGCGTAGCGCGATCCTCTTTGAGTGTTATACGTTGTTCGAGCAAGGCTGTCCTTAGCCAAAACTCGATTCATCTGCGTTTCCAACAACTTCGCTTGTCTTATTCCCCACCAAAATATACGAGATCGAAATTTGATCCTAGCGATGGTCATCGAGGCGCCAGCCGAAGCGCTTTTGGCGCACTTCAAGGCTCAAGTGATTTCCAGTGGCTACAGTGTCCGGTTCGGGAAAACCTTACACAATTATGATGACGCGAGCCCGCCGCTCGGCGGCGACCTTCGGGATTATTTTGAATGCCACTTGATCCACAGCTTTGTTCATCTTCACTCTCATCCTTTACTGGAGCCTGAATTGGTCCCTCGCACATGCTCCAAAATGCGCTGCGCCGTTTTTTCCGGTGATTGAGATCTGCGGCGTCACGCCAGCCTTCCGAAAGTGGCCGAGCTTCGTGGAAACCCACAGGCCAGGTTGTGGAGCGCTCGCTAATCCAAGCAGCGGGCAAGTTCTATAATCCAACCATCAACGTTACGGTGTCGCAGCCACTGTGGAAGAGCGCGCCGTACAAAACGAAGAATACGGAGAATGGGCTGGTTGATTCCATAAGAAGGGTAAGGAAGTGTCCAAAGCGGCAAAAACTCTCAACATCATTCTCTTGCCGGCTTTGGTATTGGTTTGGGCGCCGCCGGTGGGCGTCGTCCAGGATGCCGGGCTGATAGCTTTGACCTCAAAATCTCTTGTCTCCACTCCGACACAGCAAGAAACTAGAACACTGCCGCCTACCAATAATGTAGGCGATGACAAAGATCCGCTGCTTTCGGGCTGGTTTAACGGTACCCCCGAAGGTGAAAAAGAGGTTTGGCGACAATTTATATCGCAGGGCCGATATAGAGCTGCCCAAGCGGATGATTTTTTTCTCTCCCTTGAAGCCAGAAAAACCTTAGGACTTGCGCCGGACACACCTAATGACGCTATACACTCTTTTAAGACTCCCTACGTCGGTGGAGATATAAATCGTGATGGGGCATACAATGATCTAGCTGTGATCGTTGTTGACAAAGAAAAACGTGATGAAAATCGATTTGGCCTGGTTATCTTTAACGAGCCTACTGAGAAAGACGGAAAATATACTATGCGCTGGCTCTATCGAGACAGGAATTTGTCAAGCACTATGATCAGATGGTGGAGTGGAGGATTGCTGTTGGTAAACTTTAAAAATAATGGCGACCAACAAATATGCTCTGTTAAATGGAACGAGCAAATTCAATCGTATTTCTGCGATAGCTCAATCGGAGAAAACAAAAAACAGAGGTGAGACTAGGTTTGCGGAACTTCGCTCAGTTTATGCAGTTTGCCGCCGAACGCGAGGTTTTGCTGCATTACACGCCCGCTGACCTCCAACAAGACCGCAAATTCATCGAGGGATTGCCGTCGTGATCGTAGTCTTGAAAGCGCCGCCACTGATCGTTCTGGCCATAATCAGTTACTTCCATCTACGGCAGCGACTGTTTAACAAGATCACCATCTCTGAAGAAGTCTGGGACTAGGTCGTGTCAGTTCACGGCTTCACCATCCGTGGTCGCCCGGGTGTTTTTTACCGCGTGCGCCCTTGACTCGCAATAACTCTGGCTCAATCCACACAGAATGTAACCCTTTGTGTTTTCCCTTTCTGGTACGGAACGACAAGTCAATCAAGCCGTGATCGATCATCTTTGTTCTTACAGAAGAATTTTTTCGATTACATGCGCCCGCAACAATGGGATTGATCGCAAGTTTCCGGAGGTCGTGGCGTTCAATGTGTGGCGATACTATCAAAGTGAAGGGATCTACCTTATGGAGAAATTGAGAATCTTGATTTTATTCGTCATTGCCGCGCCATTCGGCGCCTCGGCTATGGTCGGTTGCGGACAAGGAGTCGCCGTTCAGGACCCTCCCGTGAATGCGAATCGTGGCAAGGCCCAACCCAAAAAGACGCTACGCGCGTTTAGTTCCGAGCAGGAGCTGACGGCCTATTTCCGGCAAATCGCTGAAGAGTCGAAACGCAAACTCAGGCGCGCGGCTGGCGGCGGCGGCGCGCCGGCTGCTGCGATACCGGAGCCGGCCGCGGAATCCGCCCAGGCGAGTGCGGATGCGAAGGCGAAGGGCGAGAATGAAGAGTCCGTTACGAACGCTCAACACGCCGGGGTCGATGAGGGCGGCATCGTCAAACTGCACGGCGATCATCTGGTAGTTTTGCGGCGCGGGCGTCTGTTCACGGTCGCCGTGGGCGACGGCGCGCTGAAGCCGGTTTCGGCCGTCGATGCGTTCGGACCCGGCATCGATCCGCGGAACACCTGGTATGACGAGATGCTGATCTCCGGCGACAGGGTCGTCGTGATCGGATACAGCTATGAGCGCGGCGGCACGGAGATCGGCCTGTTCGATATTGATCGCGAGGGCCATCTCGAATACAGCGCGACCTATCACCTGCGCTCGAACGATTACTATTCATCCCGCAATTATTCCAGCCGGCTGATCGGCGACAAGCTCGTTTTTTATACGCCGTTCTACGTGTGGCCCGGGAGTGAGGATCCGTTCAAGTCGTTTCCCTCGCTTCGCAAATGGCGCAAGGGAGCTGACGAGAGCGAGTTCAAACGCATCGTCTCGGCCAGTCATGTCTACAGGCCGGAGCGGAAACAGAGCTTTCGGTCTGGGATGGCGCTGCATACGGTGACGGTGTGCGATCTTGCGCGAAGCGACTTCGCTTGTGAGGCCGCGGCCGTGTTGGGGCCTCCGGGGCGCGTGTTTTACGTGTCGCCTAACTCGGTCTATGTGTGGACCACGGACTGGTCATTCTACGAAGCTCAGTCCCGTCCGAGTTCGATGCTGTACCGGATGCCGCTCGACGGCTCCGCCCCGAGCGCGCTAGGCGTGTCGGGCAGCCCCGTGGATCAGTTCTCATTTCTCGAGAGCGTGGACGATCACATCAATGTGCTGGTGCGCTCCGCTGCGGCCGGCGATGGCATGTGGTCGGCGGAAGTGGCCGCCGGAGAGGTGGCGTTGATGCGAGCGCCGCTGGCGAATTTCTCGGACGGCGGCGAGACGGCTCAGGCCGCCAACTACGCGCGGCTGCCGAAGCCTGAAGGGTACGCTTTCCAGAACCGTTTCGTCGGCGATTACCTGCTGTATGGCTCCGGCAGCGGTT
>DATCXQ010000189.1:0-23277 GCA_036565725.1 Blastocatellia bacterium
TCCAGCCGCAGCCCCTTGCGCAGCGCCTTGCTCAGCTCGGCCTGCGTCCAGAGTATCGAAAGCAGCCGTTCGTTCTCCCACGGTTTCTGGACGAAATCGCGCGCCCCGCGGCGCATCGCCTCGACCGCCACGTCGACGCTGCCCCACGCGGTCATCACTACCACCGGCAGCGTCGAATCCACGGCGCTCATCCGCGTCAGCAGGTCAAGCCCTTCCTGGCCCGACGTGGTGTCGCGCGTGTAATTCAGGTCGATCAGCGCCACGTCGAAATCGCGCGCCTCGACTGCCGACATGATCTGGTCGGGCGAAGTGGCGGTGTCTATATGAAAGCCCTCGCCCTTGAGCAACAGGCGCAGGGCTTCGATCACGTCCTGTTGGTCGTCGGCGATAAGCACTTTTGGATTGGATGATCTCATGTTATTTCACCAACCAACCGTCAGCCAGATTGATGATGCGATTGCCATAACCCGCATTCACTTCCGAATGAGTCACCTGCACGATCGTCGTCCCCTGATTATTCAACTGTCTGAACAGTTCCATGATCTCTTTGCCCTGCGACGAATGGAGGTTGCCGGTCGGCTCGTCGGCCAGGATCATCTTCGGCTTTGCGATCACGGCGCGCGCCACGCCGACCAGTTGTTGCTGTCCGCCCGAGAGCTGGTTCGGGTAGAGGTCCTTTTTGCCGACGATCTGAAATGTGTCCAGGATGTCTCCGACGATTCCCTGCCGGTCCGATTTCTTGACGTCGCGGTAGGAGAGCGGGATTTCGAGGTTCTCGTAAACCGTCAGGTGGTCCAGCAAGTGGTAGCTTTGAAAAACGAAGCCGATGTTCTTATTGCGGGCCTCGGCGCGCTGCTTCGCGCTCATCTTATGGATTGGTTGCTCAATGAAGTGATACTCGCCGCTCCAGCCCGAATCGTGCATGCCCATGATGTGCAGCAGCGTCGATTTGCCTGCGCCCGAAGGACCCATAATCGAGACGAACTCGCCTTCTTTGATTTCCAGCGCGATGCGGCGCAGGACGAAATACTTCTGGACTCCCTGCGGATAGAACTTCTCGATGTTTTCCATTCTGATCATAGCTATGACTCCTGGTGTATTTAGCAGATGTCAGATGCCAGATGTCAGATGTCAGTTAAAGCGTTTGTGAACTACTTTCACTGACATCTGACATCTGACATCTGACATCTGACATCTACTCATATCTGAGCGCGACCATCGGATCGACTTTCGCCACCCGTCGCGCTGGGATGTAACAAGCCAACAGTGAGACGAAGGCCAGCAGCAATGTGACGCTAGTGAAAGTCACCCACTCGATCGCGCTTACGCCGAAGAGCATGCCTTTCAACACTTGCGTCAGCCCAATGGCTCCTGCCAGTCCTATAATTATTCCGATCGCGGTCATCCACATTCCCTGCCCGACGACCAACAGCTTCAAGATGTCACTCCGTTTAGCGCCGAGCGCCATTCGGACGCCTATTTCGCGCGTGCGCTGCGAGACGGCGTAAGCCATCACACCGTAAATTCCGGTCGCGGCCAGGATCAGCGCGAAAACGCCGAAGCCACTCATAAGCGCGCCGAGCACCCGGAAAGGCATGACCATGCGGTCGCGGACCTGAGCCATTGATTTGACATCGAAGACCGGCTGGTCGCGGTCAATCGCCTGAATCTCGCTCCGGATCGCCGCGGTCAGGGCCAGCGGCTGCGTTCGCGTGCGCGCGACCAGAGTCATCGTCTCCCATGTGTGTTGCGCCAGCGGCATGTAAAAATCCGGCGTTATCGGCGTGAGCAACTGGCGCTTCACGTCACCGACGACGCCGACCACTTCCCACCGAGTGGGGCCGAAGCGAATGTGTTTGCCGAGGACGTCGCCGTCGGGCCAGAAGCGCTTCGCCAGAGTCTCGTTGACGATGATTACGCGACTCGAATCGGCGGTGTCTGCTTCGGTGAACTCGCGGCCCCGGAGAATCGGGACGCCCATCGTTTTGAAGTAATCGGGCGTGCAGACGCGATATCCCCCGTCGAATTGCTGTCCGGGCGGCGGATCGGGCACGCCTTCGACCAGAAAACCAGACGATGAATCGCCCTGGCCCATCGGCATATGATTGACCAGCGCCGCCGATTCGACTCCAGGCAAACTCCGCGCGCGCCGCATCAACTCGTCGTAAAACGCGCGGCGGCGCGCGTCGTTTTCATATTTGGTGGGGGGCAAAGTAATTCCCATCGTCAACACGTTGTCAGTATTGACGCCCGGATTTATTTTCAAAATCGCCAAGAAGTTCTTCATCAACAACCCCGCGCCGGTCAGCAACACCAGCGACATAGAGATTTCAGCGACGACCAGCGCGGCGCGCAGCCGATGACGACCGACGCCCGCCTTGCCCACGCCATCTTTCAACGTTTCGTTCAAATCGGGCTTTGACGCCTGAATCGCCGGCGCGAGGCCGAAGAGGATTCCGGTCACTACGGAAACGAGCAGCGTGAAAACCAGCACGCGCGAATTGACGCCGAGATGATTGTAGCCGGGCAACATCCCAGCCGCTTCCTCAGGCAGCGTGACCTTGAAAGCCTCGACGCCCCATCCGGCGAGCAGAACGCCTATCGTTCCGCCCATGAACGCCAGGATGACGCTTTCGGTCAGCAGTTGCCGGATGATCCGGCCCCGGCTCGCGCCCAGCGCCAGCCGCAGCGCAACCTCTTTCATTCTCCCCGTCGCGCGGGCAAGCGTCAGATTGGCGACGTTTGCGCAGGCGATCAACAACACGAACGCGACCGCGGCCATAATCATCAGCATCGCCGTTTTATATTCGCGCACAGTGTCTTCGAGGATCGGGAAAACTCCCACGCCGCGCCCGGTGTTCGTGTTCGGGTATTGCTGTTCCAACCGTCCGGCGATCGCGTCCAGATCGGATTGCGCCTGCCCAACCGAGACGCCTGCTTTCAACCGCCCGAACACCAGGTTGGTATGATAGGTGCGATTGCGCATCGTTTCCGGCGTCATCGCCATCGGCGCCAGAAGCTCGACGCCAGGCGGATAGCTTACTTCAGGCGGCATTACGCCGATGATCGTGCGCGCGACGCCGTTGACGTTGGCCGTCCGGCCCACGACATTCGGATCGCCGCCGAAGCTCCTCTGCCACAAGCCGTGAGTCAATATAACGACGTTGTCCTTGCCCGGTTGATCTTCATCGGGCAGGAAGTTCCGCCCCAGCGCGACCTTTACTCCTAGGGCGTCGAGCAGGTTCGGCGAAACTTGATAGCCGCGCACGCGCTCGGGCGTATCGATGCCGCTGAGGTTTGCGCTCCATAACATGCAGATCGCCAGGTTCTCGAACGAATTGCTCTGCTCACGCCAGTCGAGGTAATTGGCGACCGAAGGCTCGTTTCGCGCATAGCTCGGACCGGGAGCCTTCTCCCATACCGCAACGATCCGGTCGAGGTCATCGAACGGCAGCGGCTTGAACACAATCGCGTTGATGATGCTGAAAATCGCGCTGTTGGCTCCGATGCCCAGCGCCAATGCCAGCGCCGCGACAATCGTGAAGCCGGGCTTTTTCAGGAGCATCCGCCATCCGTAACGAACATCTTGAAACAGTGACCGCATAACTCTCTCCTTGATCAAAGGCTGATGTTGGAAGTGAACCTGCAGCTCACCGCTTGTCTTCTCTCTTGCCTTAATCAAATACCGTGCCCGTATTAACCGGATGGCAAGAGACTGAAAGCGGGGAGTTTAATCGATTGAATGAAAGATCGGAAGCGACAAGCGTTCGATTATGGGAAGAATTAATCCCAAAAGCGCACATAGGGAATTAATCCATATGGTCGCTGACCCGCTTGTCAGCGTTGAACCGGTTCTGCGATAAGTCTGCTTTTCAACCTGAGGCTCAACTGGAGAACCATATGTCGCCAGATTCGCTACTAAATCTGCCGCCCGAAATCCAGGGGCCGTCCGCCTGGTACGGCCCCGAGATGTTCAGTCGCCGCGACTGGATCGAACATCTGTCTGAAACCGAAACCGCCGAGGTCGAGCGCGCGACTAAGCCATTGGCCGACGCGCGCATAGACATCACCGCCATCCATCGCGACGATTTCCCGTTGCACATGCTCGGCCCGCGCCTTCAGCGAATCCTGGACGAGACGCTCAACGGTCGCGGCTTCGCGCTGATTCGATGTTTGCCCGTCGAACGTTGGACGAAGCTTGAATCCGCCATCGCCTTCTTCGGAATCGGCGCCCACATCGGCGCCGCGCGACCGCAGAACGCGAAGGGCCACGCGCTCGGCCACGTCAAAGACCTGGGGCTATCGAGCATCGATCCGAACACGCGCATTTACCAAACACGCGAACGGCAGACATTTCACACGGACTCCTGTGACGTAGTCGCGCTGCTCTGCCTGCGCCCGGCGAAATCGGGCGGGCTGTCGAGCCTGGTCAGTTCGGTGACGATCTTCAACGAGATGCGGCGCCGGCGCCCCGACCTGGCAAAAATACTGTTCGAGCCCGTCGAAACTGACCGGCGCGGAGAAATGGACGCCGGACAGAAACCGTACTTCCTCATCCCGGTCTTCAACTGGCGCGATGAATTGCTCTCGACGATCTATCAGCGGCAGTACATCGAATCGGCGCGCCGGCTGCCTGATGTTCCTCCACTCACCGCCGGTCAAATCGAGGCGATGGATATGTTCGACGCGCTGGCAAACGACCCTGCGTTGAATATGCATATGGAGTTCCGTCCGGGCGACATACAGCTGGTTCACAACCACACGATCTTGCACGACCGCACGGCTTTCGAGGACTGGCCGGAGCCTGAGCGCAAGCGCCACCTTTTGCGATTGTGGCTGGCGCCTGCGAACGCGCGCCCGCTCCCACCCGTCTTCGCCGAACGATACGGACGGATCACGCCTGGCGACAGAGGCGGCCTGGCGCTGTCAGTAATGAAGCTGACGGCGCCGCTCGACGCCGAGTGATTATCATTCCTGTTTGTTCTCGCGCAGTTTCTTCAACGCCTCGATTCCGTTCGTGTTCTTTGGGTCCAACTCGACGGAGCGTTCGTAGTTTTTGATCGCCAGCTCGCGGTCGCCGTTTACCATATAAGCCTCGCCGAGACTGTCGTAGACGTTGGCCGACTGTGGGTAATCGGCAACGTTCAGTTTGAAGACCTCGATGGCGTCTTTGACCCGCTTGGCGCTTAACAAGTCATAGCCGATTCTGTTCATCTGATTTTCGTCGACCACTTCGCCCGGCGCGCGCCCTTGTCGCCATTGGCGATATTCGACGAGCGCGGCGTCGGCGCCTTTAGCGAGGATGTTTTTGAGCAACACCCTGCCAGGCGATTTGTACGATTCATATTTCAACCACGCGAACGCGGGCTGGTCTCCGCCCACGGCCAGGTCAACAATCTCGCGCGCGACTGACAATCCTGTGACACTGTTGGCAAAGATTACGACCCCCAGCTTCTGCCGCTCGAAGGCGACTATGTAAGCTTTACTATCTCCATTATCCCCCCAGTGCCAGAATGACACACCATCACGAGTAGTTTGCAGTCCCCAGCCGAGTCCCCAGGAGATAGTCGGCGAAAGTTTCTCGGGCGTGCGTGCTGTGTTATTAGTTCCGCTTTCGCTGACCTTAATCTGAGGCGCCAACATCTGTTTCAGGGTCTCTTTCTTCAACCCCTCGCCCTTCAAGATCGCCGAGACGAAACGACCGAAATCCTGGGCCGTCGTATGCAGACTGGCCGCGGCATTCGGCTGCTCCGGTTTGTTCCGCCCGGTCATTTCGCCAACCGAATTGTGGCGGAAGGTCTTCAACGTCTCGTAACTCTCCTGCCAGACGTAACTGCTGCTGGTCATCCCCAGGGGGTCGAAGACCATCCTTTTCATAAAGTCGTTGAACTTCTCGCCGGTGACATGCTCGATGACTTTCGACAGATAGACGAATCCCTCGCCGGAATAGCTGAACCTGTCGCCGGGAGTGAAATGAATCATCAGCGCGCCGCCTCGAGGCCGCCAGTTCGGGAAGCCCGGCGTGTGGCTCAAGACGTGGCGCGCGGTAATCTGCCCCAGGCGCGAGTCTTCGCCGACATCGTAATTACCCGGCAGATATTGGTTGAGCGGCTTGTCCAGGTCGAATTTGCCCGCGTCGAGGAGTTTCAAGACCGCGTAAGCGAAGACCGGCTTGCTCAAACTCGCGGCTTCAAAGACCGTGTCGTCGGCGACAGGCTCATTCGTCTTTGTATTCTTCACGCCGAAGCCGTGGCGCCAGATCAGTTCGGCGTCGCGCAGCAGCGCGATCGAAAGACCCGGCACGTCGCCGTCTTTCATCAATTGGGGGATGCGCTGTTCAAGCTTAGCAATCAGCTGCTCTTTCGGCGCCTTCGACTGCAGCGTATTAAAGGGCGGTTTCGCAGCCGCCTTTTCCTGTCCGAAAGCCGTGGCGCACGGAATCTCAACCACTGACAAACTGAAGATCGTGTTGGTCGCGCCGATTCCAAGCGCCAGCGTAATGACCGCGGTCAAAGTGAAGCCCGGCTTCTTCAGCAACATTCGCAGACCGTAGCGCGCGTCCTGCCAAAGTGTTTTCATAACGACTTCCTCAGAAAAGATGTACCGTAGGTTGTCCAACCTGCGGGGGCTTGATTATCAAAGCGTTCAGGCGCCATCAAGCGGCTTGGTCATCAAGCCCCCGCAGGTTGGACAACCTACGGTACATGTCGCGCCGGTTTTCATTGCTTCAGGATGCCGCGACACGATGTGAAGGCTCCATGGAAATGTACAGTGTCGGATATCCAAATGGCGTGCCAGGACGCGATTTGGCTAAATATCTGATTCGGTTGGATTGATTCAGCGGCGCGGCGCCGATGAGTGTGCGCTCGTGGGATTGGCCAATCCCAAAAACGGGCGCTGGCTCGAAGCGTGAAACAAGCTATAATCACATCTACGCCATTGATATCTACACAGGTCGACATCCCCCCGCTCCAGAGGAGCGCAATTAACGTGAAGCCTGCGAATAAATCACATCGGCTGACGCCATTTCATATGGTTGATCGTATTCGACTTAAATTTGCACGGGCTTCAATTAACGCTAACGCAAGGTCATGTCATCTGCCCCAACCTGGCCGACAACCTATAGAAAGTAAGGCGGGCGCAAAGCCGCCTGATTGTTGGGAAAGATTGTTATGCTCCTTGGAATCGATTTTGGAACGACACGAACCGTGGTCGCCGCGGTAGACCGCGGCAACTATCCTGTAGTCAGTTTTCATCCCGAAGACGGGGACACGCTCGAATGGTATCCGTCGGTGGCCGCCGCGCGCTGCGGCGAGATCGTCTTCGGCTTCGACGCGGCGCAAAAACAGGGCGCGGATGGCTGGGACGTTCTGCGCGCGTTCAAGCGTCGGCTCGGGACGATCGGGCCTGATGAGCGCGTCGAGATCGGCGATCACAGGCCGACGGCGCTGGAACTGCTGACGGGCTTTCTGTCTGCGCTGCGACTCGATCTGCTCTCCCGCTCCAACCTGCGCGTCAAGCGCAACGAGAAGTTGCAGGCGATGATCTCAGTTCCTGCCAATTCGAACAGCAACCAGCGATTCATCACGCTCGAGGCGTTCCGCCGCGCGGGCTTCGACGTGCGCGGGATGATGAACGAACCGTCGGCGGCGGGCATCGAGTACGCGCACCACCTGGCGAGCGGCGGCCCATCGAAGCGGGCGACTCTGGTCGTTTACGACCTCGGAGGCGGCACCTTCGATTCTTCGGTGATCAACCTTGTCGAGCGCGACCACGAGGCGCTTGCCAGCGAAGGCATCACCAAACTCGGCGGCGACGACTTCGACATCGTCCTGCTGAACCTGGCGCTCAAAGCGGGGGACGTACGCGAGGTCCCCGACGACGCGCTCGTCAAGTTGCTCGAAGAGTGCCGCCACAAGAAAGAGAGCCTTCACCCGAACACGCGCCGCATCACGATTGATCTCGGGTTGGGGGTAGAAGGCGCGGGCGAGGTCACCGTCGCCGTCAACGATTTTTACCAAGAATGTAAGCCCCTGATCGAAAGCACCATCGAGGCGATGGAGAGCGTCATGGGAAAATCCGCGCGCGAGGCCGGCCTCGATCTTCGCGAGTCGGCGGTCTATCTGGTCGGCGGGTCGAGCGACCTGCCGCTGGTGGCGCGGTCACTCAAAGAAAAGTACGGCAAACAGGTCCGGCGCTCGCCTTATCCGCATGCTGCGACGGCCATCGGGCTGGCGATTGCCGCTGACACCGAGGCCGGCTACAAACTGCGTGAGCGATTTACACGGCACTTCGGCGTCTGGCGCGAGTGGGACGACGGGCGTCAGATCGCCTTCGATCCGCTCTTCGAGAAGAACACGCCGCTCCCCTTGAAGGGAGAACAACCTTTATCGCGAGTGCGGCGGTACGCGCCGATACACAACGTCGGCCATTTCCGCTATCTGGAATGCAGCCGCCTAGACCAGGCCGGCCAGCCGCAGGGCGACCTCGCGCCATGGGATGAAATCCTATTCCCCTTCGACCCGGCGCTGCGGGGCCCCGAGGACTTGAAAGACACGGCCATCTCTCACGCGCGCAATCATAACCATGTTGTCGAAGAGGTCTATTCGTGCGACCACAACGGCGTCATCGAAGTCGAGATCAGGGACGCGGACAACGGCTTCAGCCGCCGTTACACTTTACGCAGGAAGTGAATGGCGCCTACGCCCGTAAGAGCGAATGTTGGGCTGTTTGAGACACTCGTGAGAGGGGCCGCCATGCAATGAAAGCGATGACTCCTGGATGGCTTTGGGTTAGCATTCGTCCATCCGGCGACGCCCCAGTTGCGCGATTCTCAAACTAAGGGAAACATTCCGATGGATATAAGGATGAAGATCCTCATCAGTTACGACGGCTCTCTCCAGGCAAACGCCGCGCTCAAAGATCTGCGCAGGGCAGGACTGCCGGCCGAAGCTGAGGCGGTCGTGATGTCCATACCCAAATCCCGTCTTGCGGAAAGCGTCAGAGCCGAAAGGAATGTGAGGGCGGATAGGCCGACCTGTTCGGCGGAAGAGCTTGAAGAAGCTGCCGCGATGGCCAAACAAGCTGGCGACATGATTCGTGAAGATTTCCCGGCATGGGAAGTGCGCGCCGATTTGGCCGTCGGTTCGACCGTGCGCGTCATCGCGAAGAAGTTCGGCCAATGGAACCCCAATTTGGTCGTGTTGGGATTGGAAGGCGGCCCAGAATCAGGGCGCCGTTATTTCAGCGTCTTACGGCGCGTCGCCTTTGAAGCGAAATGTTCGGTACGCGTGGCGCGAGGATTCAACGCCGAAACAGACGAAGCGCCACGCGTCCTGCTGTGCGCGGACGGCTCGCCATATACGGAAGCGGCCGTAAGCGCGGCCGCCTCGCGCGATTGGCCGAAAGGCACGGAAATACGAATCCTCACGGTAGTGAATCCGTTCGACTACTCGATACCCGAGATCGCGGACAAGGCGATAGAACGCGCTAAATCTCTCCACCACTTAATCGCCAATGAACTGGATCGCGCCCCGGTCTTCACATCTTCAGTCGTAGGCGAGGGAGAACCGGAGAAGTACATTTTGAGAGTGATCGATGAGTGGAAACCCGACAGCGTCTTCCTCGCGCCTCACAGGAGAAGCCGACTCAGCCGTTCGCTAGTGAGTGGAGTCTCCGGAGCCGTGCTGGCGCGGGCCAAATGCGCGGTCGAGTTGGCGCGAATCGTGGGGCCGGGCGAGCCTCATGATTCCCTTCTGCGAGCGCCCGCCACGTCGCCCGTCTTCAATCGATGAGCCAATGACTAATGGCCTTTGAAAATCAACCGCAACCACGCATTTCAATGTAGTGGCAGACCTATGTGTCTTCCCCGGCTTGTGCGCATACTTCCCGGCCGGGGCAGACACATAGGTCTGCCCCTACGTTGTTGCAATTAATTCCCAAAGACCATTAGTCGTTACGTGACTTAACGACAAAAGTCGTTACTACGTGGCGCCCTTTCATTGCGACATGAAAGCTCCTCGAAAAAGTGGGGCAAACTGCCAGTTTGCCCTACCCCGCGCCGCTGGCCGCGGCTTCGAACCGAGTCATTTACGCGAGGAATCCAGAGGGTCTTCAGGCCAGGCGTGGCGCGGGTAACGGCGGCTCAACTCTTTGCGAACCTGCGGATAGACGCGACGCCAAAACCCCGCCAGATCGGTCGTGACCTGTACCGCGCGGTGGTTGGGCGCGAGCAGATGCATCACCAGCGGCGCGCGACCGCCGGCAATCACCGGCCCCGCCTCCATCCCGAAAAAATCCTGCAGTCGCGATTCTATCCAGGGCGACTTGCCTGTTTCATAATTGACGCGCACGCGGCGTCGGCCGGCGATCGCCACGAATTCAGGCGCCATCTTGTCCAGCAACCGTTGCTGCTCGGCGTTCAAACGCTGACGCAGCGCCTCGATCAATCCGCCTTCTCTGGCGGCAGCGCGCAATTCTGCAAAGCTCTTCAAACCGTCGCACAACGCTACCAGTGACTCGCGAACGGCGTCGTCATCGAGCGGCGGAGTCGAAGATTCGGGGAAAGTCTTCGCCACGAATTCAACCCGAGCGAGGAAATTGGCCACCGCTTCAGGCTCGACGAACTTCTGCAAACCGGCGGCGAGCGCTGCTTCGGCCAGGACGCGCGCGGCCTCCACTCTTCCCACAGTGGCCGCAGCGTTTTCGCTGACCGTCAATTGGTCATACATCATCCGCTCGACCACCTCCACGCGCTCCGATTGCGCGTTCCATTTCGCCTCGGTCGCTTCGCGCAACTGATCGGCGAAGAGATCGATCAACCATTCCGGTTCGATCCGGCTGGCGATGCGAACGATGCGCGCCCTGGCCTGATTCGCGTCACGACGCTCCTCGGCGTCAATCGCGACCAGAAACTCCGATCGCCCTACGACGCTCAACGGCGAAAGCCGCGCCGCGCCGCCGCCTGACAACAGCAATTCCCTGTTGTCCGATTTCAGCGAGCGGCGCTTCGCGACCCGGTCCGGGTAACCGGCGAGGATCGAAATCAACAGCGCGTCGTCGCCTTCCCTACCCCGCCCTCTACGTCCTCCGCCGCGCCCGCGCGACGCGAGGAGTCGCCGCTTGACGCGATCGACGGCCATCACCGCCCCCACGTCGAGGTTCATCGCGCGCAGACGCGACGGGGCGAAGTTGGCTGACGCGGCCTCTTCGAACAGGTCCAGGCGGTGAAGCAGATCGCTCGGCCCCTCGTGCTCGGCCCTTCGCTCGCGCTCGCTTTTGAAAAGTTCCGAGGCGACTATGTCGCGCTCGCCGATCAGCGCCGCGACGACGCAAGCCTGTTCGCCCACGCCGCGCGACTCGGCCTCGACCAGCGTTCGCGATTGGCGCGGGTGCAACGGAAACCGCAACATGTCTCTGCCGGCCGTCGTCACAGCGCCCGTCGCGTCAATCGCGCCGAGTTTTGAGAGCAGAATCTCGGCGGCTTCAATCGCCGATTGAGGAGGGGCCTCGAACCAATCGAATCCGCTCAAGTCGGGGACGCCGGCCGCATGCAATTCCAGCGCGGTTTCAGCCAGGTCGGCGCGGTGGATTTCGGCGACGTCATGGTCGGGCCGCGCGTTGAAATCCTGCGCGGTGTAGAGCCGCAGACATTTACCGGGCCGCGTCCGCCCGGCTCGTCCGGCCCGCTGCGTCGCCGAAGCCTTGCTGACGCGCGCGACGTTCAACGTCGGCAATCCAGACCACGGCGAATGGCCCGCCACGCGCGCCAGCCCCGAATCGATCACCGCCACGACTCCGTCAATCGTGACCGAACTTTCGGCGACATTGGTCGAAAGGATCACTTTGCGTTTAGCGGCCGGTTTGACCGCGCGGTCCTGCTCTTCGGCCGAAAGGTCGCCATGCAGCGGCAAAACCATCAGATCCTGTCTGTCGGCGACCGCCTCGCAAGCCGCTTGTGCGCGGCGAATCTCAGCCGCTCCCGGCAGAAATACCAGAATGTCGCCGTCAATACCTTCCGCGACGAGCCGGTTTACCGCCGCCGCGACATGTTCGGCCAGCGGGCGCTCGTCGGGCCGCGCCAGGTGCTCGATCGCGACGTCGAACCGTTTGCCTTCGGAGCGCAGCGCGGGCGCGTCATCGAGAAATCGCGCAACCGGCCCGGCGTCGAGCGTCGCCGACATTACGATGAGTTTCAAATCCGGTCTCGCGGTCTTCTGCAATCTTCTGAGCAGGGCCAGCGCGAGGTCGGCCTGCAAGTGGCGCTCGTGAAATTCGTCAAGCGCGACGACGCCGACATTCTTCAGCGTCGGGTCGGTGAGCAATCGCCGCGTCAACACGCCTTCGGTCAGGAAGCGTAATCGTGTCTTCGCGCTCGCCACCTCTTCAAACCGCACCTGATAGCCGATGGTATCGCCGAGCCTCTCTCCGCGCTCTTCGGCTACGCGGCGCGCGGCCATTCGCGCGGCCAGACGCCTGGGTTCGAGCACTAACACTTCTCTGTCGCCTGTAATTTTCGCGTCGAGCAACGCGGGAGGAACGCGCGTGGTTTTGCCCGCGCCAGGCGGCGCTTCCAGAACGATGTTCGGGGATTGGCGTAGCCGAGCGATGATTTCCGGAAGGAGCGGATCAATCGGAAGGGACTGCATTACTATTGATCGAGCTTGAATGTGATTGCTATTTCACCCCAAACATTCACAGTTTTGTTCGAATTTGAATAAGTGGCCGGTTTGAATTTTATCGCCTTCGCAACTTCGATCGCCTTCTCAGTAAGCCCGTCAGGCATTTCCTCAAGGACGTCAATGTGACTGATTTTGCCGTTCGAGCCGAAGATGACCATCAATCTCACGTCGCCTTCGACCCTATTATTTCGAGCCGCCTCCGTGTATTCAGGCTTCTTCACTTGGATCAATTCCGGATTGCCCACGTGGCCGACGCCCGCCGGCCAGTAGTCCGGGCCATTCCCATGGGGCTCAACGTTGAATGAGAATTCCATACTGCCTCTCACGCTAACCGGTTCGCCGTTTTTGATAGCCGGTTCGAATCTGACTTTTTTCGCAGCGATTATGGCCTGTTCGTTCAGGCCGAATGGAAGTCCTTGAATTATTTTGGTGACCCGGATATTGCCACCTTTATCAAAAATTACGGCGAGCTTGATTACTCCATTAATCTCCGCGTCACTCGCGGCCCTCGTGTAACCGGCCCTTTCTCTATACAGAATCTTGGGCTTCAACGCGTAGGTCATGGGCAAAACAGGTTCGCCGCGGGGCTCGGCGTCCAATCGCACAGGTTGTTTCGGAACAGGTTTGCCGTCGGGATTGGCGACCAATCGCACATATTGCTGCGGCGCCTCTTGCTGCGACGCCTTTTGTTGCGTCGCGCCGTGCGGCGTCGTCTGGTAATGCTCGCGCAGCAAATCCTCGCCGAAATCGCCGTTGAAGTCGCGCCAGACCGAGTGAATGTGATTGGCGTTGTTCTGCGTGTTGTCGTATTCGATCAGAAACGTCGGGCTCTGGACCCGATAGTAATGCGGGTCGCCTTTGTTGACGCCGCCGGCCCAGGCGAAATAAATCTTGTCGAAGCCGGCGTCGCGCATCTTCTTCGACCTCTCCGCCGCCACGTCCTGCGGCATTCGCGCCAGGTATTCATCGATCAATTTTTCGAGCAGCGCCTTCTGCTGTTTGTTCATCTGGCCGGCCGGGATGCCTTCGGGTTTGAGCGGGTCGGCTTTTATCTTGGCCAAAGTGAGAATATCGGACGGCGCTTTCTGGTCGAAGATGGCGACGGATCGCTGTTTTTCATCGAGCGCCAGGATCAGATCGCGGCCCCTGTCTTCTTCGCCAGCCAACGCGCGCAATCCCTTCCGTTCGCCCTCGCGGACTTCGGCCGGGTTCGAGCCGAAGGCCAGAGGAGTATTTGAAAGCATTTCCCCCTTGACGATGGTGAAATGGATCGAGATGTGATGTCCCTCAACGCGCCAACCCCACGGCGCCTTGGGCGAAGGCGTTCCGAAGATCGAGAAGTAATAAAGCTCGGGGTCGCGCGGGAAGCGGCGGTTCGGGCCTTCGAGCTGCGCCAGAACCGGTTCGAGGCTCATGATCGTCGTGGCCTTCTGGTAGCCGGAGGCTCCAAGGCCTGTTTTCAGAAACTCCATTGCCAACCGGCGCTGATTCTCATCGAGGTCTTTGAGCGGGACGCCCTTGCGGTCGCGCGGGACGACGGTCCAATCCCGACGGTTCTCGTCGGCGAAATCGAGAGTCGCTTTGGCCTTCTGTTCGGGCGTGAGCGAGGCGAGGAATTTGTTAGCGGCCTCGGCCATCGCGGCGGCCGAGCGCATCCGCGCCACACCGTCAATGACCGACCAGGTTACGAGCGTTAATGCGAAAACACAGGACGACAGCAATACGACGAGTCTCAACGGCTTCATCTTTGACCTCCGGGTGCAATTTGAGATTCAGGATCCGAGATTCGAGATTCCAGACGCGCCAAATCTATGACGGGCCGGGGAGCAAGTCAATCTTGCCAACCGAATACATCTCACTTATCGTTACGAATGGGACTTATAAGACTCATTAAGACCTATGAGCCCCATTCACGATGCCCCCAGAAATTGTCTGAGGAGCCCTCATGTCGCGGCGCGAGGCCCTGAAACAATGAAAATCGCGGCGCGAGGGTAGGGCAGACATCCTGGGTTTCCCGAAAGATCGAAGAGAGAGAGTCAGTGCGAACATCCTGGGAGCGCAGGCATCCTTGCCTGCGAGGTTTCCGGCAATGACCGACTGATCGAAGCATGCAGGCAAGGATGCCTGCGCTCCCAGGATGTTTGCCCTACCCTTTTCTGAGGAGAAAAACATGCGCCTGAAGAACATCTTCACCCTGTTATTACTATCACTCGTTTGTTTTGGAATCACCGCTATGGCTCAGGATAATCCGTTTTTAGGCAAATGGGACATCGCCGGCGTCGGCCCACACAGCAATTATGTTTACTGGCTCGAAGTGAAAGAGGAGGACGGCAAGCTCACGGGCAGTTTCCTCAATCGGAGCGGGAGCGTGCTGCCACTGGAAGAGATCAAAATCGAGGGCGGCGATCTCATCTTCTCGCCTAAGGCGCCGAGGGCCGACTCGCCGAAAGCTGTTCACCGCGCGAAGGTCGAGGAGGGACGATTACTGGGAATGATGACCGCCGGAGATCAGGAAGTGGCATGGATCGGCGTGCCCGCGCCTAAATGGAGCGATTTCAACGCGAACAAGAGGTACCGGATGGGCACCCCCGTCCTCCTCTTCGACGGAAAGTCGATAGAGAATATGTGGGACGTGCAACGCAAAGACCAGCCTTCCGGATGGACTGTCATCGACGGCGTGATGACCAACGATCCGAAGGCCAACAACCTGGTCACGCGCCACCGCTTCGATGATTTCAAGATTCAATGCGAATACAAGATCGAAGAGAAGAGCAACAGCGGCATCTACCTGCGCGGGCGTTACGAGTTGCAGGTGCTGGACGACGCCGGCAAACCGCCTGACATTCACGGCCACATGGCCCTCTACAGCCGCGTCAAGCCGGCGGTCAACGCCAGTCTCCCGGCAGGCCAATGGCAGACAATGGAAGCGACCATAGTCGGCAACCGCCTGACTGTCGTCCTCAACGGCAAGAAAGTTCATGACAACATCGTGATCGACGGCATCACTGGCGGCGCGCTAGACAGCAATGAGCGCGAGTCGGGGCCGATCATGATCCAGGGAGATCACGGCAAAGTCTCGTTCCGCAAAGTCGTGGTGACCCCGATTCTCAACTCCAGATGAAAACGTGGGGAATGCGGATTGCGGATTGCGGATTGCGGATTGCGGATTGCGGATTGATATAACTACCAATCTAGATTTTGCGTTCGCGATTGAATGAGCTCATAAATCCGCATTCCGCATTCCGCATTCCGCATTCCCAATGCCTCTGCGACAAAGATTCATTTATCCACTAGCCGCCGTCATCGCCACAGTCTTCTTCGGCACGGTCGGTTACCGCGCGTTCGAAGGCTGGTCGTGGTTCGACGGTTTATATATGACCGTGATCACGCTGGCCACCATCGGGTACGGCGAAACGCACCCGTTGACGCCCGCGGGCCGCGTGTTCACGATCGTTCTGATCGTGGTGGGCGTAACCGTCTTCGGTTTTTTGATTTCGATCCTGACGCAGGCCGTGGTCGAAACCGAGATCGCGTCAGTTCTTGGGAGGCGAAGGTTGTTCAAAGACATCAGTCAGTTGAAGGATCATTACATTCTGTGCGGCGCGGGCCGCGTCGGGGCGCGCATCGTCGACGAGTTGAAGATAAAGGGCGTCGATTACGTAATCATCGAACGCGACGAGGCGGTCGCCGAAAAGCTTTTGACTAACGGCCATCTGGTTCTGATCGGCGACGCGACTGACGAAACCGTGCTCGAAGGCGCGCGGGTGCGTTCGGCCAAAGCGCTGATCACGGCGGCATCGACCGACGCTGAAAATGTTTACATCGTGCTTACCGCGCGCGGATTGAACCCCGACATCTACATCGTTACGCGCGCTAACGCCCAGGCCGCCGAACGACAACTCTTGCGCGCAGGGGCGAACAAGGTGGTCTCGCCCGTCTTGATCGGCAGCCATCGCATGGCCCAGGCCGCCCTGACCCCCGCTGTGGCCGATTTCCTTGAACTGACGACGATGACCGAATCGCTCGACCTTTACTTCGAACAGGTCCGCGTCGCCGCAGGCTCGCCGCTCGACGGCAAACAGATCAAAGACTCCCGCATCCGCTCGGAACACAACGCGATGATCGTCGCCATCACTCCGCCCGATGGAGAAATGATCTTCAATCCCAGGGGCGAACAGACGCTGCGCGCCGGAGACCTGCTCATAGCCATCGGAACGCGCGCCGGCCTCCTGAAACTCGCCGAGATTGCGAGCGGGCGGTAGCAGAATACGGAATGCGGAATGCGGAATGCGGAATGCGGAATGAAGAGAGTTGACGAATGATGATTTCACTCCGTCTTACTGCTGATTTGAGATACTATTACCTCGTTGGCGCCAAGTTATGACTGGTCCTCTTTCATTCCGCATTCCGCATTCCGCAATGACGATTTTCCTGGCGTCATCTTTGCGATATGATTTCAACCGTCGCAACTTCGATTTCAACAACGTGGACTCAATTCGGGATCGGGCAACTGTCTTATGATTAACCGGGCATGCGCCAGACGCGCTTTCGACGTGACGCTATTCCTTCTTCTGGTTTTGACGTCTTCATTCGGGCAGGTTCTTTTCAAGACGCGGCAGGAACGCGCGCGAGCCAATTCGAATACGGCGGAGCAGACGGGGACGCCTTCGCCCCCGGACGTTTCCTCCAATGCCGCGCAGGAGGAGACGCCTGCGCTCCCTGGCGCCGCGCAGAAGACTCGGCGCACCGTCGGGGCTTTTTTCGACAAGTTGCGCGCGGGCGCTCCCGTGACCATCGCTTATATGGGCGGGCCGATAACGGCGGGCGCGGGCGCAAGCGCTCCTGAAAAGACTTCTTTCCGCGCGCTCGTCACTGAGTGGCTGCGCAAACATTATCCCAACTCTGAGATCACCGAGCTTAACGCCGCGATCAATAACACCGGCGTGAGCGGCGGGTCGCTCTACGGCGCGCTGCGGGCGCGCCGCGACGTGATCGCGTATAAACCGGATCTGATCTTCGTCGAATTCGCCGTCAACGACACGAATGAGAACGAGACTACGGCCAAAAAAGCCATCGAAGGATTGCTTCGACAGTTGCTGGTGGTCGGCCAACCCCCGGAGATCGTAATGCTCTATGCGACGAGCGCCAAACGCGGCATCCACGCCGAATGGCACGACGCCATCGCCGCGCACTACCAGGTTCCGGCGATCAATTTGCAAGACCAGGTGTGGGCGATGGTCGACGGGGGCAAAATAAAACTCGGCGAATTCTGGCCCGGCGCCTCACGCCCCGCCGCATCGTTGAAAGACAGCGTGACCCCGTCCGACGCCGGTCACAAACTCTACGCCGACCTCACCATCTCCTTCCTGGCCGAACAGGAGAAGCTCAAAGCGTCGCCGATCCCACGCAACCTCCCGCCGCCCCTCGTCAGCGACGAGATGAATTACGGCGAATTCAAAGCCGTTGTCGAAATCAAACCTCAGAGAGGGTCCGCAAAGGAGCGTGGCGCGAACTGGCGGATCGAAGCCAGCAACGACCGCGCTCTGCCGTCCGAACTGCTCGTGAGCGAGCGCCCCGGAGCGCAGGTCGAATACTACTTCGACGGCGCGGTCATAGGCGTCTCGTACCGCACAGGCCCCGACGGCGGAATCATCGAATGCCTGATCGACGGCAAACCCGCCCCTCCGCCGCTCAGCCGCATCGATACATACAGCCGCGCCCCCCAACTCGGCGCGCGTATCATCGCCGGCGGCTTGGGCTCCGGCGAACACAAACTGACGATCCGAGTGCTCAGCGAAAAAAATCCGAAGAGTTCGGGGAATAATGTCCGGCTCGGATATTTGCTGATCGGCGGCACGAGGCCAGAAAAACTTTAGCGTAGCGTCCTTAAACAATAAAAACATCCACAAAGTCACACGAAGATACACGAAGAAAAAGAGAAAACCTTCGTGCCTCTTCGTGTGGCTTCGTGGATGTTTTTCGGAGGAGATTCGATGGCGACAATTCAATTTCTGGGCGCGACTCGCACCGTCACCGGGTCGAAACACCTTGTCGAAGTTGACGGATACCGCACGATGGTTGATTGCGGGCTGTTCCAAGGCTTGAAGGAACTGCGGCTGCGGAACTGGGAACCGTTCCCCCTCGACCCGGCGTCGATCAACTCGGTGATCCTGACTCACGCGCACATTGACCACACAGGCTATCTGCCGAGACTCGCGCGCGACGGCTTCGACGGGCCGGTCTACGCCACCCCGGCGACGGTCGAATTGGCGCGCATCCTGCTCCCAGATTCGGCGCGGCTGCAGGAAGAGGACACCGCTTACTCCAACAAGACCGGGGCGTCGAAGCATAAACCGGCGCTGCCGCTCTACACCGAAAGAGACGCTACCGAAGCCCTCCGGCGCCTGGAGTCGGTCAATTACCACAAAATGGTCCGGCTGACGAAGAAACTCTCGTTCGAGTTCGTGACTGCCGGCCACATCATCGGGTCGAGTTTCGTCCTTTTCGATTTTGAATCGCTGGACGGGCAGCGCAAACGAATGATCATGACCGGCGACCTCGGGCGTTACAACGAACCGATCATTCCCGATCCGTCCAATGTCGACGAGGCCGATTACATCGTAGTCGAATCGACCTACGGCGACCGCGACCATCCTGATTTCGACGTCAAAGCGAAGCTGGCCGAAATCATCAACGAAACCGCTCGGCGCGGCGGACACGTTTTGATCCCGGCCTTCGCCATCGGGCGCACACAGCAACTGCTCTATCTTATCCGCGAACTCGAAGAAGAGAATCGCATCCCTATCCTGCCCGTATTCGTCGACAGCCCTATGGCAGCCAGCGCGACGAAACTATACCTGCGCCATACCGAAGACCACGACCTGGAGATGAAAGATTTGCTGGATGAACGCAGGAACCCGCTGGCGACCAAAAGGTTCAACCTGACGCGCACGATTAGGGAATCGAAGAATGTCTCCGCCGAAGAGGAATCGACCATCGTAATTTCGGCCAGCGGGATGGCCACGGGTGGACGCATCCTTCATCACCTGCGCAAACGGTTGCCCGATGAACGCAACACGGTGATCTTCGTCGGCTTTCAGGCCGCGGGAACTCGCGGTCGTCGTCTGGTCGACGGCGAAGAGGAGGTCAGAATCTTCGGCGAATTCGTTCCAGTTCGCGCGCAAATCGAAAGACTGGACAATCTGTCGGCGCATGCCGATTCGCGCGAAATCCTGCGCTGGCTGGGCGGATTCAAACGCGCGCCCGAAAAAGTCTTCCTGGTTCATGGCGAACCCGGCGCGCAGGAGGCGTTGAAAGACAAGATAGTCGAAAAATTCGGCTGGCGGCCAGATACTGTGGAGATACCGGAGTATTTGCAGAAGTTCGAGTTGTAATCAGCCCCAAGCATGTCAGCGTGGCGTTGTTTAGAGCGCCGTCAACACTCACATTTCAACGAGCCCCACATTTCAAGGAGATAGATATGAGCTCAATTCTCGGTCAAGCGGCGCCGCAGGTCTTCGCCTGCCCTAAATGCGCTGAGATGATCAACACATCGATGGCTCAATGCGCGTACTGCAACGCGCCGGTTGACCCCAATGGGCGGCGTGGGCGGCCAACGCGCAAGCGACCATCGCCAGCGCATTTAATCACGCGAACAACATCATGAATGTCGCGCGCGCATTGATCGCTTTTTTCGTGGTAAGTTTGATCCCCTTTCTCGGCTTTGCGGGTCTCGCGTTCCTCGTAACGCTCTTCGCCTTCCCGATCATGGTTCTGCTCTGGCTCTCAAAATATCAATGGGGGTTGCAGGGAATAGACAAAAATCATGAAGATCTGAAACAGGCGCGCCGGCGAATTATGAGAGCGTCTATCATCTGGGGCGTGATGTTCCTGCTGCGTCTGGCGCTGGAAATCATAGCCTTCTTTGTTATGAGCCAATCTTGATCCGTCGCGGCGCCAGGATGCATGGTTAATCCATCGCGCTTCGACTATCCGCGGCGTTTGGGATATATTATTCATCTGACGCTCTTTTATCAGAGCCGACCGCTCTCATATCGAAATGAAACCTGCTTCAATATCAACTAACGTGAGAATTGGATGATTGTAAATGCGTATCGGCGGCTGGAGTGCGCACAGGCGCAATGAGGACGCAATGACAAAACACGCAACGAGGGATTAAGAAAAATAATGCAAGCAAAAGCTCAACTCGAACAACAGATCATCTCCAAACAACAGGCCCCGTTACACTCTTCGGACAGCGATCCGCAGGAGACCGCCGAATGGCTTGAAGCCTGGGATCAGATTCTCGACGAAGAAAACCCACAGCGCGCGTCTTACCTGCTCACCGCCTTGACCGAGCGGGCGCGATCGGCCGGCCTGGAGCTTCCTCCGCCGTCATTCAATACGCCTTACTGGAATACGATCCGCGTCGAAGACGAACTGCCTTATCCTGGCGATCTCGAAATCGAGCGCCGCATCAAGAGCGTCATCCGCTGGAACGCGATGGCGATGGTCGTCCAGCAGAACAAGAAAGACTCCGGCATCGGCGGCCACATCGCGACCTACGCCTCGACCGCGACGCTGATGGAGGTCGGCTTCAACCACTTCTTCCGCGCGAAGATTAAGGATCAGGCCGGCGTCAACCAGCCGGGCGATTTCGTTTATTTCCAGGGCCACGCCTCCCCGGGCATCTATTCGCGCGCCTTCCTGGAAGGCCGTTTTTCGCTTAAGCAGGTCGAAAATTTCCGCCACGAATTGCGCGAAGATCCCGGTCTGTCTTCGTATCCGCACCCCTGGCTGATGCCCGATTTCTGGCGCTTCCCGACGGTGTCGATGGGACTCGCCTCGCTTAACGCGATCTATCAGGCGAGGTTCATGCGCTACATGGAGAATCGCGAACTGATCGCGCCTACGGATCGCAAGGTCTGGGCCTTCCTGGGCGACGGCGAGATGGACGAGCCTGAATCGATGGGTTCGATTACGCTGGCCTCGCGCGAGAGGCTCGACAACCTGATCTTCGTCATCAACTGCAACCTGCAGCGGCTGGACGGCCCCGTGCGCGGCAACGGCAAGGTCATCCAGGAACTCGAAGCCGCGTTCCGCGGCGCGGGCTGGAATGTGATCAAAGTCCTGTGGGGGCGCGGCTGGGACCCGCTCTTCGCCCAAGACCGCTCCGGCGTGCTGCTAAAGCGAATGGAAGAATGCGTGGACGGCGAATATCAATCGTTCCGCGCCAAAGAGGCGAAATTCCTGCGCGAGCAATTCTTCGGCAAATACCCCGAACTGGCCGAGATGGTCGCCGACATGAGCGACGAGGAAATTTGGAGCCTGCGGCGCGGCGGCCACGATTCGATCAAAGTCTACAACGCCTACAAGCGCGCGTTCGAGCAGAAGGGCCGGCCGACGGTCATTCTGGCCAAGACGATCAAAGGCTACGGCCTCGGCCCTTCGGGTGGCGAAGGGCGCAACCTGGCTCACCAATCGAAGAAGCTCGACGAGAATGACCTGGTCAACTTCACGCGGCGCTTCAACCTGCCGATCTCCGAAGAGGACGCAAAGGCCGCGAAGTTCTACCTGCCGCCGGAAAACAGCCCTGAGGTGATCTACCTGCACGAACGCCGCAGGGCGCTCGGAGGTTATTACCCCACGCGCGAAACTAAATCCGACCTGGCCGAAACGCCGCCCCTCGAATTCTTTAAGGAGCAACTCGCCGGCTCCGACGGGCGCGAAGTCTCGACGACCATGGCTTTCGTCCGCGTGCTGACGAACCTGCTGAAAGACAAGACCGTCGGCAAACGCGTCGTGCCGATAATCCCCGACGAGGCGCGTACCTTCGGCATGGAATCGCTCTTCCGCCAGGTGGGCATCTACGCCAGCCAGGGACAGCTCTACCAGCCACATGACTCCGACATGTTCCTCTATTACAAGGAGTCGAAGGACGGCCAGATTCTCGAAGAAGGCATCACCGAGGCCGGCTCGATGTGCTCGTTCACGGCCGCCGGCACGGCCTACTCGAATTACGGGGTCGAGATGATCCCGTTCTACATTTTCTATTCGATGTTCGGGTTCCAGCGCATAGGCGATTTCGTCTGGGCATTCGCCGACGCGCGCGGGCGCGGATTCCTGTGCGGCGCGACCGCCGGGCGCACGACGCTCAACGGCGAAGGCTTGCAGCACCAGGACGGCCACAGTCTCGTGCTGTCGAGCACGGCGCCGACCTGCCTGAGCTACGACCCGGCGTTCGCCTATGAGATCGCCGTGATCGTTCAGGACGGTATGCGGCGGATGTATCAGGAAGACGAGGACGTCTTTTATTACCTGGCGCTCTACAACGAAAATTACGCGCAGCCTCCGATGCCCGAAGGCGCGGAGGAAGGCATTATCAAAGGCGTCTATAAGCTGCGGGCTGGAGACGGCAAACCGAAAGCCCACATCTGGGGCAGCGGCCCGATGGTCAACGAGGCGCTGCGCGCCCAGCTGATTCTGGCCGAGCAGTACGGCATTCAAACCGATGTCTGGAGCGTGACCAGCTACAACGAACTGCGCCGCGACGCGCTGAGTGTCGAACGTTGGAACCGGCTCCATCCGGCCGAACCCG
>DATCXQ010000202.1:0-13693 GCA_036565725.1 Blastocatellia bacterium
GGCTCGACTGACGATTTCGGCTTCAAGGTGGCCGACAAGCCGGTCCACGTTCACGACCTGCACGCGACCATTCTGCACCTGCTTGGCATTGACCACACCAGGCTCACGTATCATTACAGCGGCCGTGATTTCCGACTTACCGATGTCTCCGGAAACGTAATCAACGAACTTATTGCCTGATGGCCTTGTCGCTATTGCCTAGCGTCTGTAATAGACGCCTTCCTTTTAGTCGTTTCAACTGCCTGTTTATACTTTTCGGCAATTATCAGGTTGGCGCCAGAACTCTATATAATCCCCTCGATGCGCCCCGCGAGCTGGTGTACAAGGCAAATTCCGATCAAATTGTTTGGAGCCGCAGATGACCCACGACGGTAGCAATTCTCGCCGGGCCGCGCAGATCTTCAGAATCGAGGAAGCCTGCCTCAACTCGCCGATCGCTGACAAGATTTGGCGCACTCGAAGCGAACCGGTCGAGTCCTTCGCGTCTGTTGCGGTCACGCACTGGGAGATGGTCGTCACGAAGCGCAAGGGGCTGACCTACCTCACTGTGCGAGGCCCTGAAACCAGAGCGACAATTGTCCCAATCCCCGAAGACGCAGAGTTCTTCGGAGTGCAGTTTAGGCTCGGCGCGTTCCTGCCGGCCCTGCCTGTCGATCAACTCGTCGACAATGGGTTGACCCTTCCAGGAACCGGCAGTCGTTCTTTTTGGCTGAATGGCTCCGCCTGGGAGTATCCCACTTTCGACAACGTCGATGTCTTCCTGAGGAGGCTCATGCGCAAGGGCCTTGTCGCTCGCGATCCGGTCGTCGAAGAAGTGTTGCAGGGACGGCAAACGGATCTGTCATTGCGATCCGTCCAGCGCCGGATCCGCCACACGACAGGCCTGACGCACGCCGTCATCAGGCAAATCGAGCGCGCCCATCAGGCGGTTGCGCTACTAGAGGCGGGCGCAAAGATTCTCGACGTCGTCGAGCGCTTCGACTATGCCGACCAGCCGCATTTGACCAGAGCGTTGCGACGATTCATCGGTCACACACCTGCCCGGATCGTGCGCGAGCGCGCCGGGTAGCTGTCGTTTTCGTTCAAGACAATGTCTTTCGCCTCAACTAATATGATGACTATTCCATCAATTTACCCGATAGGAGCAAATATGCGGAAGATCATTAACTCAACCTACATTACGCTTGACGGCGCCGTCGAAGACCCGCACCTCTGGCCCTCGCTCGGCGATGCAGGCTCTAAATTAAGCTTCGACATCCAGACCGAGCTCCTCAACAACTGTGACGCGGTTCTCATGGGCCGACGCACGTATGACAGTTTCGCTTCCGTCTGGCCGACCCGTTCGGGAGACGTCTACTCGGATCGCATCAACGCGATGGAAAAATTTGTCGTCTCATCAACCCTATGCAATCCGACCTGGAACAACACGACCGTCATTGCCCGCGATCTGGTCGCGGAAGTCTCGCGCCTCAAGCAGCAGCCGGGCAAGGACATCGTGCAATATGGGATAGGGCGGGTATCATTCACGCTGATCGAGCACAGCCTATTGGATGAACTCAGACTATGGGTTCACCCACTCATACTCGGAAACAAGGGGCCGCAAGTCCCGCACTTCCGCGATTGCCTACCGACGCAACTGAATCTCGTCGCCTCCAGAACTCTTCCAAACGGTATCGCGATCTTGAATTACCAGATCGCCGGGCAAATTTAGGAAGGGGGCGGCTCATTATGGCGCGACTCCATAGGAACGACGATTGAACAGAGGAGAAAGTCAGGTCGAAGCCTTCGGTGGGTTGTGAACTCTGATAATTACAGCCTGCGATTTCTACGATATGCGTGTTGACAGCCAACCCCCCCCGCCGCGCGCATTGCACCGGCCTACTGAGCTTGACGACACGGAAGCCAGCATCAAGCTGGACACGTTGCGGCGGACGTCACGTTGTGCTGACGACATCACCGCTGTCGCGTTTCAAACGCGCGCTCCGCCATCGAGGTACGCGCTCGTCAGTGATTGCTTGGCGGTGAGGAGCTGCTTGGGCGTTTTTGCCCGCAGGTTTTAGCGCCATGCCACTCGGAGATGAACGCATGATCATCCTAGTCAGCAAAAGCGCTTTCATTCACCGTCCTTTTAGACGTTGTAGTGAAGCTGCACGACATCATCGGGAAATTGTTCAACTGAACGCAGGCGCAGCGGCACGTCACGGCGCCGGTGAGCCATAAGCGGTATACCTTCGCCAATGAGCGTTGGAACAACAGTGATGATGAATTCATCAATGGCGCCCTCGTCAAGGAAGGCAGCAATGATCTCACCGCCACCCATCATCCAGATGTTCTTACCCTCCATTTCGCGCAGCCGTTTGGCGAAAAGACTAATGGTCTCCGTCACGAATTCAACGCCAGCGGGGACCGGAGTCGACGGAGGATGCCGAGAGAACACGTAGTATCGAGTCTTCGAGTCGAATTTCGCCCCCAACTGCAAACTGATGTCGTAGGTTTTCCTGCCCAACAATTTCGTGTCGATCGATCGCTCGAACTCACTCAGGCCATAAAAGCCTTTTGGAGCTGGGCGCCTTGTCAGCCATTCGATGTCACCGTCCGGTCGAGCGATGTAGCCGTCTGCGCTCGTGGCAAGGTTGACGATGATTTTTCGTTTGTTCGTCATAACATCTGCGAGATCTGCCTAAGCAGCCTGGGTAAGGTTGTTTTGCCGTCTAACGTCAGAGTTGACCGGGCGGCGCGATTTCACGCAACCATCGCCGGAACAATCAAGTTACAATACACGCTCCCTCCGCTGCGGTCCAATGAGTTGTTCAGCTGCGATGTGCTCATGACCTCTTCGTTGCATGTCTCCGCAACCAGCGAATCTGCCCTCTATGGTTGAGTTCATGCCCAAAGACATGAAACCACTTGAAGTAATTCTTCACCCTCTGCCCGCTCCCAAAGGGCGTATGCTCTTCGAGCCACTGGTCCTCTCGCCGGCCGAGTGGTTTTTGAGGCAGCCATCTAGAAGCCATCGTCTGCGAGTGAATGTAGGGCAGCGAAGGGTTCAGGACGATCCGAAGAAAAGAAAAGCGCACGCAGCGGGTCTGCGGCGGACTCGCGGATGAAGGCGGCGGTGCGCTCTTGTCTCTCCTCGCTATTGATATTCTTGATGACCCTGTATTTGACCTCAGGTTTCGAAATATCCACGATGAGTGTGGAGCCGCCGCGGAAAACATGGTGTGGCGTATCGTCCCGCTTGATCAATTTTGACTGCGTCAATGCGACCACAAGCTGTGGGGCGTGCCTGCCGTCAGGGCTTACGCGCACAGCGCGGCGCAATTCGTGTACCTCGAACTTCAGCCCCGGGTCGAGGCCGAGTTCGTCGGCGAATTTGGGTACGGCCTTAAAGGCAACCTCAAGCTGTTCGTGGAGCTTGCGGCGCTGCTCTCGCGCCGCGTTAAAAAGCGTCTTGCGATCATTCAAATAAAAGCAGGCGTCGGCGTAGCGCTTTAGTCCCTCGATCACGCTTTCATACTGCTCAAGGATCGCCGTTCGCACCCCCTTAGGAAAGTTGAACGGGTCGATTCCCTGCCAGCGCAGCGTGTCGACCGAGAGCGTACGAGGCGTGTCGTGAGTAGGGGCGCCCAGGTTAACAGGATAAATGCCTCGGCGACGGAATGCTTCGACAAAGGCGACGCGGTAATTGTGGTGGTCGTCGCTGACGAGGTCAAAGTCGGCGGTGATGAGAGCGCGCAGGAACTCGAAGAATGTCACGTCAACTGGCGGCAGGTAGTCGACCGCGCGGATGCAAATGTTGAGGACATGCTTGGCGGACTTCGCCGCCTCGTCGGCTAGTCGTCGCACGAGGTCAGGGTGAATCGCGCCACTAGGGAGGACGCCCGTCCCGCTCGTGGAAATGCGCAGCAGGTCCGCGATGCGCGCCTTGTAGATGGCAATGAAGGCGTCGAATACAGCGGCGACAAGGACAGCCCCGCGCGAGTGCGGCGTGAGGCGCTTATCCAGGTCTGATGGGTTTGGCGCAAACCTCTTCCAGACGCCGTCCTCCAATCGGCCGATGGCGTTGCGCAGCGCGCTGCGCCCGCCGGTCGCGTATCCGAACTGGACGGCGAGGCTGCCGAGCATTGACTCGGCTTCAATGTCGCCCCGCGTCCGGCCGATCTCGCTCTCCAGGACTTCAGAGATGGTGAAGCGCTGCATAAGGGCGACGATGTCAGCGAATCCCTCGTGTAGCGCGAGCACGTCCTGGTTTGTAGGTTCGTTGAACCGGCGGTGCATCCCGTCGAGGATCGCGTGGGTGGTCTCGTGGGCGATAATATCGTGTGAGAGGCAGGAGTAAACACGACTGCCTGGCATGTGGTCGCCGGGCTGGTCGGCTGAAGCTTCGAAGTAGCCGAACAGCAACGCGACTTCCTGAGGGCTGTAAAAAGCGTTGGCCTGCCTGAGCGCGTGCGGGCGGATGACCAGTTGCCTTATAAAGCCGCTATCGTCGTTAGCGTTTTTCGGGTTTGGTCTTGGGCGCCAGAATATGGGACGGCCGAGAGCGCGCTCGAAGTGATCAATGGTCTTCATCGCCACGGCATAGACCATCTGCTGGTGGAATTGCGGGTTTCCCTCCGAGGGCGCCCAGCCGTCCTGCGCCAGCAGACGCGGGTCGTCCAGGTCTACGGGGGCGTAGAGCTTCTTCGTGGCGTCTACGTCCTCGACGGCGATGTACTCGCCCACCGGCCCCTTTTTCTCCAGCGTCTCCCAGCGAATCTTGAGCGCCACTTCGTTGGCGCCGGCGGTGTCCAGCCGCGCCGAGAAACTCGGGTCCACGGCGTAGACTCGGATACGGCGGTAGGGCGGGCTGCTAACGGAGGGCTGTTTGTCGCAGGCTGATAGCGCCTCAGGGATGACCTTCTCTGACCGCTTGGTTCGTGGCGCGGACCGCCCGGAGTTGACGACCGTGTACCTCGCCGCGACGTGCTTGCGCAACGCTAAAGAGGCCTCCTGATCCTCGATGATGGCCTCCATAAAGCGGCGCAGCTTCTCTCCCTCCAGCCTAGTGGTGGGACCAGGGTCTGGAACAATCTCCTGTAGCTCTTCGCTGACTAGCCATCGCTGAGCGAGTTCAAGGTTGAACATCTTCTCCCGCGGCGGGGGCTCGACGACGCCGAGGCCGGTGATGACACGGAGGAAAGCGAACGAATTGTCGGAAGGGGCGCTTTTTTCAAGTCCGAGGACGGGCTTGACGTTGAGCGCCGACCGCGCCTGAAGCACGCCGTTACCAAAACGCTTCTTGTCCGCCTTCAGCTTTGCCGTGGAAAAGAGGGCGTTGCGAACGGCTTCGACCCGGCGCCAGTCGCGCGGCAGCTCGTTCTTGTACTTCTCGAACCAGAGGGCCGCGGCGGCCGCCACCTGAGGCGTAGCGGCCGATGTCCCCTCGCCGTTCAGGCGAATGATGGTCTGGCAACCGAAACGCGCCCATGGGATATTCGGGGTGTAGGCGGCGATGGCTTTCTGCATTGCGGAGTCGGGGCCGAAGCATCCTTCGAGAGTCATCCCTTTAAGTCCGGCGTAGGGAGTGTGGTTGGCCATCACCCCGCAGACGGCGATGACTCGGCTGTAGCGAGCCGGGTAGACGAGCGTTTGTGGCGGTGCGGCGCCAATGTGATTACCCGCCGCGGCGCAGATGCAAACGCCCGCCTCGTAAGCTTTGTCCACGGCCTCGCTCCAGGCGTTTGACGGCAAACCGCCCATGCTCAACGTAACCACGTCACAGTGTCGCTCGATAGCATAGTCCAGGGCTCGCGCCAGCGCGCTCGTGCGCAGAAGGACGACACTGTCGGCGATGCGCAATGGCAGAATCTCCGCCTCGGGCGCGCCGCCTAGATAAAAGCCACCGGAGGCCGGGATCTTGCCGCCCGCCAGGATGCTGATAGTGCCTGTGCCGTGACCAGAGTTGTCGAGCAGCAGGAGGCGGTTATCGGGGTCTTCGGCGCTGCCCGAGTCAGCGTCGCCGCTCACGAAGTTCTTTTCAAGGTTCCGTAATACCCGTTCGGGCGCGGTGTCGTGCGAGCCGTAATAGCCGGTGTCAATATGAGCGATGCGCGTCCGCGGGTCTGTGAACTCGACCGCCTCCCGGGCCTTGCCGAGTTGTGTGTAGTCGTCCCCGAGGTGCCAGGCGAATGTGTCGGGGCCTAGCGCCTTGCCATGTGTCCCGTCCTGAGGGTTGGCCTCACACTTGTCGCCGACCGCGAAGGCATGGTCGGTACTTACTTCATTCGCGTCCTGGTAAATGTTGTGAACGATGTCGGGCTCGGCGAAGATAACGTCTGACTCAGAGACGCCAAGCTGTCCGGCGACGCGCGCATGCGCGAGATCCCAAGGCGTCTCCGCGCCGTCGGGCAACTCGGCTAAATACCACTGCGGCTCGGCTCCGATGCCTAACGCCGAGGTGGCGGCGCGCGTCGTGTCGTAGAGTGGTTGGAGATTTGCGCGCGACTCCGCCGCTCTAAGCGCGCTGGATGGGCGTAGTTTGAGTAGTAAGCGGTTCGTTTCGGCCACTACCTGTTTTTTGTTTGACACGAATTTTCCCTCGTCCTTGAATCTAAACGGTTCTGGCGCAATTTTTCGATAGAAGGCAGACTGAGCCTATTTCAACTTCTCCTTACGCAGCAAGCGCTGCTTCCCATACCTGCAGGATCATGGCTCCCAGGCCGGTGATCTCCGGTGTGTCGAACTGTCCTTTTTTGATTTTGTTTGCCAACTCGATTCCGCTCAGCGTTACTTTCTTGAAGAAGCGTACGGCGGCCGCTTTATCTCGATTCTTACTCAGCAAGAAATCGACTGTCTTATCTTGCTTATCGACCGCGCGGTAGAGATAGAGCCATTGCCCCGTCACTTTGAAATAGGTTTCATCGACTCTCCAGGATGAGCCGACAGGGCGCGCATATCTCTTCCACAGTTTCTCGAAGGCGGGAACGAAGCATTGGACCCATAGCAAAACGGTGGTATGTACGACAGTGATACCGCGCTCCGCCATCAGATCGCACACGTCGCGATAACTCAGCTTGTAAGTGACATATCCATCGCACGGCCTGAATGATCAGGAGATGATTGAAATGACGGCCTTTGAAGAGTTCGGGCTTCTCGGAAGAGAGTTGAGTCATGCCCACGATTATCCATGACTACCGGATTCGACGACCAGCATTAGCGCCGAAAGCGCTCCCAGCGCGATAAGCCACATAAACTTTGAAGCGAAGCCAATAGGAAAGCGGAGTGCCGGAAATCGGCACGCTCCGTTTGAACGGGCGGGGACTGGAAACGGACTTACGGAAAGACTCGTGAGGCGCTCCTGAAGGAAACGGGGAGCAACAGATAGGTCAATCCTAAGAGGCACCGCGCCAGCCTTCGACCCTCCTTTACGCACTTCCCTAATTGATTGTCAAAGTTTCGCACCGCGGCGATCGATGTCGCGATGCAGTTTAAACCAGATGAGATCGAGCGCTCATCGAGTGAGAGTAAGAGCGAAAGCTCTTAGCTGTTATTCCAGCCGAAGCGAGACTCAGGTCTTGGGCAGAGCGGCTGGTCTTTTCAGCCGCTCTGTTTGCGAAGCCCTTGACCGCGCGTCGCAGCTGAGCCTTTCTTATCTTGCCAACCTCCGTTGGCGTCGATCATTTTTTTCCATCGGATTTTGGGGGCCAGAGTTCGTATTGTTCATATTTCTTGCGTTTCGCTTCATTGTCCGGGAAAACGATGATCGTTTTTTCTTCCATGAACCGCGCCTGCAGTTTCTTCTCCTCAAGAATAATCTTCAATGCTTGTTCGAGGGTCACATCAGTCAGTTCAATGCTGAGCCTATCCTCCTTGACTGTTTCGTCGAATTCTACAATTAGGCCCATCTGTTTTCCCACAACAGCAATGGCGGCCTTCGATAAAATGTTTTGAAAGGAAATTGGCTTACTTTGCCTAAGCCTTGACGCCTGGGGTTTCGAATTTGCAGGCCAGAGGTCGTATTGTTCATATTTCTTGTGGTTCGCCTCATCGTCCCGGTAAACAATGATCGTTTTTTCTTCCATGATCCGCGCCTGCAATTTCTTCTCGTCAAAAATAAGCTTCAATCCCTGTTCGGGGGTCACATCAGTCAGTTCAATGCTGAGACTATCATCCTTGACTGAATCGTCGAACACGACCTTGAGGCCCATCTGTTTTCCCACAAAAGAAACGGCGATTTTCACTGTGGAGTTTTTAAAGACAATTCGAATTAACTCTTGCGGTTTCGACGGCGACTCAGCAAATGCGCTGATCGAACTGCAAAGTAGCAAAAACATCACTGGCGCCAAAGTCTGCAAAGATCGTCGAATGACACTGCGGCTGATCATTATCACCTCATTTCTATGGAAGATTACTGTAGCTTCCATTTCTCGATGGCCTGTCGAAATTATGGCGGCTCAGACCGGCGCTTGATTGGTCTGAGTCATTTTTTGGTGGCATGCGTCAATTGGCGTTGATCATTTATTCGCATCTGATTTTGCGGGCCAGAGTTCGTATTGCCCATACTTCCGCCGATTCGCCTCATGGTCCGGAAAAACAATGATCTTCTTCTCTTCAATGATTCGCGCTTGCAATCGCTTCGCCACAAGAACAATCTTTATTGCTTGTTCGATGGTCACATCCTTCAACATAATTGTTAGCATATCGCTATCCTTTACCGCGTCGTCGAATATGACATTGAGGTTCAGTTGACTTCCCAGAGTATCGATCGCGACCTTCACCGGACTGGTATGAAAGCTAACGTCTGCAAGATCCTTTTGCCTTGACCTTTGCGATTCCGGTGGCGATTGAGCGAATGCGCCGATCGAACGGCAGAGCAGCAGGAACAACGCTGGCGCCAAAGTCTTCAGAGATTGTCGAATGATATTGAGAGTGATCATCCCCACCTCATTTCTACGATAGATTCCTATAGCTTTCATTCGAATTGTGGTCCGGATCTTTCTTCATCGGCGACAGCGCCGATTCTACGCGGCGCACCGCTCGGAGGCGAGATCGAGCGAGCCTTTTTTGCATTTTTCACGCTCGTTTCCCGCACATCGGAGATCACTGGCCCGGGAGCCATGATTCTACATGTATGGGAAGCAGCGCTTGCCGCGTAAGGAGAAGTTGAAATAGACTCAGTCTGCCTTCTTTCGAAAATTGCGCCAGAACCAAGAAAAGGCATTGGCAAAGATTCGCCAGAGGAAAGCAATGGGACGCGGCGCAGCGCGTCGCACTCCACATCACCAACCCGGAGTGAACAGATCATGAAAAAAAGCATCAAGCGCTTTATTGCGCTGGTCGGAATCATGTTCGCGTTGTGCTTGTCGGGGATTGCGATCTTGCAACCTACGGTTGCGATGCAATCTTCGCAAGCGGACGCGCGCGCAGTTGTACAAAAAATTTGCGGCTCCTCCTGCCACGCGCTGGAGCGCGCCACCGTGTCGCCGCGCAGTCGCGCCCAATGGGAAGATGTCATCAGCAAAATGATTTCGATAGGCGCGAAAGGGACGGATGAGGAATTGGCTACGGTGCTCAATTATCTGGCGACCAACTATGGACGCGGCGCCAGCGCTGCTCAAGCCAATCGTCCGGCGGGCAAATCTGTCGGGGTATTGGGCGCGGGAGCCAACGATAAACATATCGTAGACAACGCCGCTGCCGACCGTGGGCGCGCAGTCTGGGCGACGCAATGTATTAACTGCCACGGCACGACAGCCCGAGGCACTGACAAAGGCGCCAATCTGGTGCGTTCGGACATGATGTGGAGCGACCGTTACGGCAGCGACCTTGGGCCGTTTCTACAAAAAGGACATCCGACGCAAAGCGGCGCGCCGAGCGGCGACCTGAGCAAAACGCAGGTCGAAGACCTTTCGCATTTCATCCATCAACGTCTTTACGACACGTTGCGCGGTTCGCCGATTTTCAATCCGCTGAATGCGCTGACGGGTAATGTCAAAGAAGGCGAAGCGTATTTCAACGGGGCTGGCAATTGCAACACGTGTCATTCCGTCACAGGGGATTTAGCGGGCTATGGCAAAACCGCAAATCCCGTGAACATACAGCAACGCTTTATGTTTCCGCGCGCTCGTACACAAAAATTAACCATCACAGTAACACTCACGAATGGCGCAGTCGTCACAGGAACGCCGATTCACATTGATGATTTTGATGTGTCGTTGCGCGATGACAAAGGCGAATATCATTCGTGGAAGCGCTCGGCCGCGCTCAAAGTCGTCAAGAATGACCCGCTGAAAGCGCACATCGAATTGCTCGACAAAATCACCGACAAGAACATGCACGACATCGTCGCTTATCTGGAGTCACTCAAATGAAATTCATCAGAACGATTCTTTTCATTGCTCTTTGCGCCGCGCCGTTGTTCGCGCAAGGCAGTCTCGATCCCGCTAAAGTAGGACAACCGCCCACCGATTCGTGGACGTCGTATCACGGCGATTATTCGGGACGCCGTTACAGCGCGCTGAATAAGATCAATACGAGCAACATCAACTCGCTGAGCCTCGCGTGGGTCTTTCGCGCCAACGTCAATCAAGGCGCGATTAAAGCTTCTCCGCTGGTCGTCAATGGCGTGATGTATTTCACTGTGCCCGATCACGTCTGGGCGATTGACGCGCGCACGGGACGCGAAATCTGGCATCACGTCTGGAAATCGGAGGGCGGCGTCCACATCGGCAATCGCGGCGTAGGCATTTTGGGCGAGACGCTTTATGTCGAAACAGCGGATTGCAATTTGGTTGCGTTGAATTTGAAAGACGGCAAGGAACGCTGGCGCAAAACGATTTGCGATCTGGATCAATTCTTTTTTGGGTCCACCGCGCCGATGATCGTCAAAAATCATGTGATCACAGGCATCAGCGGCGACGATTTGGACAGGGCCGGATACATCCAATCGCACGATTCAGTCACGGGCAAATTGCAATGGCGCTGGTACGTCGTGCCGCAAAAGATGGGCGACCCCGGTTCTGAAACGTGGCCGAACGAGGACGCGATGAAACACGGCGGAGGCATGACGTGGCAACCGGTCACGTATGATCCCGAATTGAACTTGATTTACGTCGCAACGGGCAATCCACAACCTGTGATTGCGCACAAGAACCGGGCAGGCGCGAATCTGTATACCGAATCCATCGTCGCGCTCGACCCCGACACGGGAAAGATGGTTTGGTATTTTCAGGCTTCGCCGCACGACACGCATGACTGGGATGCCACGCAGGTTCCCGTGCTATTTGACGGCGAAGTCAACGGGCAGAAACGTAGACTGCTCGCGCAAGCCAGCCGCAACGGATTTTTCTTTGTGCTTGACCGAGCCACCGGCAAAAACATTCTCACCACTGAATTCGTCAAAACGAATTGGTCGAAAGGAATTGACGCGAAAGGGCAACCGATTCCGAATCCCGCGAAAGAACCGCAATTGGATGGGGCGCTCGTTACGCCTAATCAATACGGCGCAACGAATTGGCCTCCGCCCAGCTTCAGCCCTGAAACCGGCTTGTTTTACGTGAATGCGTTTCGCGCGTTCAGCATCTATTACATTTACGACCCCGACGACAATCCGCAAGGTTGGGGCGGCACAGATCGTGGCGGATGGCAGGAAGCGATGATGCAAGCCATTGATTACAAGACGGGCAAAATTCGTTGGAGCCACAAATGGGAGGGGGGCGGTTCGCGTTCAGGGGTATTAAGCACGGCGGGCAATCTGGTGTTCACGGGCGATGGCGCAAATAACTTTGTTGCGCTTGATGCCCGCACAGGCAACGCGCTGTGGCGCGCTAATTTGGGCGGCGCCGTCGGCAATGGCCCGATCACGTATGAATTGGACGGGAATCAATATCTGGTCGTAGGCGCAGGTGACATGCTGTATGGCTTTGTAATGCTGGCAAAAGAACCCTCCCGCCAGCTTTCGCAACGAACGCACTGAACAGAACCCGGCTTGATGTTGTGCTGTGAAACCTGCCTCAAGCAGGGGATCTTGCTGGATCAATTGACGCTCCACGCTGATCGCGGCAGTTCGATGAAGTCCAAACCGCTGGCCATGCTGTTGGCAGATCTGAGCGTGGCCAAGACTCATTCGCGACCTCGCGTCTCGAATGACAATCCTTACTCCGAGTCGCAGTTCAAGACGATGAAGTACCGTCCTGACTTCCCGGATTCCTTCGGTTCGTTGGAGGATGCCAGGTCTTGGGTCAGACCGTTTTTTGATTGGTACAACCACGAGCATTATCACAGCTCTCTGGGATTGCTCACGCCGGCCACTGTCCATTATGGCCAGGCAGCCACTTTGCTCGAAAAACGCCAGCGCGTTCTGGATTCAGCTTATGCCGCTTATCCGGAGCGCTTTGTCAAAAAACATCCCATCGTGCAGTCATTAACTGATGCCGTGTGGATTAACCGCCCGCAGCCGCTGCTGGAAGCGAGCGTCGAGTCTCCTCTTGGAGTCTAAATTTTTCACCGAGGTGTCTCAAAGTTATTGACACATTCCGCTGCGGACTGTACAGCGGTGGGTGGCCCAGTATCGACGCTCCGGTTTGGCGGGGCTTGCCCGTCGCACACGGAGTGATCGCGGTTCGCAACGTGAGATGTCGGCGGAATTAAAACAACTGATCGAGGGCCTTGCCTTGCGGAAGCCTCCGCCCACCGTGGCTTTCGTCCACCGGCAGACCTGCGACGTGGCGCGCCGGCAAGGATGGGAGGCTCCCACTTACCATTGTGTCTATCGGATCGTCAAACAACTCGACCCGGCGCTTCTCACCCTGGCCCATGAAGGCAGCAAGGCCTACCGCCTCGCCTTTGATCTGCTCTGTCGACGTGAGGCGTCCGCTTCGAACGAGATCTGGCAGGCGGATCACACGCTATTGGATTTGTGGGTGAAACAGGATGACGGCCCGCCCGCGCGCCCGTGGCTCTCGGTCATCATCGATGACTACAGCCGAGCCGCCGCCGGATTTCGGCTAAGTTTTCACGATCCGTCGGCCATCCAAACGGCCTTGGTATTGCGGCAGGCGATCTGGAACAAATCGCTGCCACAATGGCAGATCTGCGGGATCCCGGCTACGTTTTACACCGACCACGGGAGCGATTTCACCTCGCGGCATCTGGAGCAGGTCGGCGTCGATCTGATTTCCCCAATCCTCTGCTACAACTCTCATAACGCGAAGACCGCCGAGTATATCGAAGGACGCTTCGGCTGAATCGTTCGCTGCGCGCCGGCCCATACGACATTTAGACGCCCTTGCTTTTCTCTCAGTGTGTCAGCTACACAGTAAGGCCGGAATATAACTGAAAGGATCTATAATCTATACTCAAGCGTCGTTTTATTACCCGGCGCCTGTCCATTTTTGAGGTAAGCGGGACTATGCCAAAAGAGAAAGTGCTTGTGGTTGACGACGATTCGGCGATTCGCTACACGCTTACAGAAGCGTTGCGCGGCTGGGGGTACGAACCGCTCGAAGCCTCTAATATAGCGGCGGCGCTGGAGTCCTTCGACGCTGAGCAGCCGTCGGCGGTGTTGCAGGACATCAATCTGCCGGACGGGTCAGGGCTCGACGCGCTGCTCGAATACAAGAAGCGCCAGCCGCAGGCCATCGTAATCATGATCACCGGCAACGTCCAGCTCGAAGACACGATCGCGGCGCTGCGCGGCGGCGCTTACGATTTC
>DATCXQ010000206.1:0-2136 GCA_036565725.1 Blastocatellia bacterium
TCGCTGCGGAGCGGATAATGCGGCAGTAGTCTGTAGCCCTTCAGCCCGACGACCACCAGGTCGCCGGGCGCCAGTTCCATGTCGGTGGCGTCCCATTTATTGCGTGTGATTACGACGGGAAAGCCGTCGGCCTGAGAATCGTCCGCCAGTGAGAGGGCGCGCTGCCTTTGCGCGTCCGGCGCGGTCTCGGCCCCTTGCCGCGCCCACAGCATGAGGCGCGCGACGAGCCGTTCGCTGTGGCCGATGTAAGAGACGTCTTCGATCACGGCGCGTCCCAGCACGTAAGGCGTGTCGAGCAGTTGCGGCTGGAAATTGAGGACGACGTCTTCCGGGCGGAAGATGACTTTGACAGGTTGGCGTTCCGAGAACAGCGGGGCGTCGGGAGGGGATTTGAGCCTGACGCTTCCGATGGTCACTTTCCCTTCGACCCAACGCCCCAACAGCACATTGGCCGCGCCGAGAAACGTTGCGACGAACTCGTTTCGGGGGCGGTTGTAGACTTCATAGGGAGCGCCGATCTGTTCGATCCGCCCGTGGTTAAGCGCTACGATGCGGTCGGCCAGCTCCAGCGCCTCCTCCTGATCGTGTGTGATGAAGAGCGCGGGGATGTTCATTTCGCGCAGCAGGGATCGAATCTCGCGGCGCAGTTCGAGGCGGGTGACGGCGTCGAGCGCGCTGAACGGCTCGTCAAAGAGCATCGCGGCGGGATGGAAGGCGAGAGCGCGCGCCAGAGCCACGCGCTGCCGCTGCCCGCCGGAGAGTTGCGAAGGGTATTTCTTGCGATGCTCGCGAAGATTGACCAGGTCGAGCATCTCCTCCACGGTCCGCTCTATCTCCCGCCTGGGCAGTTTGCGCGTCTCCAGTCCGAAGGCGACGTTCTGTTCCGCGGTCTTGCGCTGAAACAGCGCGTGCTCTTGAAACACCACGCCCAGTTCGCGCTTCTGCGGCGGCATGAAGCTGGCCGGTTTCCCGTTCAGGTAAATCTCTCCGGCGTCGGGCTGTTCCAACCCCGCAATGATCCGCAGCAGAGTGGTCTTTCCACTACCCGACGGGCCCAACACGACCAACATCTCGCCCGCGTCGATCTCAAAACTGACGTCGTCGATTATCTTTTGTCCGCCGAGACTCTTCGATAGATGCGCGACGCTTATGGCCGACTGTCGCTCGGATTTAGTTAACTGCTCCATGCGCAATGGAAACGCCGCTGCATGAACCATCTGCCGACTTTCACGCAGCGGCGCAATCGATTCTCTTCCTCATCAGCCCCGATCCCGTTTACTTCGCGGCCTTCTTGAGGTACGCGGCGGGATTCATCTTCACCGTGTCGGCGCAGCCGGGGCAGCAGACGTAGAACGTCTGTCCCTCAACTTCATATTTCGTTTCCTTGCTGACAGGATCGCCGGTGACGGGGCATGTCTCGCGCCCGTCGCCCTTACCTAAAAACTCCTGCTCATTCTTCTTCTCGCCTTCGACCGGCTTCAGATAAAGTTCGGGATCCTTTTTCACTATTTCGGCGCAGCCGGGGCAGCAGACATAAAAGACGCGCCCATTGACTTCATACTTGAAATTCTTGTCTACCGGGTTGCCCATCACAGGGCATGTCGCAATGCCGTCGCCCTTGCCGAGGAATTTCTTCTCGGCGTCTTTTGAATCCTGCTTCTCGCCCTCTTTCGGCTTCTGGTCCTCATGATCGGCGTGATGGCCTTCGACCTTCGGCAGGTTCTTCGTCGCAGCGACCTGCGCGGCCTGAGTCCTCTTGATGTAAGCGGCCGGACTCTTCTTCGCATCGTCGAGGCACCCGGCGCAACAGAAATAGACCGTGCGGTTGAAGAATCGCCCTTTGACGTCTTTGGTGTGAATCTCTTCACCGGTCACCGGACAGGTCTTGACGCCGTCGCCCTTGCCCAGAAATTCGCCCTTGACGGTCTTGGCCGCCGGAGCCTTCCCTTTGGCCTGAGCCTTCTTGTCATGTTTGCCGTGCGCGAACGCTTGTAACGACAGCGCCGTGACGACTATCAACGCGAGTGATGTGATGGTCTGTTTCATATCTCCTCCGAAAAATGTGGGACAGGCTAATGGTCTTTGAAAAAATAATATCCCAGGCATTCGTAGGGGCGGGTTTTCCCCGCCCCTGTC
>DATCXQ010000295.1:0-11907 GCA_036565725.1 Blastocatellia bacterium
AGCCATTACAACCCCATCAATTGCGAGCGACGGCGCGTTCGCCTGCCCGGGCGCCTGCGCGCTCATTATCGGCTTCGCGCCGGCAGCCTGGGCCGCGAGTCCAGTTTCGCTAATGAGTCTCGCGGCAATCCCTCCGGCGACCGTCTTCTGCTTCGTGATGACGCTCTCCTCCTTATGGCTGTGGCGACTTTCTCAGAAGTCGGCGCCCAAGCGTCTCGCGGCGCGGCTCTGTGGCGCGCTCGTCGCGCTCGCCGGCCTGCTCACGCTCAGCCAGTATCTAGGCGCCTGGGACATTCCCATAAATCCATGGCTCTTCCGCGATGAGGCCGATTTGCCGCCGTATCTGACTCGGATGTCATTCAATAACGCGCTCTGCTTCACGTTCACCGGTTTGGCTCTGACGGGATTGCGGAGCGAGACGGAGCGCGCGAACAGGATCGCGCAATTGCTGCTCCTCACTTCTGGCTTCGGCGCGATGACGACCATCGTCGGCTTTCTCTACGACGCCCCCGACTCCAGATTTTTCTCTTTCAATCTCGCCACGATGTCTTCCGCCCTGGCGATACTTCTGCTCAACGTGGCGGCGATGTTGACGCAGGAGGGCGGCGGAATGATCGCGAGCGTCGTCAGTCACGGGCCTGAAGGCATCCTTGCTCGGCGGCTGGCCATCGGGGGCGGGGTGACGCTGATCCTGGTTGGGTTGCTGACGGGGTGGGTTGGGCAGGCCACGGTCGTGCAGCCGCAGGCCCAGAAGGCTATGTTGATCGTCATGGGCATCGCCATCATGACGGCGCTGGTCTGGGGCGCCATGCGCGACATCTCGCGCATCGACGTCACGCGTTCGCGGGCGGAAGCGGCTCTGCGCGGTTCGGAAGAACGCTACCGGGCCGTCTCAGAACTGACCTCCGATTACGTTTATGAATACAGCGTCGCGGCCAACGGGCAGTTGACGCTGGAAGAAGTGACCGCCGCCTTCACCCGCATCACCGGATTCTCACCCGAAGAATCGCGGGAGCGGGGCGGTTGGGAAACTCATGTCTTCACTGGAGACCACCCGGTGGCGCGGCGACGGCTGCAGCGCCTGCTCGCGGGGGAAGAAGACGTGAGCGAGTATCGGATCGTCACCCGCGACGGGGAGACGCGCTGGCTCCGCGATTACGGGCGCGCGGTGTGGGACGAGGCGGCGGGCCGGGTGACGCGGATTTACGGGGCGGTGGAAGACATCACCGACCGCAAGTTCGCCGAAGAGAAGCTGCGCGAGAGCGAGGCGCGCTACTCTTACATCTTCGAGACCGCCGGCGTTTCCATCTGGGAGGAGGATTGCTCCCTCATCAAGGCGGCGCTCGACGAGTTGCGAGGGCAGGGCGTGAGCGACTTCCGCCGCCATTTCGCCGATCACCCCGAGTTCGCGCGGCAGGCCTCCGGGATGATAAAGGTCATAGATGTCAATGACGAGACTCTGCGAATGTTCCGCGCCCGCGACAAGGAAGAACTGATCTCTTCGTTTGGCCAAACCTTCACGCCGGAGACGATTGAGGTCTTCACAGACAACCTGGTCGCCTTCGCCGAAGGCCGCCGCTCCTTCACCTCGGAAACGGTCTTCCAGACGCTCCGCGGAGACCGATTGAACGCGATCATCACCATCAGCTACCCGCCGCCGGCCGAGAACGTCGCCCGCGCGCTGGTGAGCATCACGGACATCACCGAGCGCAAGCGGGCCGAGATCGAACGCGAGCGGCTTTACGAACAGGAGAGGGCCGCGCGCGCCGAAGCCGAGCGCATGCGCGCCGTGGCTGAAGCCGCTAACCGCTCCAAAGACGAATTTCTGACCATGGTCTCGCACGAGTTGCGCTCGCCGTTGAACATCGTCCTCGGCTACACGCGCCTGATGCGTTCCAGCCCGGGCGACGGCGATTTCGTCGCGCAAGCCGCGGCCATCATCGAACGCAACGCAAAGGCGCAGCTCCAGATCGTCGAAGACCTGCTCGATTCGGCGCGCGTCATCACCGGCAGGTTGCGCCTCGAAGCGCAGCCGACCAACCTCACGCCGACGGTCGAAGCCGCGCTCAGCGCCATACGTCCAGCGGCCGAGTCGAAGGGGGTCGAACTGATCGCCCATCTCGGCGCGCAACCCGAAATGGTGCTGGGCGACGCCGACCGATTGCAGCAGATCGTCTGGAACCTGCTCTCGAACGCAGTCAAATTCACGCCCGAAGGCGGGCGGGTCGAGTTGCGTATGGAGGGCGACGCCGAGCGCGTCCGCATCATCGTCAGTGACAACGGCGAGGGCATCGAGCCGGAATTTCTGCCTTACGTCTTCGACCGCTTCCGGCAGGCCGACACTTCGGTGACGCGGCGCTTCGGCGGCCTGGGGCTGGGGCTGTCGCTGGTCAAACAGTTGATCGAGTTGCACGGCGGGACAATCAGCGCCGCGAGCGAAGGCTCGGGACGCGGCGCGACCTTCGTCGTCACGTTGCCGGGATTGGCCGCGCAGTCGGCGACCTCGGCGCCGCCGCAGGCGCCGTCGCTCGCCGGGGGCGAAGTGCGGACAGACAACGCTATCCCGCTCGACTCGGCTCCAGCGCTTGACGGGGCGCTGATTTTGATCGTGGACGATCAGGAGGAGGCGCGTTTGCTGCTCAGGCTGGCGCTCGAGGAATGCGGCGCCCAGGCGATTGCGGTTTCGTCAGGATTGGAGGCGCTGGCTGTCCTTTCAGACCCGCCGGGCGGCGTTCAACCCGACGCCCTGATTCTCGATATCGGCATGCCGGAGGAAGACGGATATATGGTGCTTCACAAAGTCAGAGAGTGGGAAGCCGAGCAGGGCATCCCTCAGTCCAAGCAGATACCCGCCATCGCCCTGACGGCGTTCGGACGCAGCGAGGATCGGTTGCGCGCGCTTGCGGCAGGCTTTCGCATGCACGTCGCTAAACCGGTCGAACCTCTAGAACTGGCCATCGTGGTCTCAAGCGTGGTCGGCCAGCGCCCAAAATAGGAATGCGGAATGCGGAGATTTGCCACAGAGCCACAGAGACACAGAGACACAGAGTTAATTAACAGAGGATGGCCCTCATCTTCGCCGTGCGCTTCTCTGTGGCTCTGTGGCTCTGTGGCTAAGCCGCGCCGCATTCCGCATTCCGCATTCCGCAATTAGAACCATCTGCGCCCGCGCGGCATTCTGTGCCGACGCCAGTCGTCGTCGCGCCGTCTGTTACGCCAATCGTCGCGATCCCATCTGTCTCTGAATCTGAACCTCCCGTCGCGACCCCGTCTGTCTCCGAATCTGGCCCTCGGCCCGCGCCCGTCCCATCGACCGTCGCGGGCGTCATGCCCGTTGATGAATTTTCCCGCCTTCTTATCGTTGAAGCGCCCGCGTCTCTGCTTGGCGTAAGTCTCGCCGGACAACGCCAGATTGACGACAACGGCTAATGTGGTAATCAGCAGGGCGAACCGCAGCGTTCTCAGTTTGAACATAGGTGTTCTCCTTGTTTGAAATTGTAGAGTTGGGGGATTGTTTGATTCTGGGGGGACAGGGTTCCAACTGTCTCAATCAGTCTTTTGTCATCGGAAAACGACTCAAGCCGCCGTATCCATCTTCTCCGCGACCTTCATCTCGGCCAGGAGTTCGCGGCGAGTGAATTCGAGCTTCTCATTCATCGCGATCAGGCGCATGTCTACGATTCCTTCGAACCTCGTGAAGTCCGTCGAGAGAGCCTCCTCCCCGCGGCGTATTTCGGCGGAGTTGACGCGGATCTCCGCTGAGAATTTTTCGTCGATACGTCTGATCTCGGCGCCGATGGCGTCATACACGCGCCTGAGTTCGGCGGCGACCACCTGCACGTCGGCGGTAGCCGCGTGCAGTTCTGCGGCCAGCTTGTCTTCAATGCGCTTGATCTCCGTGAGGAACTCGCGGCGCATCATTTCGTTCTCGCGGCGCGCCAGCTCCATGCCGCGGCGCAGCGCTTCTATTTTGGCGTCCTGCGCGACGGCCTGCGTGACGAGATCCTTGATCTCGTCACGCAGCGCTCCGAGATGAGGCGCCAGGGTTTCCTCCAATGCTTGTTTGATTTGTTCGCTCATGGCGCCTGATTGTTGTTCCCCTATCAATCAATGTCAAGTTTGGCGGGCGCCATCTGCCGGGTCGTGTGTTCGACGACGCTCGGAGGCTCGACCGTGTTGCGGGCCGGGTCGGCCGGCGCGACGAGGCGCCCCTGCGGCTGAACTTCCCTGAACGTCGGCCGCTCCTGCTTCTCCGCCCAGTGCTCCGGCTTTCGGGCCGCCGTGATCAGCCGCGATAATTGCCAGCTGAGCAAGCCGGCGACCGCGCCAATCAACCCTATGCCAAGCACAAACGGGACAAACAGCTCAGGTCCGCGTATTTGTTGTCTGATCATGTCCCAGTAAAAGCTGTAGACAAACATCAGGCTGAATAGAACGAACGCGGCTATTACAAAAAAGACGCCTGTAATCTTCAGGGCGGGCATTTGTATCACGGGCGGCTTGTCCGAAGAGGTTAAATTACCACCGCATCGCTTGCAGTAGTTGGTCTTCTGTGTGTACTCGAATCCGCAGCTCTGGCAGAACATATAGTCTCCGTTTTAACAGGTCATTTGTATTTGCTGGCGAACTGGCGCGTCGTGTGCTCGACGACGCTCGGAGGCTCGACGGCCTGTTGAAGCGGGTCTGCCGTCGCGCCGAGCTGGGCCGGCGGAGATTCGCGGATGTAGTGCCTCTCTACGACCACGTTCCGCTCCCCTTTCTGATAAGCCGTGACCAGGCGAGCCAACTGCCAGATCAAAAATCCCGCAATCCCGCCGGTGAACACCATGCCCATCATAAACGGGAGGATGAGTTCATCTCCGCGTAACCCTCTATTCGCCAGGTGGTTGTACATGACGAAAGCCATGAACATCCCTACGGCGCTGAACGCCGCGACGGCGCAAAACATAAAGGCCAATATCCCACGCCCCGTTTTGGGAGCGTCAGCGACATTCGTCACGCTCAGGCTCTCGCCGCAGCGTTTGCAATAGTTGGTTTTCTGTGTGTATTCAAAACCGCAAGATGGGCAAAACATACAGCCTCCATTACTTCATTGTCCCCGGCTCGCCGTAAACGCCGGCCATCTGCCGCGTCGTGTGCTCGACGACGCTGTGAGGCTCGGCGGCGCCACGAATCGAATCGGTAGGCGCGCCGAGCTGTGGGGCCTGCGCTTCCCGGATAATTATTCGCTCCTGCGCCGGAGCCGGATTCTGTTTCTGGCTCGCCGTGATAAGGCGTGACAATTGCCGCATCAAAAATCCCGCGACCACGCCGATAAACAACAGGCCGAGCGCGAATGAAAAAGCCACAACTTCCCGATGCACGTTATTGCTGAGCAATACGTGAAAGGAGAGGAGATTCAAGAACAAACCCACGAGACCAAACATCGCCACGACGACAAAGGACATGCCAATGGCCTGAGATCGCTCTGGTTTGATTTCGACGCTCTGGGGCGCGGCGTTCAACTCCCCGCCGCAGCGCTTGCAGTAGTTGGTCTTCTGCGTGTACTCGAAGCCACAGGATGGGCAGAACATATTTCCTCCGTCGAACGTTTGGAATACTTTCCCGCTTTTACGATATTGGCAAGATGGGAGTTCACGCGTTTATTGCCTGGCCGGGCTTTGGATCGCAGGTTTAATCTGCCCCGCGCCTTCTTTGATGAAAATGACCTGGCCCGCCGCCACGTCGTTCAATGTGTCAACCACGCCGCTCGGCCATTGCGCTTCAATCGTCTGCGCTTTCGTCGCTTTGCCGAGGCCGAAATGGACGCGCATGTCGTTTTGCGAGTAGTAGCTGCCGCCGCTGCGAACCTCGTCTATCCGCGTCCTGCCGTCAGTGACCACCTTGATCCGCGCGCCCACGCCGTCGCGGTTCGATTTCACCCCGATGAGCTTGACCGAAATCCAGTTGTTATTTGTCGTCGAATCCGTCCGCAGCAGAACCGGAAAATCATTGACCGGATTGATCACGACGTCGACGTCGCCGTCGTTGTCGAAATCGCCGAAGGCGGCGCCCCGACTGGCCGTGGGGTCGACGAGCGGCCCGCCGACCTTCTCGGCTACGTCTTTGAACGAGCCGTTGCGCTGATTTTGATATAGAACTTTGCGTTGAGGATAGCCGGCCTCGGTGGTCAGTTTCTCGACTTCGGGGTAGACGTGGCCGTTGACCAGGAAGATGTCGAGCCAGCCGTCATTGTCGAAATCCACGAAGCCGCAGCCCCAGCCCAGGAAGCGAGTGTTGACGCCGATCCCGGCGGTGAAGGTCACGTCGTCGAAGCTCAGCAATCCCGACTTCACGCCAAGGTTGCGGTAGAGGGTCGAGGTGTCGCCGGAGAAGTTGGTCTTGAAGATGTCGAGCAGCCCGTCGCCGTCGTAATCGCCGACGCCGACGCCCATCCCGGCCTGCGGCTTGCCGTCGCTGCTGTAGGCCGCGCCCGCCTCGACGCCGATGTCGGTGAACGTCCCGTCTTTGTTGTTGTGGTAGAGCGCGGCGGGCGCCGAATCGTTCGCGACGTAAATGTCAGGCCATGCGTCGTTGTCGAAATCCGCCGCGACGACCCCGAGCCCGTACGTGCCGTAGGTCTTCAGAATTCCCGCCTTGTCCGAAACGTCCGTGAACGTGACGTTGCCCCCGCCCCCTTTTTCTGAATTGTTGCGGTAGAGGATGTTCTTGCCGCCTTCCAGCCCCGGCGGGCCGCAGGCGACCATCACGCCTTTGTACAGACAAGGGCCGGTCTCTGGCGTGGGCGCGGTTTTGAGGTCGAGGTCGATGTAATTGGCGACGAAGAGGTCGAGGTCGCCGTCCTTGTCATAATCGACGAACGTCGCGCCGCTCCCCCATCGGGCCGGCTTATTCGCTTGGCCCGCTACACCAGCTTTCTCCGAAACGTCCGTGAATGCGCCCTTGCCGTCGTTTTTATAAAGCGCGTTCTTGCCGTAGTACGAAATGAAAAGGTCGTCGAAGCCGTCATTGTCGTAATCGCCGACGCAGACCGATTGCCCCCACCCCGCGCGAGCCAGCCCGGATTGTTTTGTCACGTCGGCGAAAGTCCCGTCGCGGTTGTTGCGGTAGAGACGATTCGTCGGCTCCTCCCCTTTCGGAAAGCCGCCGAGGCGCGTCCCGTTGACGAAGAAGAGGTCGAGCCAGCCATCGTTGTCGTAATCGAACCAGGCCACGCCGCAGCCGGTCGTTTCCAGCAGGTATTTGTTCTTGCGCTCGTCGCCGTAGACGGTCTTATGCGCGATCCCGGCCGCGCGCGCGACGTTCGTGAACTTCACGCCGTAACCGTCATTAATGCTTCCGGCGGCGGATTTAGCGCCGCGCCACGCCACCGCCAGACAGAGCAACGCGTGGGGTAAAATCGCGACCAGAAGAAATCGGCGCGTCGAATTATTCGCCATCCTTCGCATACCAATCCTCGTGCAACGACCACACCCGGCAACTCAAACATGCCGTCCATCGCCATTGATGCCCGCAGCCAGGACACAGCCCGCGCGTGTCGAACGTGTTCCATCCCATGCCGCAGCCGCCGAAGAAGTATTCCGGGTATGCGCAATCGCCGCACACCCAATAACTCCCCGCGTCCGGCTGCCACCGGCACATCGGACAACGAATACGGCCGTGGCCAGGCTCTTCGTCGTCTGACTTCTCAATGGTATCGGTCGCGTCCGACGGCATGAGCCCCTTCTGGAAAAGCAAGAAGAGGGTTGCCAGCGCCCGGCGCCGCCGAAAAGATTTTTGTTTCAGTCGCATTGCTTATTGGTTTATACGGACGCCCTGTGCAGTTTAACCTTGAGCGAAGTTGAGTTGCGTGTGCCCTTTAACCGCGTCGTGTTCGATGCCGGCGGCGATCTCGCGCAGTTGAGCCACGGTCTTATGCTTCAATTCTTCGTAGTCGCGCTCAGCCATGATTCTACCATCCTTTCCGATTTTCAATTGGCGCGTTTAGAGCGTTTTGCAATTGCGTGTACGGTAGGGGCAGACCTGCGTGTCTGCCCCGGTTTGGGGTTCACGCGACCACCGGGGCAGACACGCAGGTCTGCCCCTACACTGATTTGCAAACCGCTTTAGTTAAATCAGAACACGTGAAATTGGCGCGGCGCCGCGCGCGTAAGCAAGCGGACGATCCTGCGCGGGACCGCTTGCTTACGCGCGCCGCAGTATCGGCCCTCAGAAAATATACTTCAGCGCGAATTGAATCTGCCTTTGCGCTCCGGCGCCGGTGTTGGCCGCGCGAGTGATCGCGCCCACGGCCGTGCTGGCCAGGCTCGCTGTGGGGAAGAAGAAGTTAGGGTGATTGGTCAGGTTGAAGACTTCGGCGCGAAACTGGAACGACTGGCGCTCCGTGACGCGGAAGAATCGCGAGACGCCGACGTCGAAATTGTGCAGCCCGTCGCCGCGCAAGATGTTCCTCCCCGCGTTTCCGAACGCGCCTGCGGCGGGAATGGCGAAAGCCGCGGGGTTAAACCAGCGGTCAGGCCCCGGGTCGGACACATTCGGATCACCGATGAGATTCGGGCGGTCGGCGTTGCCGCCGGTGGCGCTCTGATCGCGCCCGACGGTGACTGTGAACGGGCGGCCGGTCTGCATTGTCAGAATGCCGGTCATCTGCCATCCGCTTACCAGGAGATCCGCGACTTTTGAAGACGACGCGATGCGCTTGCCTTTGCCGAACGGCAGGTCGTAGACGTAGCTCAACACCCAGCGGTGGGCAACGTCGAAATCGGACAAGGCGCGCTCCTCTCTCAGATTGCGGGCGTTCTGCGCCACGCCGCTCGAATCGCTCGCGGTCGAAATTCCCGATCCGTCGTCAATTGACTTCGACCACGCATATGACGACAGGAAGCTCAACCCGCTCGCAAACCGGCGTTCGACGCGCACGGTCATCCCGTGATAATTCGAATTGCCCGCCGATTCGATAAACCCTCCGGTGATGCTGCCGAAGCCCTGGAACGGGCGGCGCGCGTTGACCGAACACCCCGGCGCGCTCGGCGTGGCGACGCATTGAGCCGAGGGCGGAAGGGCCTGATTAATGTTCACGCCGAGAGGAAGTTTGTGCCCGCTCGATCCGAGATATGAAACATCGAGCACGAGGTTCTGGGCCAGCTCGCGCTGCGCGCCGAGGCTCCACTGGTTGATGTAGGCCGTCTTGAAGTTCGCGTCGATGCCCGGCGGCACGACGCTGGGGGCGCCGGAGAAGGCGTCGGCCACGTTGGGCAACGGGCGCGCCGTCGCGGCGAACGGCCCGGAGGTCTGTCGCTGCCTGAAGGGCGAATTGCGCGACAGCGGCGTGATGCCATTGCCGACGATCTGATAATTGTAGAACGACCCGAAGCCCGCGCGGATGACCGTCTTCGTATCGTTGAACGGGCGATAGGCGACGCCGACGCGCGGCGCGAAATTGTTCTTGTCGGTCTCCCATAACCGGCGGCCTACGTCCGCCCGCGGGCGAAATTCGAGCCTGTTGTTCGCCGGATTAATGAACGCCTCCTGCCCGCCTGCGACTTTGATTGTGTTGGTCGCCGGATCAAACGAGGCGATCTTGTCCGTGTTCTCGATCGGCGGCAGATTCAACTCGTAGCGCAGTCCGAGATTCAACGTCAGCTTCGGAGTGACCTTCCAATCGTCCTGAAAGTAATAGCCGGAGCTGAAAGTCTTGGCGTTATGGAACGGCTCGCCCAGGTTGCGGTCGGCCTGGAACGTCGCGCCGAGCAGCATGTCCGCGACGGGGTGGCCGGTGAAGCGCCCGTCGAAACGGAAACTGCCGCGCCCGAACGACGTGAAGAACGAGTTGAAGAGGAAGCGGCGGACGTCGGCCCCCCATTTCATCGTATGCGCGCCTGCGGTGAATGTCATGCTCTCGACGTAATGATAGGTATTGTCATGGCGGCCTTGCGGCAGATTCGTCGGCCCCCCGATGGTCGTGAAACCCGAGACGATCAATTCGGGCGCGCCGTTGTTGAACGGCGTGACGCCGGTGTCAGTCAGTCCCTTAACGCCGAGTTTGTTGACCACGTCGACGTCGCGGTCCTCCTGCAGCCTGAAGAACCCGAAGCGCGAATAGCCGACGCGCGCCTCGTTGATCAACCGCGGGGTGATCGTCCACGTCCAGTTGAGCGTGAAATGCTGCGTTCGCTGCAGTTCGTCGCAACCGAAGCCGGGCACGTCGCGCGCGGAGCAGAGCGGGTTGGTGATCGGATAGAACTCCGTACTGTCGGCGAATTGATACGAACCGAAGAGGTTCATATTCTCCCGCAGCTTGTGATCGATCCGGAACGACCATTGATCAACGCCGAAGCGCCCTGTCCCGGTGGAGACGAAGTTGTTCGCGCCCGCGACGTTCGGATTGGGATAGAGCGCGAGTAAACCGGCGCCCGCCGCGTTCCGGCGGTCTTGCGGAATGATGTTCAGACCCAGCGGGTTGTTCGGCGTCGCGCGCGAGGGATCGCGGAAACATGCGCTCTGATCGGTCGCGTTGCAGGCGCCGGCCTTGAGCGGGTCGCGCAGGAAGAGATTGGGAACGCCGCTGAAATCGCCCTGCCTCATCGCCAGCGTCGGCACGTTGGCCAGACCCGCCTCCTGCTGGCCTCGCCGCTGGCCTTCATAACCGCCGAAGATGAACGTCCGGTCTTTGCGGATCGGCCCCCCGATCACGCCGCCGAACTGGTTGCGGCGAAAGCTGGGCTTGGTCGGAGCGAAGAAGTTGCGCGCGTCGAAGACCGAGTTGCGATGAAATTCAAACGCCGAGCCGTGAAAATCGTTCGTGCCCGATTTGGTCGTGACGATCACCTGCCCGCCCGCCTGGCGCCCGTACTCGGCCGAATAGGTCCCGGTCAGCACTTTGAACTCGCGCACGCCGTCGAGGATCGGCGTGTGCGACGGCTGATTGGTCGTCTCGTCGTTGTTGTCTATGCCGTCGAGCAAATAGTTATTGGCGATCTCGCTGTTGCCCGCGACGTTGAAGCCTCCGCGGAAGCCGAGAGTCGAATTCTGCGCGGGCGCGAAGACGTTGGGCTGCAGCAGGGCGAGTTGCAGGTAATTGCGGCCGTTGAGCGGCAACTCGACGATCTTCTTCTGATCGACCACATTGCCGAGCGCCGCGTCTTCCGCAGATACGACCGGCGTGATGGCGGTGACCTCGACCTGTTCGGTGACCGCCCCGGCCTGGAGCGTGATGTCCACGCGCGCCCCCTGCCCGGTTTCGAGCGTGAAGCGTTGAACGGCCTTCTTGAATCCCGCCTGCTCCACGGTCAGTAAATAATCGCCGGGCGGGAGTTGCGGAATGGTGTAATCGCCTTCGTCGCCGGCCTCGACCGAACGCGCATCGTTCGTGCCGGCGTTGGTGATGGTGACTTTGGCCCTGGGCACGACCGCGCCCGAAGAGTCACTGACGCGGCCCGTCACCGTTGCGCGAATGCCTTGCGCGAACCCGTCGATCGAGAACACGGAAATCGCGACAAGCATGGAAAATAGTATTGATTGTTGGAAAAGACGTATTCGGTGTTTCATCGTAAGCCTCCTGTAAAGACGGGACGCCGCAATCCGCGAGAATCACGGCAGTTATGCGATTGTGGTTACTCAGTTGATGAGACCTGACGATTAAACATTACCTCGCGTAGGGGCGGGTATTCCCCGCTCGCGTTCGTAATCGAGGCGATTGGGCGGGGAATACCCGCCCCTACGCGCGCGGCGCTGCGCCGATGATATGAATGCGTGGATTATAGGTGTCCGGACATGGCCTTGCAATTAACGACTATCTCTGATCGAGCCTGTGGTGCGTGACATAAGAAACCCGCACTGGCACGCCGCCGTTCACCTTCACTCTCACCAGCACCTGGAAATAGAACGGCAGCTTCGGCTGTCCTCCCG
>DATCXQ010000296.1:0-8973 GCA_036565725.1 Blastocatellia bacterium
CAGGAAGCGGCTGAACTGAAGCAATTGTTGCTGCGGTTAAGCGGGCGACAAATGCGTGTTGGCGTACAAGAGACCACTCCCGCATTACTTGCGGGGTTCTGGAACTTGCAGGCCATTGCCGATGTGTTGGACGACTATGATTCCGATACTATACGACGATTCGCCCAATTGATTGACAAAACCGTCGGCTTGCTTGTTCAAGCCGAGCCGGAGGTCTGATTTGTTCAAAGAACTTGTGAATAGATTAATGGCTAACGCTCCCCGTACCGTGCCGCTTGCCGTACCGTATATGCATTTGCATACCGCCTTGGGGGCTTGGAGATTTCGTAATCATTTTTGCCAAAATTTTTGGCTACTTAATTAGCCTATCTGGCCTCGCTCATCGACGCCAAAAAACTTGAAGTCGTCATCGACCGCGTCTTCTCGTTCTCCGAGGCCAAGGAGGCGATGGCCTATCTGGAGACCGGTCACGCCAAAGGCAAGGTCGTCCTGGCGATGAGTTGATCCGACAAACCGTCAAAGCCGATGCCTGAAGGCGCAATGCGCGCTTTGCCTTGGATCGCCAAACATACGCGTGAATACAAAGGGCAATGGGTAGCGCTTGACGGCGACCGATTGATCGCGCATTGCGCAAACGCGGATGAAGTCTTTGACGCCGCCAAGGCCGACGGGGCCAATTTGCCTTTAGTCGATTTTGTTGATGACCCCGACAAAATTTACGCCGGCTTCTGAAGTTGTGAATTGCTACTGCCTCATCCGCCTGCTGTGCGGGCAAACAACTTCACTCGGCGCGCAACGCGACCAACGGGTCTACTTTCGTCGCCCGCCTCGCCGGAATCCAGCAGGCCAGCAGCGCAACAGCCGTCAGCAACAACGGAATCGCGACAAATGTCAGCGGGTCGGCAGGGACAACGCCGAACAGCAAGCCCTTCATTATCCGCGTCAGGCTGTATGCGGCGCCCAGCCCGATAGCCAACCCCGTCAACGTCAGCGTCATCCCTTGCCTTATAATTATGCCGAGCACGTCCCAAACCCGCGCGCCGAGAGCGATCCGGATGCCGATCTCGCGCCTGCGTTGCGACACGGCGTAAGACATCACGCCGTAAATCCCCACGCCGGCGAGCAGCAACCCGAGCGCGGCGAACAGCCCAACCAGCGTCATATTGAACCGTTCGGCGGCCACCGAATCATCGACGATCTGCTCCATCGAGCGCAGCCTCGTGACCGGCAATGTCACATCCACACCGGCCATCGTTTGCCTGACGGCGTTGGCGAGCGCCAAAGGCTCACCACTGGTGCGGATGACGAACTTCGTTGAGACGAAACGTTGAAGCATGCGCCAGTTCCGATCAGTAGTCTGGGTGATCGGGATGAACACCATGGGCGAGGCCTCGCTTCCCAACCCAAACTGTTTGGTGTCACCGACAACCCCGACAATCTGCCGCGGCAATTCGTCACTCGCCCTTCGCCCTACAATAAGCTGTTGCGAAAGCGGATCTGCTTCATTCAGGTAGCGGTGGACAAACGCGTCGTTCACAATCGCGACAGGTTCCGAATTCGACGCGTCGTTTTCAGTGAACACGCGGCCTTGCCGGACAGGCGCCTTCATCACTTTGAAGTAGTCCGTTGAAATGACGCGAAATTGCACGGATTCAGGAATTGCCGGGCGTCCGACAACCTCCATCCCTATTCGAAATTGAGAAGACAAAGGCAGCGTACTGGTCATTGCAGCGGCTTCGACGCCTGGCGCCGCGTTCAACCGCTCCAACGCGCGCCGGTAAAATTCCCGGTTCTGTTCCGCCGTCGCGTACTGCGGCCCCATCGGCGTGGTTTGGAAAGTCAGCGCCTGGCGTGGGTCGAAGCCCGGCTCGACGCGATGCAGATTGACGAAGGTACGAACGAGCAATCCGGCGCCGACCGACAGGACCAGCGACAACGCGATTTCGGCGACGACCAGCGCGTTCCGCAAGCGCCCGCGCGTCGCGCCGCCGGCGCCTTTGCTTCCGCAGTCTTTCAGCGTGTGATTCAAGTCAAGCTTCAATATCTGGCTGGCGGGGGCCAGGCCGAAAACCACGCCTGCCAGCGCTGCCGCCGCTAGGGAGAATGCCAGCACACGCCAATCCGGTGTGACCTTGCCGACCAACGGAATCCCCTGCTCGGGAACAAAAGCCATCAGATAATCAATACCCCACCAGGCGAGCAGCGCGCCAATCACGCCGCCAATCAGCGCCAACAGCATGCCTTCGGTCACAAGCATCATCACGATGCGGCGCAGGCGCGCGCCGAGCGCCAACCGAACCGCGATATCTTTCCGCCGGTCCACCGCGCGTGTCAGTTGCAGATTGGCGACGTTCGCGCAGGCGATCAGCAACACGAACCCGGCGGCCGTCATCAAAATCCACAACAGCCCGCGCACATTCTTGGCGAGATACTCCTGCATGGGTTGCGCTGTCATGCTCTCGCGCGGATCCATCTTTCGCTGTTTGGTCGCGCGATACTTTTCAGCGGCGAGTTGCAAATCGGCGCGCGCCTGTTCGAGCGAGACGCCGTCTTTCAGTCTTCCCACCATCATGTAGTTCGGATTCGGATCGCCCTGCATTGACGGGCGCAACGGCACGAAGACGTCGGCTTTCGACAGAAACTCAAATCCTGCAAAACCCTGCGGCATGACGCCGACGACGGTGTGATGTTGTCCGTTAATCAACACCGAGCGGCCTATCACGCTCGCGCCTCCTCCGAAGCGTCGCTGCCACAGGTCGGCGGAAAGGACCGCGACGGGCTCTCCACCCGGCCAATCTTCTTGCGGCGTGAAGCTGCGCCCGATGGCGGGCTCGACGCCGACCACGCGGAAGAAATCAAACGAGACCTTCGCGCCTTCGACGTACTCCGGTTCATTGCCGCCCGCCAGATTGATTCCCGAAAAAAATGGCTGGTACAGCATCAGGGCCGCGAATGACTGCTGCTGCTCGTGTGTGAAGAGAAATTGCGGTTCGCTCGTGGAATCTAATTCGCCGCCAGTGGTCGGCCCCACCATCACCAATCGCTCCGGCTGCGGGTAAGGCAACGGCCGCAACAACACGGCATTCACGACACTGAAAATCGCCGTGTTCGCGCCGATGCCCAGCGCCAGAGTCAAGACGGCAATGAAAGTGAAGCCGGGTTGTTTCAGTAACATTCGCGCGCCGTAGCGCAAATCCCGCCAAAGGTCTGCAATCATATTTGTCCTCCGATTGGTTCCGAGCACGATGGGTTCTTGAGGGACTTGCCGCTCCATGCGCCGCAGTTCCCACGTCAGGAACTCAATGCCACTCAATTCCGCGAGCGCTTGCTCATACGCCTCCGCTTCACTGGCGCCGCCTGCCAATAGCTCGGCGTAGCATTCTTCGAGATATTGCGCCAATTCCTCGACAATGGCGGCTTCGCGTGTTGGCGCAAGATGCAAGCCTGCGAGCTGGCGCCCGATCTCTGATTTCCATTGCGGCTTCATATCTGGCGTGGCCTCGTCGCTTTTCGTCATTATTCACTGCGCAAGGCAATCAGCGGATCGACCTTCGTTGCGCGCCTCGCCGGAATCCAGCACGCCAGCAAAGCGACCAACAGCAATAACAATGGGGCGGCAATGAATGTCGTTGGGTCAGTAGCTGTCACTCCAAACAACAACCCTGTCAATACGCGCGTTAAGCCCAAAGCGGCCAGCCAGCCGATGCCGATGCCGCACATCGCGAAGCGCATTCCTTGACCAATGACCAGCCACAGGACATCTCGCGGCTGCGCGCCAAGCGCCAGGCGTGCGCCAAGCTCGCGGGTGCGCAGCGCGACGGATTGATGCATGACGCCGAAGATGCCTACGGCAGCCAACAACAAAGCCAGCGCGGAAAACAGCGTCAAGAGCCAGGTTTGAAAACGTCGCTGCGCGCCGGATGCCGCGAACTGGCTTTCCAGCGTGGCGATCTGTGTGAGCGGAACCGTTTTATCCAGCGCGCGAATCTCGTTGCGCACGACGGCGGCGAGTTGGGCGGGTTCCAGCGTAGTGCGGATCAACAAATTCATGCGGCGCGACGGGCTTTGCGCATGCGGGACGAACACTTGCGCGACGCTTTGGCGCTCCAGGCTCTGGCGGCGCATATCACCAACGACGCCCACAACGGTCAGCCACGGCGCGGCGGATTGCGCGGAGCCACGCTTGAATCGTTGTCCCAGCGCCTCTTCGTTCGGCCAGAACCGGCGCGCCATCGTTTCGTTGATGATGGCGACCAGCGGAGCGTCTTGATTGTCCTGCGCATTGAAGAAACGCCCTTTGCGCAACGGCACACGCAGCGTTTGAAAGAAGTCGCCGCTGATCCCATCCCCACTCAAAGGAACGCGCGCTGGTTCCTTACTGTTCGCCGCGTCACGTTCCGTCGTAATCAGCGCATCCAAACTCCCCGACGTCAGAAAGTCATTGATGAGACCGGCAGATTCGACGCCTGGCAGCGCCGCGATGCGTTCGCTCACTTGTTGATAAAAGACGCGGTATTGTTCGGCGGCGCGATTGGACATGGGCGACAGTCCGATCATCAGCGCGTGCGCCGCATCAAAGCCGGGATCGATGGCTTGCACGCGCAAAAAGCTGCGCAGCAACAATCCCGCGCCGGAAAGCAACAAGACGGCCAGGCTGAATTCCGCTACGACCAGCAGCCCGCGCGCACGACGGCCACTTATTCCGCCGCTTGCGCTGCGACCTTCTTTCAACGCCGCGCCGGGATGAGATTGCGAAACCTTCCAGGCTGGAAGTAAACCAAACAACGCGCCGGTCAATAAAGAAACGACGAGAGCAAAGGCCAGCGCCTGTCCGTCAATCGCCACGCTGTCCAGATTGGCGACGTTCGGCGGGCTAAAGCGCAGCAGAAGCTGAAGGCCGAACCGCGCGATGAAAAGACCAACCGCCCCCGCGAGCAATGCCAGCAACGCGCTTTCCGTGAGCAATTGCCGTATGAGCCGCATTCTGCCCGCTCCGAGCGCCATCCGAATCGCCATCTCGCGTTCACGCGCAAGGTTGCGCGCCAACATCAGATTCGCTACGTTCGTACACGCTATCAGCAGCACGGACACGACCGCGCCGAATAAAATCCAAAGCGCCAGCCGCACATTGCGTCCCGTGAATTGAAACTGGAACGGAACGACATTCACGCCCAGGTCTTTGTTGGTTTCGGGATATGCCTGCGCCAGCCGTTCGGCAATCAGATTCATTTCCGTTTGCGCCTGCGCAAGAGTTGTTTGCGCCTTGAGCCGTCCGACGACACGCCAGAACCCCCTATCGCGCTTTGTTTTTTCCGCCTCTCCCACAAGCGTCGGTTTCCAGACCTGCGCGGCTTGATTGGGAAATTGAAAGCTCTCCGGCATCACGCCAATCACCTGCGAACGGGCGCCGTCAATTTCTACCATTTGCCCCACGATGTCGGGCGACGCGCCAAAGCGGCGGCGCCACAGGCCATAACTCAAGACCACAACTCGCCGTTGCTCATCGTCCGCCGTGAATGTGCGCCCCAGCACAGGCGCTACACCTAGCAGTGAGAACAGATTCGCCGAAGCGCCTACGATCACAACCGGCTCCGGTTCTGCCGCGCCGGTCAATGTCATCACCGTCGGATCGAAGACGGCGATCTCGGCAAACGATTGACTTTGATTGCGCCAGTCCGCCACATTAGCCCAGGCCGAAGTCCGCTCTTTGATGTTGCGCTGCGGCGACTCCGACCAGAGGAAGACCAACTGCTCCGCCTCCGGGTAAGGCAGCGGGCGCAACAACGCCGCATTGACCACACTGAAAATGGTGATGTTCGCGCCGATGCCGAGCGCGAGCGTCAGCACGGCGATTAAGGTAAAGCCCGGTTGCTTTAGTAACATTCGCGCCCCGAAGCTCAGGTCTTGCCATAAAGCTGCGATCATATTTGTCCTCCGGTTGGTTCCAAACTCGATGGGTTCGAGCGTGCCCTGCCGCTGTGCGCGCCGCAGTTCATAAGCTAACAGCTCACTTCCGCTCAATTCGGCGAGGGTTTGGCGATAGGCTTCCGCTTCACTCGCGCCACCGGCCAACAACTCCGCATAGTGGTCTTCGAGATACTGCGCCAATTCCTCGAAAATGGCGGCTTCGCGCGCCGGCGCCAGCTGCAAATTTGCCAGCCGCCGTCTGATTTCTGCTTTCCAGTCAGGCATAGCTTGTTTGCCAGCATTGATCGAGGTTTTACTCATCCCGCAAAGCCAGCATCGGATCTGTTTGCGCTGCCTTTCGGGCAGGTAAGTAACCCGCCAGCGTAGCGACTCCCATCAACAGCAGCGTAGCCGCCGTAATCGTCGACGGATCGTTCGGCGCCAGGCCGAACAACTGCGAAGAAATCAGCCGATTCATCGCCAGCGCCGTCGCCAGACCGATGCCGACGCCGAGCGCAACCAACAGCAACGACTCGCGCAACACCAGTTGAATGACATCGCTGCGTCGCGCGCCCAGCGCCATACGAATGCCGATTTCATTCCTTCGACGGGCGACGCTGTAGGCCATCACGCCGTACAGCCCGATGGCGGCCAGCAGCGCTGCGAGCAGTCCAAAAAAAACTGACAGCATGGCAAAGAGCCGTTCCTGCGCCCAACTGCTTTCGACTTGTTGTCGCACTGTTTTGAAGTCGGAGAATGGCAGGCTGCCATCTATTTCACGCACGGCCTGCCGAATCAAAGCGAACATGGCGGTTGGCTCGCCCGTCGTGCGTACCGTGAAATAGGCGTCCGAGGCCGGCTCCTGAAAATACGGCAAGTAAACTGTGGGCGGCATGTCTCCGCGCAAATCGAAGTATTTCGCGTCCTGAGCTACGCCGACAATTTCCATCTGTCCGCTATTTTTAACACTGTCCAAACCGATGCGCTTGCCAAGCGGGTCTTCACTGCCGAAGTACTTGCGTGCAAATGTCTGATTGACGACCGCGACCCTAGGCGCGCGTTCATCGTCCTGCAAGGTCAAGCCACGTCCCCGTAGAATGGGAATCTGAAGTGTGTCGAGAAAATTCGCGGCCACGTCGTTGACGAGCGCTCTATTGCCTTCGCCCGACTGCGGCGTCTGGCCTTGCACGAAAATGGGCGCATGGTTGCTGCTCCCGGCGAGAATTGGGTATTGCGAGAGCGTCGCCGAATGCGCGCCGGGAAGGGCTTCAAGACGTTCGAGCAGTCGCTGGAAAAGCTGCTTGATCTGCGCGTTCGGGTAATTGTCTAGCCGCGGATTCAAACCAAAGGTCACGAGGTTTTCGTGATTGAATCCTGTCTCCAGATTTTGCAGATTGCGCAGCGTGCGCGTGAACAATCCCGCCCCAATCAGCAACACCAACGACAATGCGACTTGCCCCACCACCAAGGCTTTGCTGAGCGAGGAGCGCGCGTCGCCGCTGGAATTTCGCGCGTTGTCTTTGAGCGCGGGAGTCAGATCGAGGCGTGTCGCGCGCAGCGCGGGAGTCAGTCCGAACAGCAGCCCAGTGAGCAATGAAACTGCGGTCGTGAAGCCGAGGACTCGAATATCGAGTTTGAGATCGAGCGCAAGCTCTCCGCCCCAGGGTTGCAGCGCCAGCAAGAGGTCTTTGCCCCAGTAAGCCAGCGCCACGCCGAGAGCGCCGCCGAGACCGGCGAGCAATACGCTCTCGGTCAGCAGTTGTCGGATCAATCGGAAGCGTCCGGCCCCCAACGCCAGCCGCACCGCAATCTCTTTGCGGCGCGCAGAGGCGCGCGCAAACAGCAGATTGGCGATGTTGGCGCAAGCGATCAGCAGCGCCAGCCCAACCATGACCATCAGGATGGTCATGGATTGCGCCCGCTTCCTCCGCAACTCGATCAGCCCCTGACTGCCGTCAAGGGCTCTCAGCCGTGGTACGTCGCGCGGTTCCTGACCTGGCTGATTTTGCGCCGGAGCCACCGCCCAGCCTTCCTGCGCGCTTTGTTGAAAGGCTGGTTCCAACTCGGCGCGCGCACGTTCCGCCGAGACTCCCGGTTTCAACCGCCCCATCACGCGCAACCACCAGACTCCGGGGTTGCCCAGTCTGGAATTGGTGGGACTCAGCTGCGGCTCCAACGCCAGCGGGATTGAGACATCCGCAGCTTGTCCGACTTGCAGCGCGCCGTAAAAGCCGGGCGGCGTTACACCGATGATCGTGCAGGGAATCTGATTCACCTTGATCGTTTTCCCAATCACCGCCGGATCGGAACCGAATCTGCGGCGCCAGTAACGATGCGTAATCACCGCGACCGGGTTGGCGGTGGCCTGATCGTCCGCGATCGAAATCGTTCGGCCCAGCATGGTCTGCACGCCCAATCCAGCATAGTAACCGCCAGAGACCAACTGCCCCTGGACGAACTCCGCCTGGTCATTCGCATGCGCGCTAAGTTGCCGTGGCGTGAAGGCGAAAACATCTACGAGCGATTGATTATGATCGCGCAACCGTTCAAAGGTCAGGTAGGAAAATGATGCGCTGGTTGTCAGGCCGGTCGCCGGGTCAGTCTCGATATCGCCTAACACGTTACGCGCCATCCGCTTCGGCCCGGAAAGCCATTTAAAGAGCGTCAGTTCCTGCGGCTCTCTGACCGGCAACGCCTTCAACACGACCGCATCCAGCAGGCTGAAGACGGAGGTATTCGCGCCAATCCCCAACGCCAGTGAAAGCGCCGCGATCAACGTAACCCCGGGTTGTCTCAATAACATTCGCGCGCCGAAACGCAGGTCTTGCCACAAGTCAACGATCATATTTGTCCTCCGATTCGTTCCGGGCACAATGGGTTCTGGATCGCTTTGCCACTCTGTGCGCCGCAGTTCATGCGCTAACAACTCACTGCCGTGCAATTCGGTCAGTGTTTGGCGACAGGCTTCCGCCTCCGTTGCGCCGCCTGCCAGTAGCTCGGTGTAGTAGTCGTCGAGATATTGCGCCAATTCCTCGACAATGGCGGCTTCGCGCGTTGGCGCAAGAT
>DATCXQ010000299.1:0-4527 GCA_036565725.1 Blastocatellia bacterium
TTTTCGGCCAGCGCCTCGCGGGCTTCGGCCCAGACGTCGGCCTCGACGCAGCCGCCGCCGACAGTGCCCATCATCCCGCCGTCTTCAAAAACCAGCAGCTTGGCGCCCGTGCGCTGAGGCGTCGAGCCGGAAGTCGTCACAATCGTCGCCACCGCGAGTTTCCTCTTCTCGATTTGCGCCCTGCTGATCTCTTCATATACCTCGCTCTGCGTCAGTAAACTCATAGCTCGTTTAGATTGTTTCGTGATTGCGCGTACCCGGGCGCCGAATCAGCGCCGCTCGCAGTAATGATTCGGCGATCCGGTACGGATATTGGAAATCTTGTAAATCAGGCTTCAATCATAACGCAAGCCCGCCAATCCGACATATGATACTATGAGTCGAATTACCTGAAAGCCCTGATGAATGAGATGAAATATAAGGTTCAAAAAATAGGTTTTGTCAGCCTCGGATGCCCGAAAAATCTGGTGGACAGCGAGGTGATGATGGGACAACTGAAACAACATGGCTACGAATTGACCGCCGACCGCGAGGCCGCCGACGTGATCGTCGTCAACACCTGCGGGTTCATTCAATCGGCCAAGGAAGAGTCGATCAACACGATCCTCGAAATGGCCGAGTTGAAAGATTCCGCCAACCTGAAGCGGCTGGTCGTCGCCGGCTGCCTGGTCGAACGCTACCGCCGCGACCTGCTCGCCCAGTTGCCGGAAATCGACGCCGTGCTCGGCACGAGCGAGATCGAGAAGATAGTCGCGGCTGTAGATCCAGCGGCCGTAGACGCCCAGGACGCGGCCTTCGTGTCCTCCAACACATGGATGTCGCGCGGGCTGCCGACTTATATCTACGACGAGAACGCGCCGCGCCTGCTGGCCACGCCGAGACACTTCGCTTACGTCAAGATCGCCGAAGGCTGCGACCACACTTGCGCTTTTTGCGCGATCCCGCAAATGCGCGGTCGCTACCGTTCGCGCCGCGCCGGATCCATCCTGCGCGAGGCCGAGCAACTTGCGGCGGCGGGCGTCAAAGAGTTCGTGCTGATCTCGCAGGACTCGACGCAATATGGGTTGGATCTGGGGATAAAGGATGGCCTGGCCGATCTGTTGCGGTCGCTCGCGCGCGTCGACGGCATCGAATGGATTCGCGTGATGTACACCTATCCGAACTCCTTGAGCGACGCTACGCTCGCGGCGATGGCCGAAGAGCCGAAGGTCTGCGACTACCTCGACATGCCGTTGCAACACGCCAGCGCCGCTGTTCTGAAGCGCATGCGCCGCGGCGGCAACCGGCAGTCGCTCGAAAAACTGCTCGACCGCGCGCGCCGCTTCGTCCCGGAAATCACCCTGCGCACAACGTTCATCGTCGGATTTCCCGGCGAGACCGACGAGGATTTTGAAGAACTGATGGGTTTCGCGCGCGAGGTCGAATTCGACCGCATGGGCGTCTTCACCTATTCCGACGAAGAGGGCACGCATGGATACGAACTCGGAGACAAGGTTCCGGCGGGCGTAATGCGGCGGCGGCGCGCAAAGCTGATGCGCCAGCAGGCCGGGATTTCAAAACGGCGCAACAAGGCCCTGATCGGGACGCGGTTCAGGGCGCTGCTCGAAGGCGTCTCGCAAGAGAGCGAACTGTTGTTGCAGGCCCGATTGGAGTCTCAAGCGCCGGAAGTCGACGGGCACGTGTTGATCAACGATGCGCCGGAAGGTTTCGCGGGCGGGCCGGGCGATTTCATCGAGATCGAGATCACCGAAGCGCACGATTACGATCTGGTGGCGCGAGTTGTTTGAACACCACGATGGCTCAGAATACCCCCTTCGATTCTAAACGCGGCAAAGCTCTCAAGGTCGGGAACGCAGCCGATTTCATAGCGGTCTTCGTCGCCACGGGTTTCGGCTCCGGCTTCATTCCGTTCGCCCCAGGCACGTGGGGGTCAATCGTCGGGTTGCTGGTCGCTTACGGATTGATCGCGGCCTTCGGCTCCGACGAGCTATTTCTGCAAAACATCCTGATCGCCGCCGGCCTGGTCTTCGCCGCCCTCGGCGTCTGGGCGAGCGATCGCGCCGAAAAGATTTTCGACCGCAAGGACGCGAGCCAGATCGTCATCGACGAGGTCTTCGGTCAGATCATCTCATTCGTTTTCATCGCGCCGCATCTGGCGGGGATAGGCGCGAGTTGGCGGTGGTGGATGATTGCCGGCTTCGCGCTTTTCCGCGCATTCGATATTTTCAAACCGTATCCTATCAACAGGCTTCAGGGGTTGTCCGGCGGGCTCGGCGTGATGATGGACGACGCGCTCGCCGGCGTCTATGCCGCTATTGTGTTGTCACTGTTGTTAAAGCTGGTCGCATAACTCCGGGAGAATTGCGGTGCGGACTGATGGCCTTTGAAAAGAAAATTAAATACGACCACTGGCGTAGGGGCGGGGTTTCCCCGCCCTGGCCCGTGACCCAAGCGATAGGGGCGGGGAAAACCCGCCCCTACGTTGAATGGCGTGGTTGCATTTAATTTTCTAGGCCATAAATCTGCTCCACACACTGATCAATCTACCTACTTATGCTCAACGCTGAAATTATAGCTATCGGCTCTGAGATGTTGACGCCGTTCCGATTGGACACGAATTCGCTGTGGCTGACCGAACGGCTTAACTCGATGGGCGTCGAGGTCAAACTCAAGACCGTGGTCGGCGACGACGAGGCGCGGCTGGAAGAGACCGTCCGCGACGCGATGAAGCGTTCCGAGATCGTCATCGCCACCGGCGGACTAGGGCCGACCGAAGACGACATCACGCGGAAAATCTTCGCGCGCGTCTTGAAGCGCCAACTGATTCTGGAAGATGCGATCCTCGAAAAGCTCAGGGCTCGATTCGCCCGCCGCAACATGCCGATGCCCGAAATCAACGCCCGCCAGGCGCTCGTCATCCACGGCGCGCAAATCCTGGAGAACGACAACGGCACCGCGCCGGGAATGCTGATCACCGAAGGCAAATGCACGATCGTCTTGCTGCCCGGCCCGCCGCGCGAGATGAAGCCGATCTTCGACGCCCTGGTCGCGCCAGTCTTGAAACAGCGCGCGGGCGATATGCTGATCGCGCGCCGAACCTTGAGTATCTTCGGTCTGGGCGAATCGGCCGTGGACGAGTTGGCCGCGCCGATTTATACGAAATACCAGAATCCTTCCACGACCATCCTGTTCAAAGACGGCCAGATCGAATTGCACCTGACGGCCCAGGCGCGCAACGAGGGCGAGACCGTGAAAATGCTCGACGACCTTGCAGGGCGGCTCGATGAAGTTCTAGGCGAATATATCTTCTCGCGCAAAAACGAAACGCTCGAAGCGGTGGTCGGCCAATCGCTCAAAATGTGCGGCTACACGCTGGCGACTGCGGAAAGCTGCACCGGCGGATTGCTCGCCGGGCGAATCACGGACGTGCCGGGCAGTTCGGAATATTTCCTCGAAGGGGTCGTCAGTTATTCGAACGAAGCGAAAATCGATCTGCTCGGCGTGCCGAAGAAATTGATAGCAACTCACGGCGCCGTGAGTGAACAAGTGGCCGGGGCGATGGCCGCCGGAATCCGCAAACGCGCCGGTTCGACTTTCGGCGTAGGCGTCACCGGGGTTGCGGGGCCGGGCGGAGGCAGCACTGAGAAGCCGGTCGGGTTGGTCTACATCGCGCTCGCCGACGATTCGCAAAACACGACGCGCAAATTCATCTTTCCCGGCGATCGGCAATTCATTCGCACACTGTCGGTCAATGCGGCGCTAGATATGTTGAGGCGGCGGATCAAGTGACAAAAGCGTATAAATGGACCTCATTCAATTAATCAATCAACATCAGTATTTGTATCTCACAGAGATCTGTGAGCCGGAGGATAATGTTCTCAAATTGATGGTAGCAGAAGCAAAAGTGAGCGGTCCAAGAGAAAATATCGTGATAGAGGGTGTGGAGATAAAAGATACTGCCCCCATTGTCGTGGCGGAAGACAGTTCTGTTTACGAGGTCATATTTGATCAATATATAGCGTACTCTGTCCGCAATGAATCCTATACACATCTTGATAAAGAAGAAGAGTTTGAGGGGCGTCTGGCTTGCATTTATACGAAGTCGAGATTTCTGGATTATGTGAGTGTAAGCACCTTCGCTTCTGATGACTTTCCCGGGCCTTTCAAACATTACGGATTCAACTGCCTGAATCATATTGTTGATATTGTGTCCACGAGTCCTCCAAAGATAGTTGAACTGAGGTCCAACAGATGAATACCTTAGCTCTTCTTCTTGCTTACCTGCTCGGCTCGGTCCCATTTGGCTACTTGATTGTGAGGCTGGTGAGTGGCGCGGACATTCGCGAAACCGGGAGCGGCGGCACAGGCGCGACCAACGTCTCGCGCAAGACCGGGAAAGTCGCCGGCGTCGCTACGCTCGCGCTCGACGCGTTGAAAGGCGCGGCGGCCGTGTTGGTCGCGCGGTGGTTGACCGGGGAAACGGGAACTTCCTGGGTCGTCGCCGCCGCGGCGGCGCTGGCCGTCGTC
>DATCXQ010000302.1:0-4598 GCA_036565725.1 Blastocatellia bacterium
TACGTTGATTTGCGTGGTTGCATTTAATTCTCAAAGACCATAAGTCGTTACTACGTGGGTTTACGGAGGAGAAACGATGAAAAGACCTAATTATCATTTTATTGACATTGCGCTCTGCTTCGCGATCTTCGCGTCAATAACCACGTTCGCCCAATCTGAAAAGGTCACATTCAAGATGGTCCCCGGACCGAATCAGACGGTTCGGATGAGGGCGATTCAGGATGTGGAACTGGACATGAGCTTCGAGAACGAAACTCCCTCTGCCGCTGCTTTGCCCGAACCGGTGAAGATGATGGCCAGAGCCGTCTTTGCCCTGACACAGAAGATCGGATCGCAGGACAAGGAGGGCAATGTCAGCGCGGAGGTGACTTACGATGAAGTCAGTTCCGAAATCATGGTGAACGGCCAACCGACGCAGATCGACGATAAGGTCGACAATTTCATCGGTAAAAAGATTATGACGACCTTCAACAGCCGGGGCGAGATGATAGACCTCAAAATTCCTCCCGATCTGGGGCTGCCGGAAGAATCATTCAAACAACTGTTGAAGTCGTTTTACGGCAATCTGCCTCAAACGCCGATTGGAGTGGGAGAGGTTGCGACTGCGCCGCTGGACTTCACCGTCCCGCTCCCCGTACCAGGCGCGCCGCCACTGAAAATAGACGGTCAGATAAAATCCAGACTGGTCTCCGTCGAAAAGGGCGCGACTGGCCGGACAGCCAAATTCGATCAAACAATGGACGGCAAAATGGTCAGCGACATGGAAGTCCCCGGGCCGAACGGCCAGATCAAAATGAGCCTCGATTTCAAGTTGAACGGCGCCGGTGGTATGGTGATGAACGTTGACAATGGCGTGTTGAAATCGAGCGATTCGAAAGTGACTTTCGCCGGCAAGCTCAAAATGGCCGGCGAATCGAGCGCAACGACATTGCCCACGGTAAATTTTCAGGGGACGATGAAGGTAACAGTCACGGGAAGCAATTGATCGAAACTTACCGGCAGTGGAGTATTCAACAATGGTAAATCGTTTAGCAATCGTTGGCGGCAGTATCGTCACACGGGATGAAGTGATCGAAAACGGCGTCGCGCTCTGCGAAGACAGCTACATCAAAGCCGTCGGCTCGTCGGGCGCGATCGAACCTGAGCCCGGCTCGCGGATCATCGACGCCAGGGGTCGCGTCGTCATGCCCGGCTTCATCGACACTCATTTCCACGGCAGCGGCGGCGACGACGTGATGACCGACGGCGACGAGGGGATTCGGCGAATCTCCCGCGCGTTGTTGAAATTCGGGACGACCGGATACCTGGTCACGACCGTCGCCGCGCGCCACGAAGAGCTGATGCGCGCCGTTGAAGACGCGATAGCGGCGGAAGAAGACGACCCGTTCGCGGCTGAGATTCTCGGCCTCCACATCGAAGGCCCTTACATCAACCCCAAGTTCAAAGGCGCGCAGCCGGAAAGTGGCATCCGCGATCCGAACTTCGACGAATGCGCCCAACTGCTCGACGCGGCGGCGGGCCGGATCAAAATCATGACCATCGCCCCCGAACTGCCCGGCGGACTGGAGATGATCAGAACGCTCGCCCGCGCGGGCGTCGCGCCTTCGGTGGGCCACTCCGAAGCCGATTACGACACGGCGCTCGCCGCGATCGAGGCCGGAGCCACGCGCGCCACGCACCTCTTCAACGCGATGTCGGGCGTGCACCACCGCAAGCCGGGGCTGGCCGCTGCGGCGTTGAACGAACCCGGCCTCTGCGCCGAGATGATCTGCGACGGAGTCCACGTCAACCCGCGGATGGTAGCGCTGGCGTGGAAGGCGAAAGGGCGCGGCGGAATGACGCTCGTCACTGACGCTGCCGCCGCGCAGGGCGTGGGCGACGGCGTCTTCACGCTCGGCGGCTTCCCGATTCAGGTACGCGGGCCGCTCTGCACGTTGATGGACGGCGTGACGATCGCCAGCTCCGTGTTGACGATGAACCGCGCCGCATCCAACGCGATCTCTTTTACCGGAATGAGTCTGATCGATGCGGCCCACACGGCGTCGCTCGCGCCGGCCGAGGTCTGCGGCGTGGCCGACCGTAAAGGATCGATCGAAGTGGGCAAAGACGCCGACCTCGCAATCCTGAACCCCGATTTTTCGGTCTCGCATACGATCCGCGCCGGAGTGGTAGCCTATCAATCGAGCGACGCCGTTTAGAGCGGATTGCAAATGCGTGTACTGTGTGGGGCGATTTGTTTAATCGCCCCGTTTGCGGCTTTGTCCATTCAGGAAAGAAGCGCGATTAAACAACTCGCCCCACAGTTCCGTACACGCAATCACAAACCGCTCTGTTTAATCACAAATTCGGCCATCGGATAGAAAAATAGGGAACAACGACTTGCGCTAGTTGGCCTGGATGCGACTCTGAACGCCGTCTCAAAAATGTTCTGGCCGCCCGTGAGTTTCAACTAGCGCAAGTCGTTGTTCCCTATTTTTTTGTCGGCGCCTCTTAGCGGCGCGGCGCAGATACGCTCGCCGCCAATTTACGCGGCGCATCCGAATCCGGATTGGCATTTTGCAGCGCGCGGAATTCCCGTTCAGCTTCGTCGAGCAGGCCGGCCCGCGCATACAACAACCCCAGCAGCAAATGGGACGAGGCGTAGTCGCGCCGCGCTCGGGCTATCTCGGCGGCTGCGACCTGATCGAGGATTCTGAATATGGCACCCGGCGCCGGCGGGCTGGGCGCGATGAATTCCTGCCCGCCCTTGACCGCTTTGACCTGCCACGAATAGACCTGCCCGCGCGCGAGCTGCGGCGCCGTCCAACTGAGGTCTGTAAGCAAGGGACTGGATGAGACCAGATTGAATTGCGCGTCGTAGACTTCTACGACATAGCCTTCGGCGCCGACTAGCCGCGTCCATTTGAATGCCGGGCGGCTGGCGAGCAGGACTTTGCCGGCGGGTTCGATGATTGCAAAGCGGGGCCCTTCATCCGCGCCGCCCATCAGCGAACTTCCCTGCCTGTTCAAGCCCGCAAGCAATGGCGATCTCGGCGCCCTCTGATCCGACAGCGCGGCCTCCGCCATTCGGAGATATTCAGGGGGCCATTGATCGACTCCCGTCAACCGGCCCCGGGCGTCGAGCGTCAGCGACGATCCGCCGTCGTTGAGCCTGACGAGCGCAGGCGCGGTCTCCGGCGTAGGCGAAGCGAAGTTGACGGAAGGCGCCGTCGCAGGCGTCCGAGATGTATAAGCGGTCTGTGGCGGCGTCCGATTCGACATCGCCATCCACGCCGCCGCCGCCAAAAGCGACAAGGCCGCCGACGCGTAAATCCACGAGGGGATTTTGAGGAGGGGCGATGGCAGTCCGGCCACGACGCGATCCAGCCAACCCGACGGCGCTCCCTCCGCCGCTCCTCGCGGTCGATATTCGCGTTCGAGTTCCGTTGCGATCTCGTTTCTGAAGGCGCGGAGGTCGGTTGTGAGCGGCGCGCACCGCGCGCACGAAGCGAGATGATCTTCAATCATCCGCCGTTCGGCGCCGGTCAGCAGGCCATCCACATAAGCGGCGCTCTGATCGAAGCTCAGGTGCTGCCCGACGGCGGCTCCCTCAGCTAAACCGGCGTAAAGTCCCATCGCGTCGTTATCCAGCGCCGATTCGACGAGACGGCGACACTTCTCGCATCCAGCCAGATGATCGTCCGCGCCGAGCAATTCCGCCGGCGCGAGATTCCGCTGGCGCCAGTTTGCGATCTGCGCCGATGTGAAATGTTCTGTCACTTCCTTCTCGCCTCGATTGAAACGATTTTAGGGGATTTCTCTGAATGATAAGTTGTCGAAGCCGTCGGTTTATTACCGGCGGCGGCCCCGAGCCTTCAAAAAAATCCTTTCAGCCGCCGCGCCAACCGTTCACGCGCCGATTTACGCAAGTTTATGACCTGTTGCCGCGTCAGTTCGAGCAGTCCGGCGATTGTCGCGTCGTCGAGCGGCAATCGCGGCCACAGTTCGGCGAACCGTTCGGCGGGGAATTCGAGCGCGTCTGCGATCTGCCGTAAAGAGGCGACGCCGGTCGCCGGAAAGAGCGCCAGACAACCGCGCCCGTCGGCCTCGCGCAGATTGAGGAGCAGGGCCACCCGCTGCGCGCGCGGCAATTCGCGCACTTCCTGCCAGAGCCGTTCGAGAAAGATGCGCTTCTCGACCTGCCACGCCACGTCGGCCCCGGACGCGATCTCGACGCCGCCCGTCTCGTCTTCGGTCGAAGCCGATGGCTCATCCTTGACCCGTAACAGCGCCGCCACGACGCCTACCAGATCGTCGAAAGCCACCGGACCGCCGACATAGTCGAAGATCGCGGCCAGCAGATCGTTGAGCTTGGCGCCCTGCCTTTCGCCGCTCGTTCGACAGACTAGCGCCAGAAACTTTTCGTCGTCCAGCAATTGGCGCAACTTCCCTGAAGGCGCCTGCGCCTGGCCGCGCCAGATCTCAAAGCCGGCGACCGAAAAATTCCTGCGGTCGGCCCAGAGCGCCAGCCCCGCTTGCCGGGTCAGCGTGTACTGCAAACGATTGCTCAGCGCGCGCCGGCGCGGCGATTGTCGGCGCAACCAGCCGTAGCAGACACG
>DATCXQ010000311.1:0-10566 GCA_036565725.1 Blastocatellia bacterium
CCGCTGCCGTTCAGCCACAGGCTGCACGTCGCTCAGGGGCTGAAATGCGAAGGCTGCCACGTCAATCCCGACCCCGGCGAACAGATGACCTTTCCGGCGACGGCGAAATGCATGACGTGTCACGCAGAGATCGCCACGGACAAAACCGCGATCAAGGAACTCGCCGAATATCATCAGGACACAGCCGCCGTTCCCTGGGCGAGGATTTATCAACTTCCCGATTGGGTCTGGTTCAGTCACCGCGCGCATTTGGAAGCGGACGCGAAATGTGATCGCTGTCATGGCGCGGTCGCCGAACGCGACGCGCTCTGGAAAGAGAAGCCCCTCACGATGGAAAGCTGCATGAATTGCCACCGCGAAACCAACGCCAGCAACGCATGCAATTATTGCCATCAGGCGCATTGAATCCGTAGTATGGAAAAACACATTCGCAAATCGGTGCAGGTTGGTTTGATCGGCGCAGGCATTCAGGCTTCGCGCACGCCACACCTCCACGAATGCGAAGCCCGCGCGGCAGGCATCGACTGCTCCTATCAATTGATCGATCTGGCGCAACTCGGCGTCGGCGTCGAATCCTTACCGCAGTTGCTGGACGCAGCCCAACAGCAGGGATTCGCCGGAGTGAATATCACACACCCCTGCAAACAATCGGTCATTCCGCTGCTGGACGAACTGTCCGAGGACGCCGGGGCCATCGGCGCGGTCAACACAGTGGTTTTTTCCGCGGGCAAACGAATCGGGCACAACACCGATTGCTGGGGGTTTGCCGAAAGCTTCCGGCGCGGCCTTGCCGATGTCGCGCGCACCCATGTAGTCCTGCTCGGCGCGGGCGGCGCGGGGTCTGCCATAGCCAGCGCCGCGCTGCAAATCGGCGTCACAAGGTTGGTGATTCACGATGTGGATTGTACGCGAGCCATTGCGCTAGCCGAACGATTGCGCCCTCGCTTTGGCGAGGATCGCATCGCCGCCGTTACTGACCTCTCGTCGGCAATGGCCGCGGCCGATGGATTGATTCAGGCGACGCCCATCGGCATGCTCGGCCACCCCGGGTTGCCGTTGCCGATTGAACTGCTGCAGCCCGCGCATTGGGTCGCCGAGATTATTTACTTTCCGCTAGAAACCGAATTGCTGAAGTTAGCGCGACTCCTGGGTTGCCGTACAATGGACGGCAGCGGCATGGCCGTCTTTCAGGCCGCCGAAGCGTTCCGTCTATTTACGGGCATGGCGCCGGATTACGAAAGGATGCTGCGATGTTTCGCCACGCCACAGAGGAAGGCGCCGAAGGATTGAAGATGCTGAAAGAATACGTCGCGGAATTTGCCAAATACAAAAAGCTGGGAATCCAAACGCTGGCGCAGCTTTCCGACGCGGCGCTCAATGTATCGCCTGCCGCCGGAGCCAATTCTATAGGGGTGATCGTGCGCCATCTGCACGGCAATCTGATTTCACGCTTTACCGACTTTATGACGACGGACGGCGAAAAAGAGTGGCGCGACCGCGCGGCGGAATTCGCCGAGGTGAATTATGCGCGCGCGGAAGTGGAAGCGTATTGGACTGCGGCCTGGTCACAGCTTGAAACTGTGTTGGCCGGATTGAGTGATGACGACTTGCCCAAAACCGTGATCATCAAAGGCGAGGCCATGACGGCGGATGCCGCCCTCTGCCGCGCGCTCGCGCACGTCGCTTATCACGTCGGACAAATCGTTTTGCTCGGACGCGCCGCCAAAGCCGGCGACTGGGAATATCTGAGTACGCCTCGCTAGCCCTGAATGGCGGGGGGCGCTGGGGAATGACGTGTCCTTCGGCGAGGCGACAGCCCTACCATCTCACCGAGGGTTCGCGATATGCTCGCATTCTTCGCCGCGTAGCGACGGCCTGAGTTTAGCCGTGCGTTTATGGTCTTTGAGAATTAATTGCAACAACGTAGGGGGCAGACCTATGTGTCTGCCCCGGCTTGTGCGCACACTTCCCGGCCGGGGCAGACACATAGGTCTGCCCCTACGTTGAATTGCGTGGTTGCGGTTAATTTTCAAAGACCATTAACGCACGGAAAGCTCGTCAAGACGCGCTCGCGTAGCATTGCTCGCCAAACCAACCGAATATGGTCGGCCTTTCAGTGGCGCTGACGGTCGGACTGGCTTCGATGGTATCGCCGGCGATTTTTTATGCGACGTGGCGGCCTTACCACACGCATTACGCGCGGATGCTTGCTAACCACCAACGCTGTGAGGAAACATCAGGAGTCTCAACGATGAAAATCAAAACGGACCAGCTTGTCCTTGCACTGCTCATTTTGTGCTCGAGCCTGGCCGCATCAACTTATGCGCAACAGCCTGTGATTTCATTGTATTCCGGCGTCGCGCCCGGTTCGGAGAACGCCAAACAAAAAGAGGTTTCGTTCGTCAACCCCGACAAACAAACGCGCATTCGCAACGTCACGCAACCCACCTTGACAGCGTATTTGCCAGAACGCGGCAAGGCTAACGGCACGGCCATCATCGTTGCGCCGGGCGGCGGTTTTATGCGTCTGGCAATGGAGAAGGAAGGCTCCGATATGGCGCGCTGGCTGCAAGCGCGCGGAGTCGCGGCCTTTGTGCTGAAATATCGCCTGATGGATACGGGCACGGAAGAAGAATACCGCCAGCGAGCCGCCACGATGGCGCGCGCGACGCAGCCCAATTCAACGGCCCCGGCGACGCCGCCTTCGCCTAATCCCGCAAGGAGCCAGGCCGTCGAGTTCGCAATCGCCGATGGCGCGCAAGCCGTCAGACTTGTTCGCGGGCGGGCGGCGGAATGGGGCATCGCCCCCGACCGCATAGGCCTGATGGGATTCTCGGCAGGCGGCATGCTCACCATGGGCGTAGTTATGAAAAATGACGCGGAGAGCCGCCCCAACTTCGCAGCGCCGATATATGGCGGCGCCACGAACGGACATAGCGTCGCGGCTGACGCGCCGCCCTTGTTCATTGCCGTCGCCAGTGACGATCCGGTCGCCGCCGTCAGCAGCGCCAAACTCTATTTGGAATGGAAAGCCGCCGGACGTAGCGCTGAATTGCACATATATTCGCAGGGCGGTCATGGATTCGGCATGATCAAACGCGGCTTGCCGGTGGATGGGTGGGTCGAGCGCTTCGGCGAATGGCTGCAAATACAAGGTTTACTCAAAACCAAAGAATGAGAAGGCATCTTTGTCTTTATAGGCTGATTGGTGAATATGAGCGATCTAGAGGCCGCGCTCCCGCATCATTTCTTTCGAGGTCACGATAGCTGAGAGCATAACGCAGATACCAGCGTACGCAGAGGAGGATGATTTCGTCCTGGTAATGACGACATTTGAATGGATCGGATTCAGCCACAGCAGGCTCCCGGTATAAGATGGGTAGGTGAGGTCTATCAGATCTGACCACAAACCGCCTGTTTTATTGCAACAGAACCATCCCGGATGTCTGGTCGAGATTTTACCGAACGAAATTTATAGAGCGCTGTAAATAGAAATCTATGAATCATAGTGGGAAGATTGTGGATTCCATAGTCAAACCTATGTTCCTTCTGGCCGACAGCCAACTCTTATTTTGGCATAGAGGCGATACCCCGTTTCTCAACTCTGTGAGAGATGTGATAGACGTCTCCTCACCGAAAGCGGCATACATCGGAGCATCGAATGAAGACGATCCTGAGTATTACAGCATCTTCGAAGCCGCGATGGAGATGATCGGAATCCATCGATGTCGCATGGCGCCTTCCTCTCCAACCGATGAGGATATTTCTTTCCTCAATGATGCGGACATCATCTTGCTTGCCGGAGGTGATGCAGTGAGAGGGTGGCGAGTATTTGAAGAAACTGGATTGCGAGAACTCATCGTGGATAGATATTCGAACGGAGCTGTTCTGATTGGAGTTTCAGCGGGGGCGATGCAAATCGGTTTGTATGCCTGGCCTGAAGGCGCACAGTCTGAGGATCTATTGATAAGGACATTCGGGTTGGTCCCATTCATCGTCGGCGTTCATGATGAAAAAAATGAATGGCATGATATTCGGCGGGTTCTCAATATGACCAAGTCCGGCTTTCCGGCAATCGGCATTCCTTCGGGAGGCGGTTTGATCTACCATCCAGACCGTTCAATTGAACCCATCAACAAAACACTCTATGAATTCGTGATTGAGGATGAGGATATTAAGGTAAATATATTGGAGGCGTCATGAGAAGGGTTGTGTTGTAAAAACAGTAGACTCCCATTATGAGATGAATGGGGGAAGTCTACTGTGGCTGAATCTGATCCATTCAACTGGCGTCATTTTTGTCGTCAAGTAGGCAGCTACGGCGGTAAGCAAATGCATGTGTGATGTGGGGCGATTTGTTTAATCGCCCCGTTTGTGGCTTTGTCCGATCACGAGTCCAATCAGGAAATAGGCGCGAGTAAACAACTCGCGCCCGGAGCCCCCTACACGCATTTGCTTGCCGATCTAAGCGCCGACGAGATTATTTCGGCCAGGCCTTAAAACGTCGCGAACGCTTAATCGGCTGTTATTCCAGCCCGAACAGCCGTACCGCATTTTCCTTCAGAATCAAGGGTCGCACGTCGTCGCGGATGGCAATCTTCTCGAAGTCCGTCATCCAGCGATCCGGCGCGATCAGCGGGTAATCCGAGCCGAACAGCACCTTGTGTTTCAGCAGCGTGTTCGCGTATTGCACCAGCGTTGGCGAGAAATATTTCGGCGACCAGCCCGACAGATCAATGTAGACCTGAGGTTTGTGCAGACACACCGAGATGGCTTCGTCCTGCCAGGGGAAGGACGGGTGCGCCATAATGATCGGCATGTCGGGGAAGTCCACGGCCACGTCATCAATGTCCATCGGATTGCCGTATTTCAATCGCACGCCTCCTCCGCCAGGCATCCCGGCGCCGATGCCGCTGTGGCCGGTGTGAAAGATCACGGGCAGCCTGGATTCGTTGATGACTTCGTAAAACGGATAGACCTGCTTGTCGTTCGGGTGGAACTGTTGAAGCGGCGGATGCAGCTTGAAACCGCGAATGCCGCCCGCGGCAATCAACCGTTTCGCTTCATCAACGGCTTCTTTGCCGCGCGTCGGGTCGACGCTGGCGAAGGCGAACATGATGTCGGCGTTCTCGGCGGCGAAGGCGGCAACCTCGTCGTTCGGAATCGGCGGACGGCTCGTCAGCCGTTCGTCCACGCTGAAAATCACGCAGCCGATTTTGCGCGAGCGGTAATACTCCGCCAGTTCGTAGCGGTTGTGTCCGACGCCGGAATTGCCGAAATATTTCTTGGCCGCTTCGTTGGCTTCGTTGTCGTCCAGTTCGGTTTCGAGATGAACATGTACGTCAATCGCAATTAAGTCATTGGTGTTCATAATTGGTTTCCTTTTTCTTTTGATTAAGGAACAATTTTGATTGTCACACGACGCTTGTCAGGGTCAGTGACGCCGTCGCAAGGTTCAGGCTCGCCTTTCCAATTGACGCTCACAGCGGCCGCAGGCAGTCCGAGGCCGACGAGGATTTCACCCACTTTTTTCGCTCGCTTTTCCGCGATGGTTTGAGCTTCAGTGAATTTCTTGCCGTTCGACAGCCACGTCGTCGCGCGGTAACCCTGCGTTTCGATTTTCGCGGCCTTTACCGCTTTCGCCACGCGCGCGGCTTCTCCCACGATGCGCGTCGTATGCAGGGTCAGGTAATCGCTGTCGAAGTCGAACGGCACGGTGAAATCACGCTGAGTGACGTCGCTTCCGGGCTTTCGCATGTCTTCGGCGCCTCGCCGCGCCAGAGCGGCAGGCGCTTCCATCCCGTCTTCGGCGGGCAACAGCGTATTGCAGGCGCGATTGAGTTCCGCAATGACCGATATCCTGACGGGCTTGAGCGGAATGCCGCCACAGACGCGCGGCTCGTTAGTGACTGCGCCTTCGACCAGGACTTCATGGTTCAACTGCGGCGGATAAAACTCTGACGCGCTGCTGCCCTGCAATCCGAGGAAATATAATTCGCCTTCGTATTCCGCCAGCCAGCACGGCAAGGTTTTCGTGTCGCGCACAATCGGGCAGGCGACGAAGTTGCGCCGATCGGCGGGCGGCCGGTCATTACGCCGCGCGGCGGTTCCGCTTGCCAGAAACGGCGCCCCAAGGAATAACAACACAGTCAGAGCTTTGCGCATCACTGCCTCCTACAAGACGCTCAAAAAGTTGATCAAATCCACTTTCTCCCGCTCGGTCAATTTCATATCGAAGCGGCGATCATGAAAATCCACGAGTTCGCGCAGGTTCTTGGCCGAACCGTTGGAAAAATACGGCGCGCGCGCGGCCAGGCCGCGAAACTGCCCCATCACGATGGAGCCGATGTCCGCGCACTTGCCAGTAATCAGAGCGCGCCCCGGATCGTTCGTGTAAATCACGCGGCCGAGATAAGGATGCGGCGTAGCGCTTTTGTCACATGTGAGTTTGAAGACCGGCAACTCGGCTTTATCGCTGAAGACGGGCGGTTCCGTCCACGTCGGATAGTTCGTTGCGCCGACGTCCACCCATCCCGGCGCGAGGTCTTGTCCGGTCATTTGCGCGTTGTGGCACGTCGAGCACGTTCGTTTGATCGGGTTGCCGAGGCCGATGGAATTGATGTGCGCCGCGTCACGAATCCAGAATTGGCGAAACATAAACACGTCATTGCCGCGCGCCACCGAAGCGCGAAACTCGCGCTGCGCTTCGGTCAATTCTTTCGCCATCGTGGCGGGATTCTTCCACGCGTCGAACAAACGAAAAACCGGGTCGCGGTCGTTGTTGGCAAGCGCATGAACATTACCGTCCGCCATCGCGCGCGGACCTAAGCCCGGCGGCCCGCCCGCTTCGACCAGGCTGCCGCCCCAGCGGTCGTGGCTTTGCGCCAGGTAGACCTGATTTTCAAAAGCGACGATCTTATCCAACTCATCGCGCGGCAATGCGCCCTGGCGGCCTTCCTGATGGTCACGATAAGCGCCGTTGGCTTGTTGTTTGAGCGTCAGATGACGCGCGTCCGACATCAGATTCATGCTCGCCGGCTTACCGGTTTCAGGATCAACCGCCATCAACGTCCCCGTCTTGACGTTGAATAAGTCGTCTGGCGACATCACGTATTTCATGTTGGCGACCGGGCGCGGGCGCCGAAACACCGACACCGTCGGGTTGACTCCTTTCAAGCCGAACGTGTCATCGAGGTTGACGCCCGTCGGGTCGCGCGCGACTTCGATAGTGAATTCGGGCTGAATGACTTTGCCGTTAGCGTCGCGCGGCGGCCACGGCAAGCCCACGCGAAAGAGCCCGCGATTGAGCAGCAGTGAGTGTGAGCTTTCCGGGGCCTGCGGCAGTTTGGGATTGTTCGAGCCGTCCACGGGGGCGAAGATCGGGTCATCGCCGTTGGTCACGCGCCATCGTTCGCGCAAGGCTTCGACTGAGACGCTCATCGCGTTCGCGGGCTGGTGACAGGTCACACAGGCGCGCGAATTCAAGCCCAACGGCTCGAAGAACGGATGCCCCTTCATCTCGATCGGCCCTGCCGCGTTCAACACGCTGAGCTTTCCGTGGGCGTTGCCGAAATGCATCTCGGCAGGCAGCGGGCCGACTGCGCCCGCTTCAATCCAACGCAGGTGTTCAACCTGATAACCTGCCGCGTCATCGCGCGACCAAACAACGCAGGCCGCGACGATGAATCCGACAAGCAAGACCAGTCGCGCCAATGATTTTCTCTTTCGAAATTCTTTCAACGCGGGAGTGTCCTTTCGCTCAGAAGCTATAACGAAATCCCAATTGCATTATATATCCGGCTTTTCCAAAGCTTGCTGCGTGAACATATCTTCTTTCAACCCTGTGTTGAAGCGAATGTCTTCGATCGTCAATATCGTCTTCGTGCCTTCGGCGGGCGTGCTCATTTCTACCCGCTTGGCGACCCAGATGCCGGAGATTTTTTCTAGATTGCCGGCTTTCAGAATCCGCTGTTTCTGGCCTTGTTTGTCGTACATCTCGACCAGCGCGGAGTAAGGCGCGTCTTTCGGGACCCAGATGTAGACGTAAGCGTATTGGGATTTGTCAGGCGACACGGGGCGCGCCTCGATCTTGTAGGTCTTGCGCCCGTCGATCACCTCGTCCTCGCCAATGAGCTTGTAAGTGAAATCGTCGAGCACGCGCTCAGACACGTCCTCGTTGGTGAAATCGGAGCCGAAGAAGCGCTGGCGGCGTTCCTGCGCGGCCAGGCGGCGGACGCGTCGTATCGCGGGCGTGTACATCCATTGACGGTCGGTTACGCCGCCCTGGTTGATCGAAAGCACACCGACGCCGCGCACCTCCGGCGGATCGGTAAATCGCACAAGAGTCTTGCTATTGCCAAGTCCGCCGAGTTTGCGAATCGTGAACTTCTTGCTGCGTAGAATCCCTTTCTTGTCTACTACATCCATCTTTGCGCGCCAGATCGTGTCGCGGCTGGTGTCCTGCTTGTAAACGCCCTCCATGATTTTTCGGGCGTCTTGAGCCCGACTTGCGCCCGCGCCTGCAAGCAGGCAAAAGATAGAAAGTAATGCGGACTTCTTCAATATCATCTTTTCACCCTCAATGCGATGTCGTCTTTGTAATCGGGCGCGGCCAGTTTGCGCGCTCCTCCGTCGTGTTTGAACTCTTCGCGTTTGGCGATTGCTCCGGTTTTCGTGTCTACCCATTCCGCGGCGTATTTACCGGCGGGCAGTTCGACCGTCAAAATTGTTTCTGAAGGGTTTGGTCGGGCAAAAAGCGATAGGCCATTACCCCAGGCGCCATCAATCTTTTCGTCAGTCCGGGCCAGCAGGCGTTGCTTCAATTCGACGCCGCCGAAGTATTCGGCCTGCAACCCGCGTTTCGATCCATCGGCGATAGAGAACCGATCCGCCGGCACGATCTCCCGCTTACGGCTCATGCTCGACCAGAACAGCCGAATCACGCCACTGCCGCCGGCATAAAAGTATTCGAGCTTGATCCGGTGCTTTCTGCCCGCTTCCAATTTGACGGTCCCTTTGTCTTCGGTCTCTGCGTGATCGGTCCAATTGTCAATCACCGGTTTGTCGTCAATCCACAAGCGCACGCCGTCATTCGAACGCGTGTAGAACGTGTATTCTTCGGAAAACTCCGGCTCAAGGAATCCTGTCCAACGCGCTGAGAACAGAGAATGGCTTACCGGGCGCAGGTAGATTGCGTAATCCCTTCCCCGCTCGACCAATGCCCGCGCGGTCATCCCCTGGGGGACGCCTTCTTTGATCACCGAATTGTCCGGCATCATCTTCACGAAATCGAAGCCGTAGATAAAATCGCGCAGGATGCCCAATTGCTTGCGCAGCGACGCCGCGCCGCCGCCCGGCTGTGTGTCCGGGTAAGCGAACGTACCGTCTTCGTGGCCTACGGTGAACGAGTAATCGAGGTTGTTGTAAAGGCCGCCGCCCGCGACGATGAAATCCCAGGCCTCCATACGGTACGGATCATCGCTCACGCCGCGAAACCCGGTCTCGTTGTCGCCGATGACTTTGTTCAAGCCATAATTTAAAGCGACTGCATCGGGCGGCGCGGCGTAATGAAAATTGAAGATCGAGACCGCCGGGTGAGGCTTCTCAATCTTTTGCGAGCCGTTACTGATGTTGAGCGAGATCAGACGCTTCGCGGGCAAATTCTTTTCCGCGTCAACGATTACGTCCACGATGCGCTCCTGCCAATTCATCGGGATGTTGGTCGCGTAAGGTTCGTTGCAAATTTCGTAGAAGATATTGTCGAAGTCCTTCAGCTCAGCGGCGATTTTGCGGACGAACCGTTCCTGAATTTCGAGCAGGCCGCCGTGTTTATCGAGCGTGTATACGTCGAGCCGCCCGACATTGCCCAGGCCGTTGACGTTGTTGCTGGCGTTGAACGGACTGAGCTTCCACTGCGCGTCTCCGTAGAACGGGCAGAAGAGATTGACCTCAACGATGATCCCGCGTTTGCCCGCCTGCTCGATGAAGTCTTTCAAGCGGCGAAAGTAGCTCTCGTCCCATTTGCTCAGATCGAATTTGTTCCCGCCGTTCGCATATCCGCCTGTCGCGCTTCTTGCCCACGGCGCGATATACCGACCGGGCGCCGGCGCCATCGAGTTGCGTTCGATATTGAACGCGCCCTGCGGCTCGACGTAAGCCGCGCCGGTGAACATCCGCGTGTGATTCATGCCGTCGCGTTGCAACGTGTCCAGGTATCTCACGTAATCGAAGTCCAGATTCATCACCGCGCCGTAATGTTCGCCCGAAGTGATGATGACCGTGGGCTTGCCGCGGAAGAGGAAATAGTGCGGATTGGTTGGATGTAACGCCAGCGGCTTACCGGCGGCGCCGGTCTTGATTGCGGGTGACAGCCACACGCTCGAACCGGTGAATAAAAGGACATATAGTGTTCCCAGGCCAAACAGGATTGGCAAGGCAGTCATTACTATCAATTTTATTTTGCGTGTCGGCATATATTTCGGTTGAAAGATGGAAGGGCATCTAAATCAGACCACGTGAGATCGGTACAGTACCGCGCGCGTAAGCAAGCGGCCGTCTCATAAGTCA
>DATCXQ010000314.1:0-22798 GCA_036565725.1 Blastocatellia bacterium
TGTGTCTGCCCCGGCCGGGAAGTGTGCGCACAAGCCGGGGCAGACACATAGGTCTGCCCCTACGTTGTTGCAAGTAATTCTCAAAGACCATTATTCGTCACTACGTGGCTATTGTCTTAGGAGTCATTTTCTGTTCAGTTCCACGGCGACGAACTTGATTACCTGCTCGATTTCCCGCTTTGTCAACAGCGTCCGCATCGGCGGCATCTTAATGCTGCCCTGGATGACCACGCGCCGGATGGATTCCAGGTCGGACAGGCCGGCCAGCGGCGAGGTATTGCCGCTCACTCCCTCGCCATTCGCGCCGTGGCACGCGGCGCAGGATCGCGCGTAGATCTCACGACCCGCGCGCAAGTCATTCATGCTCGCGCTGATCGCCGCGACGCTTGTCACATTGCCCGCGGTCGATCGACTGGCGAGCGATTGCCCTGCGCCATTCGGCAAGGCCAACGCGACAAGCTCGGCGGGATGCCGCTGGGTCGCCACGGCAATGACGATGTATTGACGGCCCTCGCGCAGGTAGGTCATCGGCGCGCCAGTGGCTTTCGACGGCAGTTCGATCTCCGCGACCACCGCTCCGGTCCGCTTATCGTATGCGCGAAACATCGGGCCGCCCGGATCGCCGCTGAGGTTGCCGGCCTCAGCGAGAAACAAAAGCGTCTTGGTGACTAGCGGGCTGGGCCTCACGCCCGGCTGGCCCATGTTGTCGAAATCCAGCTTCAGGCTTTTGAGGGCCGGGTGATTGCGTATCGCGTCCGGCGCGCCGCCGATTGACCGCGACCAGACATGCTCGCCTCTGTTCATATCGGTGGCGGTGATGACGCTCCAGGGGGGCCTGTTGATCGGCAGGCCACGCGGCCCCTTTATATACTCGGTAGGCGCGCGGATGAAGTTCCAATTGGTGAGTGCAGGATCGGCATGGCTGAGCGCCGCGACCATCACCGAGTTGCGGGTGGGCACAAACATCAGGCCGGTTTCGGGGTCGAATGCGCCGCCGTTCCAGTTCGCGCCGCCGCCGTAACTGGGATATACCCACGAGCCCTGCGTTCCGCCCCCGATGATCGGCGTGGGAGGCGTATACATCGGGCCGCGAACATACCGTTCGGCGATCGCCAGCGCCTCGGCTCTCAGTTCGGGGGTGAAATCGATCAGATCGTCTTCGTGGTAGCCCTGGCGGCTGTACATGGCGGGTTTCGTCGGGAAGGGCTGGGTCGGCGATTGCCGCTCCCCATGCACGACGATTTGCGGAACCGGGCGCTCTTCGATAGGCCATACGGGGTTGCCGGTCACGCGGTCGAACACGAACGACATGTTCTGCTTGGTCAGCAAGGTGACCGCCTTGATCGTCCTGCCGTCAATCGTGATGTCGTGCAAGATGGGCGCAGCCGGCGGATCGTAATCCCACAGGCCATGATGGACGATCTGAAAATGCCAGACTCGTTTGCCCGTCCTTGCGTTCAGGCAGACGATGCTCTCGCCGAAAAGATTGTCGCCGAGCCGATGCCCGCCGTAGAAGTCATGCGTCGGGGTTTCCACGGGCAGATAGACGTAGCCCAGCTCCGGGTCGGCGCTCATCATCGACCAGACGCCCGTGTTCCCAGTGTATTTCCACGAGCCGTTTTCCCAGGTTTCATTGCCGAACTCACCTGCCTGAGGGATCGTGTGAAAAGTCCAGAGCAATTTGCCGGTTCGCGCATCGTATCCTCGGATGTGTCCAGGCGTCGCTTCTTTGTTCGGCGATGTGGCTTCGCTGACGGCCTGAGCGATGACGACGTTACCGACTACCGTAGGCGGCGACGATGATCCCAGAATCGGAACCGGGCGATCTTCGACCAGTCGCTCTCTCAAGTTCACCGTACCGTTTCGGCCGAAGGCTGAATCAGCCCGGCCGGTCATCGCGTCTATAGAAAGCAGCCGCCCGTCGAGCGTGTTGTGGAACAGCCGCTTCCGGGCCCCATCTGTCCAATACGCAAGGCCACGGCTGCTGAGTGTTAGGGGACGGCCCCCGCCGACCTCAGCGGGGTTTGGGGTGAAGATCCACAACGTCTTACCAGTAGCCGGATCGATTGCGGCCACCTGATTAACGCCAGTGGGCGTATAGAGGACGTCGTCGATCATGAGCGGCGTCGCCTTGAGATTTCCATCGGAGCGGGAGCCGTGGGGGAGCGATTTCCATCGCCAGACGACCTCCAACTTTCCGACGTTGTCTTTGTTGATCTGGTCGAGCGGGGAATAGCGCGTGAAGCCGGCGTCGCCGCCCCAGGTAGTCCACTCTCCTGCCGAGGCCTGCCGAGACGACGCGCCCTTCTGTTTGGATCGAGGAAAGGCCGGATACCCGGGCTCCGTCTGAATCCCGAAGCTGTTGATGGCGAGGCCGGTCATCGTGTAGCCCCCGACCGTGAAGACGATCTCGACGAGTTGTTTGGTGTTGTATTGCTTCGCCAGAACGGCCCACGTGCGATTGGTGATGAACGCCTCGCGGCGCAATTCGTCGGCGGCCCGCAACACGGCCCGGCTTTCCTCGTTCCAACCGGCGGCGTCCGGCCCGGCGGCGATTCGGGCGATTTCCCTGTCCGTCAAGCCCGCCTCGCGCGATCGCTCGACGTGATGCGCCCATTCGTATTCGGCGCCGATCAGGAACGCCGTGCGCATGATGAGCAGTTCTCGCGTCCTGGGCGGCAGACTCGTTTCACTCCGCAGATACGTTCCAAACGACGCGCGCGGGGTGTACAGACCGGGGTGCTGGAGCATAGTGGCGTAAAGGTTCAACACGCGCCCGCCCTCGCGGATTTGTGGGGCGATCATCTCGCGTTGTTGTGGCGTCCATTGCTCGGGGCCGAGCGGTTGGATGCGAGGCGTCGAGAGTCGCGCGCCAGCCGCTGGTCGCGCCAACTGCGGCAAGGGCAGGTCACGCGGCAGCCGATGCCGCAACCCTGGATCCAACTGCACGCCGAGACTGTTCAACGCCATCGAAACCAACTGGTACTGCGCCGCCGTGAAGACCGCTTCCATCATCTGCTGGTCGCTGTATTCGGCCCGAAGCGCGCGCCACGTCGCGTCGCCGACCATCGCGTCGTAGCGCAGCTCGTCCACCATGCGCAGCAGGCCGCGCTCGAAATCGGTCCAGCCCGCAGCTTTCGGCCCCTCGGCGATGCGATGAACCTCCTGGTCGGTCATGCCCGCGTTGGACGTCGCGATGCGGGCATGCTGCGCCCACTCGTATTCCGACTGGCACAACCATCCCATGCGCAGCATCAGCATCTCCCGATGACGGGCCGGCAGGCTCGATCCGTTCATCACGAACCGGCCGAGGCCGGACCATCGGGAGAAAAGCTCCGTATGATGCGCCAGCGTCCTGTAAATATTGTAGTCGGGCCGCGAAGCCAGCATCTGGCGCTGCGCATCGTTGCGTTCCTGCTCGGGTACGGGCGCGATGCGTGGCTTTGTCAATCTCGGAGAGAAGGCGCCGGATTGCGCATGCGGCGATCGGCCTCCGGAAAGAGCGGCCAGGGTTGCGATCACAACGCCATACAGCAGAAACTTTCTTGCACGGCCAATCCCACGATCGAGGTAAGCAGACATGGGAGTCCTCCTTATCGCAATTCCCAATTACTTGTTTTTGGCCTGCTCTATTTCGTACTTGACTTTGAGGTAGAGTGTAAATTGTATAACAGGCTCAATAATTACCGGGTTTATCACCCGATCAAAACCATTTGCGTCCAGGCCGTTGAAGAAGAACGTTCTGCTCTTTCGCGCGCCCTGGACTGTGTATCTCTGTCTGTCGTTATAGCCAATTATTCGCTCCGACTCCTGGGCGGCGTATGAATCGTACATCTCCGTGGGGTAGTAGATGCTGGGTTTCGCCGCATAAACCTGCCCCGGAGGTAGAAGTTTGACACCTAAAAGCTTTTCGTACTCTGCGGCTTTCTTCTTGATAACTTTTGTCGCTTCCTCCATGAGCCTGGTCTGGATGATGCCAGTGTCTGTTACGATATAGTCCACCTTGATCAGGTCGAAGATTTTCGCCTCAGCCGCCGCGGTAACCAGCTTGTCGAGCAAGAGCTTGTCTTTGTAATGGATGGAGACGTTTTTCTTCAGCTCAAAGCCGGCCAGCTTTTCCCTGGCAATATTGTCTTCCACCTGAAAACCGTAAATCTTATTCTGCGCCGCAAAGTCGACGAAAATGTCCTCGCTACCTATGCCCAGTTTCTTCAATTCTCCGGCGAATTGAGCGATTGTGGAATCCATCTTCTGATTGCACTCGGGCACGGCGCTACATTCCTCCAAGACGCCGAAGATGGCGACGTACTCATCGGCCTTGAGGTTCATTAACACGCTGGCTTCGATGAACATACTGTCGCCGGTAGGCGGGGCCTCTTCCTTCGTCAGCATCCGCTTGTTTCGTTCATTTTGCTCTGCTCTCGACTTACCGCCTGACTGCGAATAATTGACATTCCCGCTGGCTTGGGCAAAACAAACGCCGTAGCCGGCAATAACTATTAGCATTGCAATTAAATTTCTCACCATCGTAATCTCCTTCAGCTTCCTTACCTACACCTCGTTGGCGTCAGATCGGACGACACTCTGTGACGAAGCGGCCGGAGGGTTGCCGCTCGGCGGCCACCACTTCCAGCCCGGCCTCGCGCGCAATCTGCCGGAATTCGGTCACGGTTCGATACTTACCTCCCAACAGCGCCATCTCTATCACCAGGCCGCTTCGCGCTTCATCCGGCGTGACGCCGCCGAGAACCACAATACGACCATTTGGACGCGCCGCCTCGGCGCAGCGGCTCAAGATCGCCGTCGCTTCCTCGTCGGGCCAGTCGTTCAGGATTCCTTTCAACAGATAAATGTCAGCGCCCGCCGGCAGTGGATCGAAGAAACTCTGCCCGACCGATGTGACGCGTTCGGCCACGCCGGCGGCTCGGAACGTCTCGCCGGAGAGCGCGACGGTGCGCGGGAGGTCAACCAAGGTTCCGTGGATCTCCGGGCGTATGCGAAGAATCTCCGCTAGCATCGCCCCTGTGCCCCCACCGACGTCGACCACGCTCCGCACTTCGCCCCAGCCGCCGCTGATCTGGAACTCAGGGTTGGGCGTGCCGTGTCCTGTCGGCCCGATGAGGTCGTCGAAACTCGCCCCGACCTCGGGATTGGCGTCCAGGTCTTCCCAAAACGGCAGGCCGAAGATCTTGTGGTAGGCGGGCTTGCCTGTACGAACGTAATCGAGGAGCGTTCCCCATGCGTGAGCCATGCGACCGCCAATGCCATTGAGGTCAAGCCCGATGCGCTGCCGCGGGTCGAGTAAGCCGCGAGACACCTGGTTCAGGGCGAAACGGCCGGGGGCGGTCTCCTCAAACACGCCTTTGTCCGCAAGGCTCGTGAGCGTTCGGTGAAGGGCATAGCGATCACAGCCGGCCGCGGCGGCGAGGGAATCGATCTGATCAACGCCAGCGTCTATGTGGTCGGCGATCCGCAGTGTCGCAACCACGTGAATGAGCCACGGAGTGCAAAGGTCACTCAGCGCTTCTAGAGTTGCGCCTTCTTGTTCTGGCATACGGCGGCTCCTCCAAGATTCACCTGCAGTTTAGTCGCATGGAACGCGTCAATGGCCAATTCGATTTTAGGTCGTCGGCTGTCCCGTTGTAGACGTTTACATCCATGTCCGGCTTCACGCCGGGCAGCGTCATTTGAGAGCGTATCTCGCTCGAAAACTGCCAGAGCGTATACGACCGCCATAGCCCGGAGGGGAAGTCCGTCACTGCGCTCTCGAAGCGGGCGTACCAAAGAGGCGCCTCGGCGAACTCGGTTCCTTTGAATTTGGCGGACAGTAGCTTTGCGCTCTTGTGATTCGTGTAGAGAAGGGGATAGCGCCCGGTCCTCTCTTTGACTCGCTTGATGAAGCGCAGCGACTCTTCGGCGTTCATCAACTTCTTCGAGGCGGCGTCTTCGAGGTCGAGCGCGATCAGTTCATCGTCCCCGGGCTTGACGGTGTCCAGGTAATAATCCGCCTGCTCCTCCGGATTTCCGGAAACGCCCCAGTGATACGAGCCCCAGAGGTATCCACGCTTCCTGGCCTCCTCCTTGCGCGTAAAGTAGGCAGGGTCGATCTTGGAAGCCCCTATCGTCGCCTTGTGAATTATCGCCACGACTCGCGGCTCTGTTTTAAGTTTGTCCCAGTCGATGGGGTTGGCGTGATAAGGATCGATCACAAGCGCAGTCTTCGGGTCGTCCCACGGACGCTGAAATTCCCCTGGGAGCGCAGGCATCCCTGCCTGCTTGCTTAGGTCAGTCGGCCCTTGCCGGAAGTCCGCAGGCAGGGATGCCTGCGCTCCCAGGGGGGCCGCAGTTTGTAACGCAAGCGGATGGAAGATCAGGAATGCGATAATAAGAAGGCGCACAGTTCAAACCTCCTATTGATTGCGTAAGCGCGGGCGAATTGTAGCCTCGCCGAAAAGGCAGCGCAATTTCGATCCGAGCTGAAGAGGAGAATTTTCGATGACGCGGCGAAAGCGCCGCCGTTCTGTTGCGACTTGAAGCCGTAAGACTTAATCTCCGCTTCAAATTCCATTCCATTCCTGTGAGGCGAATAATGCGACAAATATTTTCGCTGCTGATTCTGATCTGCGTAATTACGACGGCGATCAATGCTCAAAATTCGACCGCGGCGCTCGGCGGCGCTCCGACCGAAAACCAAGACCGCGTCGAACAATGGCGCGGCAAGACGATAATGGTTTTCACGCCGCACCCCGATGACGACGTATTCGGCTGCGGAGGCGTGATGGCGATGCTGGCGCGCAACGGTAACAAAATAATCGTCGTCATTTACACCAATGACAACAAAGGCTCCTTCGACCTGGAGATGACCAGCGAGCGGCTTGCGCGTATCCGCAAGGCCGAACAGGAAGCGGCGATGGAGGTCATCGGCGTCCCGAAGGAAAACATCATCTGGCTGGGTTATGACGACGGCGAGTTGGAATACGCCGAGCCGAAGGCGTTGTGCGGCCAGGCGGCGAAGCTGATTCGCAAATACCGTCCCGACGCGGTCTTCAGCATTGATCCCGGCGAGTGGAGCGAGCGATGGCACAAGAGCGACCACCGGATGGCCGCATTCAACACTGCGGACGCCATCCGCGCCGCGGAATTTCATCTCTATTATCCCGAGCACCTGCTCCTTGACGGGCTGAAGCCTTATAAAGTACCGCTGATGATGTTTTACTATGCGGCCGGCGAAGCAAACTACTGGGTGGATATTACCGACGTGGTCGACCTGAAGATCAAAGCCGTCAGCAAACACGTCAGCCAGTTCGAGCCTTCGATCAACAAGTATCGACCCGATTGGGACCCGAAAGATTTTGAGAAGCTGGTCGAATATCTGAAAGGCCGCGCGACAAAGAAAGACGGCAAGTATGTCGAGGCTTTCCGCCGCGCGACAGGATTCAATCCGCAGTAATCAGCGCCGCAGGCGGTAGCGAGCGGGCTCCGGTCGAGGAAGTGGCGTTCGCTAGCGCCCGCGGCGCTGACCCAATATGAATATGAGTCGAGCGTTTGTTGTGATCAACGCGTTCCTCTTGGCCCTGCTCGCGTCCTGTCAAAACGCGGGACAGGAGCCTTTGCGCCCTGAAGTCGCTCAGGCTCCGACGAGCGGTCGAAACACCGCAGCCGCGACCCAGTCGACGAAACGAAACTCAGGTAAACTGATCCACGTCCTGGTCGCGCTCTGCGACAACGAATATCAGGGCATAGTTCCCGTGCCCGCGCGGATCGGCAATGGCGACGATCCGGCGAACAATCTCTATTGGGGCGCGAGGTTCGGCGTGAAGACGTTCTTCAAACGCGCGAACGACTGGAAATCGATCGCGGAAAGCCGGAATCCGCGCGCCGAGGTTTTGGAACGGCTCGTCTTCAAACATCAGACCAAAGATGTTTACTTAATCGCCGATGCATACCGCGGGCGCGAGATAAAAAGATGCGTCGCCGATTTCTTCGATTTCTCGGCCGGCCGCGCCGTCGAGACGGTCAAGGCGAATTCCGACGGGCTTCATGCGGGCGGCGGGGCGGATCTGGTCGCCTACGTAGGTCACGACGGGCTGATGGACTTCTCGCTCGATTCGCGCCCGCAAAAGGCCGATAACCGCCCGCGCGACGCGGTAATGCTCGCCTGCCTGAGCAAAAGGTATTTCGCGGAACCACTGCGAAATACCGGAGCGAGTCCGCTGTTGTGGACGACCGGATTGATGGCTCCCGAAGCCTACGTGTTGAAAGCGGCGATTGACGGATGGGTGTTGAATGAGGATGGAGAGAGAATCAGGAGGCGCGCCGCGGCGGCTTACAATCAATATCAGCGGTGCGGGATGAACGCGGCGTCAAGGCTGTTTTCGACCGGATGGTGAAATCTGAAAATATTTTCCTCTCCTGCATTTTCCTGTTCCCGTGGTTTGCTAAAAAGAACGCGTCAATAGAACGCTGATGACGCGGACGGGCGCGGATCATCGCGGATAAAACCAGAAAAGGATCAGCGTCAATCCGCTCTATCAGCGTCATCCGCGTTCTATTAATCCGCACAGCGATCTGAATACCGCTCTAATTCCCCCCTGACGCGCTGTAAGTCCCGGCCAACTCTTTAGCGTGTCGCATCTCCGGCAAATCGGCGTCGGCTTTCGCCCATGCCTTCACGAACTTCGCATAGGAGCCACGCGCCTCGGCGTCTTTGCCGAGGGCCTGTTGCGCCCGCATCAGGCCGAAGTAGGCTCGACCGCTGCCCGGATCGCGTTCGAGCGCGGCGCGGAAGAACTCTTCGGCTTCTTTCCATTGCTTCAACTCAAGGCAGACCTTTCCGGCGACCTCTTCCATCGGATTTGGATAAAGCGGCGGTTCCGAATAACCGAGCTTGATCTCTTCTTCAACGCCTTCGCGCAATTTTGCGATGGCATCGGCGGCCTTGCCTTCGCGGGCAAGGATTCTGGCTTGCAGCTCGATCGGGGCGACGGCCAGGGCTCGCAATTGCTGGCGCTGTCTTCCGGCCTGCGGCAGGTCTTTGGCCTTGCCAAATTTTTCTTTCAGCCAGGCGATCTCGCGTTCGAGAGTCTCGATCTGCGCGCGCGTGGCCGCCACATCGCCCTTGCCGATCTTCGCCAGCGCATGCGCGTAATAGCGCCAGCCCTTGAGGACCTCGAACGCGCCCTCATCGGGCAGCGATTTGCCGTTGAGGACTTCGTCGTATTTCTCGAAGCGCACGAGCGCCCGCAACATCGAGATGCGGCCTTCGAGCGCGGCGCGCGATTTCTGTTCGTCGGGGGCTTTGGTCGCGTCGAGCAGTTCCTGGCTGGCGCGCACGGCGTCGCGGTAACGGCCCTGATAGCCGTAGACCGTCGCGAGGAAATGAACGTTGTGGCCGTAAGGCCCGGCCGCATGGTCCGTGGTCTCTTTATTGTCGCGGATGTAGGCGCGATCGACTTCCGCCGAGCCTTCGAACGCCCTTGCCGCGTCGTCCCAGCGGTCGACGTGGACGTAGGTGTGGCCCGGCATATGAACCGCGTGTCCGACTTTCGGCGCGAGCGAGCCGTAGACATCCGCCGAAGGCGCGCCGTCGATCGCGCGCTTGCCGGACTCGGTCGCGTGGATCAGGTAATGATGCGCGGCCAGGTGTTTCGGGTCTTTCGCCAGCGTGACCTGCAACAAGGCGATCGCTTCGACCGTGCCTGGCTTCGGCGCGCCGTCGCGCTCGTAGCCGGACATCAGCGCCAGGGCGAGAAAGAGCTTCGCTTCCAGGTCGTCCGGATAGAACGCGACGATCTTTCGCATCGCCTTTTGATAAGCTTCGCTTGCGCCCAGAAAACCGTTGTTTTGAATGGTCGTCCGTTCGCCCTGATAACGCGCCTCGACCGCTTCTATGTAAAGTCTCTCGCGCTCGCTCGCTTTTGCCGCCAGTTCCTTCGCGCGTTTGACGGCCTCGTCGCGACGCTTCTCGTTCACGGCGGCCATCGCGATCCCCCACTGGGCCATAGCGCATTCGGGGTCTAGCTGGGCCGCGCGCTCGAACGAGCGGTCGGCCTCGTAAGACCAGAACGAATGGAGCAGCGCCAGGCCCTGATCGAAGAACCGTTGCGCCTCTTCGGATTTCGTGGCGATCGGCATGTGAACATTGCCATAGCCATCTACCAAACGCGCGGGCGTGGTCGCGGCCTTTGTCGCAGTCGGAGTGTGGCAAACGGCGGTGTTGTCCTGCCGCGTCTCTTTCGTCTGCGCTAAAACCTGAGCCACAACCACTGCGGCGCCACAAAAAGCTAAAATCGCGGTTCGCAGCTTCATGCGGTTTCTCCTGTTTGAATCGCTCTAGAAGATGGGAATAGGGAATGCGGAATGCGGAATGCGGAATGCGGAATGCGGAATGCGGAAAAGGGATACCATTTTCTGTTCCCCATTCCGAATTCCCCAATCCGCATTCTGCATTCCCAACTCCCTATTCCCCAAAATGAAAGGCCGGCGCCATCTTGCGATAACTACCGGCCTATTTCTCGTTAGAGTTCGGCTTACTTCTTCTTGGCTGACCAGTCGCCGGAGAATCCGCCGGCCGACCATTTGCCGCCCATCTCATTGCCAGTGCGCTTGCCCGGCAACGGAAACGGATTGCCCTGGAACGTCGCCGAAAGCGTGACGGAGTCGCCCCCTTTGACTTCTATGCCGACGATGTTCAAGTCGCCCGGGTTGGGAACCTCGGTGACCAGCTTATCGCCGCTGCGCTTGATCACCAGGGTGAAATCTAACGTGCCCTGGCCTTCGGCGGTGATCTTGGCTTCGTAGGTGCCTTCGAACGCGGCAAGAGCCTCAGCGCTGGGGGGCGCGGCGTCGGGTTTCGCCGCTGCCGCCGTGGTGTCTTTCTTTGCCCCTTTCCAGGTGCCTTTGATGTCGCCCGCCGACCAATCGCCGGCGAATCCGCCATTGGCGAATTCGCCAGCGATTGTCACGGACGTGCCGCCCGCGTCGGCGACGATGGTTAATTTGTTTTTGTCGTCAATTGTGACGCTGGTAATGGTGAGCGGCGTCGGAGAGTCTTTTACTTCACCCGTCCATTTGGCGCCGTCGCGCTTCAGGATCAGCACGAAATTGACCGTGCCGAGTTCGGCGCTGTTCGCAGTTATGGTGTATGCTCCTTCGGTGGGGCCGCCGGTTTGCGCCAGAGACGCCTGGGCCAAGGCTGCCGCGCAGAGCAGCGATAGGCATATCAGTTTCAACGCGCGCATATTCATCGTTAATTGTCTCCTTGCTTGATGGTGATTGTTCCGAGTAAATCAGGGAATGGAGTAGGCCGACATGGGCAATTTCGCCGCTACGTCCGCCACGGAGTCTACTTCCCGAACGGGCGGAAAACAAGGCTGCGAATCGCCAATTGCGGGCTCCCTACAAGGAAATTTTTAGAAAATCTCTAAAGGCTATGGGGGAGTATTTCGGCGGGAAAATAAAAATGGCTGGCAGACCGTAGCCCGCCAGCCGTCAAGTCACTTAACTTACCCCTCGGAAGGAACCACGAAGCAACTCAAAATCGAACCGCGCAGAGTAGGCGCGGCGCCGGTCATCTGTTCTTCTCGATGCGCAAGTTGTTCTTCACCGAGAATACGCCCGACACGCCGTTGGCCGCGATGAACGCGCGCGTCGCGTCGCCTTTATTCGGCGCGACGCCCTCGAGCGTCACATGGCCGTTCTTGACGATGATGTGAATCGGCGGAACGGCCTGGAGCGAGAGCCTGTCGAGACCGGGTTGGCGATAGATCGAGCGGTAGACCGCGACGCGAATCCGGTCGTCGAAGTTTGAAAGCGGCAAAACCTCGATCCTGTTGACCACCTGATCGACGCCGGCCACCCGCTCGACAACTCGCGCGGCGGCTTTCTTCAGCGTCGGCCGCGAGACCTGGCCGTATAACGTCACCACGCCCTCTTCATATCTGAAGGCCAGGTTGTCGAACACACCGTAGAACGGGAGGGTGACAAGCTCTTTGCGAATTTTTCTGATTGTGTTGGCGTTAATGGTGGTGTTGTCCGGATTGGCCGCGACCTCGCTGGTCACGGCGCCGGATGTTATTAAGGCGAGAATAATTACAGCAAAAGACTTTTTCATAACCTCCTCCTTCTTCCTTCGGCAAATTTGTTTTCATCACTTTGCTACGTCGCCTTTGATGTGGGAAAGGCGCGGCCGGGTTGGCTAAGAATGGGCTTCTAGACATCATCTTTGCGCTCGCGTATATTGGTTTCCTTCCATAAGATCGATTTGAGGTATAAATCCATATGGGGGCGAGTAATGCCAGATTCGACTAATGGGGTGATCAGGAGAGTTGTCCCCAGCGCCGGCGTGGAGGGCGGAGAGGTTGCTATCGTCTGCGAAGGTTATGACACTTCTGATTACTCGGCCTGCGCAGTTCTCTTCGACGCCCAACGAGGCCGGTTGGTCAGCGCGTCCTCTTCGCGCGTGATCGCCGCAATTCCCGAATACGAAGTCGGCGTGAACGGGAAGGAGATGCGGCTAACGAGCGTGACGACTGATTGCTCGGTACCGTTCAAACTCGGCGCGAAGATCGCGGACAACCTGCACCCGGTCGCCAACCCCGCCATCGACCGCGACGACGGCAGCATCTACGTGACGTTCTCGGGGCAGCGGGGCCAGAAGGTTCCGGTTTCGATTTATAAAATCTCTCCCGACGACACTGTGGCGCCTTTCATCTCCGACCTGGTCAACCCGACGGGCCTGGCGTTCAGCCGCGACGGAGCGCTTTACGTGACCAGCCGTTATGACGGCGCGCTCTACCGCATCTCCCCGTTCAAGGATGTTCAGACAGTGGCTTCCGATCTGGGAATTGCGACGGGGTTGGCTTTTGACGGCAAAGGCGAGATTTATGTGGGCGACCGCAGCGGGACGATTTTCCGCGTCAACGAGATCGGCGAGTCGCGCCCATTCGCTTCGCTCGAAGCGAGCGTCGCGGCGTATCATCTGGCGTTCGGGCCGGACGGCGATTTGTACGTCACGGGGCCGACCCTCTCCTCGTGCGACGTGATGCGCATCGACTCGATGGGGAACGTGACGACTTTTTACGCCGGACTTGGCCGTCCGCAGGGGCTGGCGTTCGACGCCACGGGCAATTTGTACGTGGCGGCTTCGTTACGGGGGCGTCGCGGCATCGTCCGCATCACGCCCGACGGGCGCGACGCCGAAGTCGTGCTCTCCGGCTCGACGCTCGTCGGACTAGCCTTCGACGACGCCGGAAACATGATCGTCGTCAGCACGCAATGCGTTTACCGGGCGCCGATGGGTATTAGAGGTTATTCTTTATAAAAGAGACCGCAGAGATGGAAAGACCTAGAGACGGCAGAGTAGAGATACCACAGTGTGGAGAGAGGCAGATTACATCCGAAATCAATAGCCCTTCGGCCCCTCCGTCCCTTCGTCTCAAAGAGGTTGAGCTTCGCCGCATTCTGCGCGAGATGGGGTCGGTGATAATCGCTTTCTCGGGCGGCGTCGACAGCGCCTATCTCGCCGCCGCCGCCGCCGGCGCCCTCGGCGACCGCGCCCTGGCCGTGACCGGAGAAAGTCCGAGCTACCCAGATTTCCAGCGGCAAGACGCCCTCGCCATAGTCGAGCGATTTTCGATCCCGCACGAATTCATCAGCACCGACGAAATCAACGACCCAAACTATCAATCCAATCCGGCGAACCGCTGTTATTTCTGCAAACACGAGTTGTTCAAAAAACTATCTACCCTAGCCTCCGAGCGCGGCTATGCATTCGTGTGCGACGGGAATAACGCCGACGATGTGGGGGATTATCGCCCCGGCCGCCAGGCGGCGAAAGAATTGAACGTGCGCAGCCCGTTGATCGAAGCCGAGCTGACCAAGGCCGAGATTCGCGCGCTTGCGAAGGACGCCGGATTGCCCGTTTGGGACCGCCCGGCCTCGGCATGTCTCTCCTCGCGCATACCTTACGGCATGCCGGTGACGATCGAGAAACTTTCCGTGATCGAACGTGGCGAAGCCAGATTGCGCGCCCTCGGCTTTAACCAGATGCGCGTTCGCCACCACGGCGACATCGTCAGAATCGAGATCGCGCCCGAAGAGATGCCGCGGGCGCTGGACGCCGAAATGGCCGGACGCATGGCGGCGGTCTTCAAGCAACTGGGGTTTAAATTCGTCACCCTCGACCTGGAAGGCTATCGCTCCGGGGCGCTGAACGAAACGCTCCCCTTCAAATCTCATGAATAGGACTTATAGGACTTATAGGACTTATAGGACACTCTATAAGTCCTATTGCGTAATGTCCCAGGTTCTTCGGAGGCATTTGTGGCAGTAGCGTTTGTAGATGATCTGCATCGTATAAGGGAAGAAAATCCATTTGAATCGATGATGTCGCGTTTCGATCACGCGGCCCAATTACTGCAACTCGACCCCGACCTTTATAAAGTCCTGCGCGTACCCAACCGCGAAATCACCATTTACATCCCGGTTTTTATGGACGACGGCCGCATCGAAGTATTCACCGGATTCCGCGTGCAGCATAATTTCGCCCGCGGCCCCGCGAAAGGGGGCATCCGCTACGCGCCCGACGTTACGATCGACGAGGTGCGCGCGCTGGCGGCGTGGATGACCTGGAAATGCGCCGTCGTCAACATCCCCTTCGGCGGGGCGAAAGGTGGGGTCATTTGCGACCCGTCGCAAATGTCGCGGGGCGAGCTCGAGCGGCTGACCCGGCGCTACACCGCCGAACTGATCGATTTCATCGGCCCCGAACGAGACGTGCCCGCGCCAGACCTGAATACAAATGAACAGACTATGGCGTGGGTTATGGACACGTATTCGATGCATGCCCGCCACACCGTCACGGCCGTAGTGACAGGGAAGCCGATCGAACTTTCCGGTTCGCAAGGCCGCCGCGAAGCCACCGGGCGCGGCCTGCTCTTCGTCATCGACGAGGCGGTCAAAAAGCTGGGCATGAAGCGGGAAAACACGCGGGTCGTGATTCAGGGGTCGGGCAATGTAGGAGGGACGGCCGCGCGCTTGATGAGCGAGACCGGTTACAAAGTCGTGGCGATTTCGGACATTCACGGGGGAATTTACAACCCGAAGGGACTCGACATTCCCGACGTGATGAGCTACATGGCCAGCCACAAGACCTTCGAGAGATACCAGAAGGCCGAGCCGGTCTCGAACCACGAACTGCTGGAGATCGATTGCGAAGTCTTATTGCCCGCCGCTACCGAAAATCAGATCACGAGCCACAACGCGCATAGAATCAAATGCAAGATTCTGGCCGAAGGCGCCAACGGCCCGACCACGGCGGCTGCCGACGACATACTCGAGAGCAAAGGCGTCTTCGTTATCCCAGACATACTGGCGAACGCCGGTGGGGTGACCTGCAGCTACTTCGAGTGGGTTCAGGACCGCATGGGCTATTTCTGGAAAGAGGAAATGGTCAACGAGCGGCTGAAAGACATTATGGTGGCCAGCTTCAATGACGTGGTCAAGTACGCCGAAAATCATGGCGTCAACAACCGCATCGCCGCCTACATGCTGGCGGTCGACCGGGTCGCTTACATCACCCGGGTGCGAGGCATTTACGCTTAACAGTAAGTTGTATGTCATCGTTTGCCATCCATGTTCGCCCACTCGCCTGATTGGATGAAGCCCGCCCAGTAATAGGGATGCCGCCGGTTCACGCCCTTGAGCATTTCCAGTTGCGCCTGTCTTAACGCTTCGCCGCGCCCCTGTCCCTGCTGCAGCATCCGGTAGTAGGACACCATCAGTTCCCTCGTCGCCTGGTCCGACACCGCCCAGAGGCTCATCACCTGCGTCTCCGTTCCGGCCAGCGCCAAGGCGCGGCGCAGTCCGTGTACCCCATCCCCGTTTTTGACCTCACCAACTCCGGTGTCACAGGCCGAGAGCACGACCAGCTTCGTTCCCCACAGGTTGAGTCCTGTCACCTCCAGCGCTGTCATGATTCCGTTGTCGTCTTCCTTATGCTCATTGGCTCCGGCCAGCGCCAACCCCGAGCGCAGCAACGGACTCTCGATGCGGATGCCGCGCCGTTCGAGTCGTTGCATCGCTGGCTCAGGATTATCAGTGAGCGCCTCGGCGCCACGCTCGCCGGCCAAGGTCAACTGCTGATCTTCCAGGAAGAAGCTGTGCGTCGCGATGTGCAGCAGTTTGGGGCTTCGAACCTGCCCCAGCGCCGCCTTTGTCGCCTGGCCTTTGGTGAGCAATGTCGCGTCCGGCAATAACGCGCGCAGGGCTTCGCCTTCACGCGCCGCGTTTGGCAGAGGAGGGAAGTAGAATTCCTTGATGGCCGACCGGGCCGATTCCGCCTTGACCTCGTCCTCCGACGCGTCTTTCTCCTGTTTCTCCGGGCGCGCCGCTTCAACCTGACTCCTTCTTCCATAGTCCGGCGCGGCGACCACCAGCGGGCCGCCTCTGCTCTCTCTGGCCACCTGCAGTCGCAGCAGGTCGCGCCCGCTGGCCAGATTACTGATCGAGTAGCGCTCGACCGCATATCGTCCTCTCTCGTCCGCCAGCGCGGCGAACGGGATGAGGTTGAGTGGGCCGTCAGGCGAGATCAGCAACCGGGTCATATCTCCAAGAAGCGGCCGGAGTGGTTGAAACACCTTCGCGTCAAGGGCGCGAGCCAGGCGTTTCACCTCCACACTCTTCGGGTCACGCATGGCCTTGCGGAACGCCGCAATGGCCGTGTCGATGGCCTCCGCCTCTCCCAGTTCCCTCCACTTGATTTCCCCCTCGCGGCGCAGAACGTAGGCCACATAGCGAAGCCTCCCATAAGCTCTGCCCCTGTTTGCGGCTTTGACATTGAACGGGCGGTAAAAGGTGAATTCGATCAACGCCGAATCGGGCGGGATGGCCGCCCGCACAGCTTCCAGCGTTACCGGAAGGTACTGGGCGCGGAACTCACTGCTCCTGCCACTGATCTCAGCTTCGTCTTTATCGGCCTGATCTTCGAGTTTTTTGATTCGAGCCTGATGTTGCTCGACGGTCATATTCTGCGGCCCGCCGAGGACGAGCCTGGCGGTTTGCGAGCGGGTCTCGGTCAACCGATCGAGCAACGCCCGATCTTCGGTGTTGAACCGGCCGCGAAGGGCGTTGAGATTTTGAGAAGTGGCGTCGAGCGCGCGCCCCTTGCGCTGTAGGACCAGAGTGGCGGCCAGGGCGCACGCCTCCGGGTCATCTGGAGCGTTGTGGAGCTGGAAGGAGATGGTCCGGAAAGTTTGCGCCGAGAGGGTGGCCAGATAAGCCAGTTTCCGTCGTTCGGAACCGATAACGATGTTGCGGGCGAGGTTGCGTTCGCTGGCGGCATTGGCGCGTGATTGAAACTTTATTGCCTGAACAAGATCTCCCACTGCCGTGTAAAGCACGGCCAGGTCGTCGAGGCTTTGGACAGTGGTCGGATGTTCATTGCCCATCGCCTTCTCACGTATGTCGAGGGCTCGCTTGTAGAGCGATTCGGCCTGCGCGTAATTCCCCTGCAAGGTATGGAGGTTCGCAATGTTGGTGATGTTGATGGCGGTGAACGGATGTTCTTTGCCCAGCGCCTTCTCATAGATATCGAGGGCGCGCTGGTATAGAGGTTCGGCCTCCTTGTATTTCCCCTGCTCTTGATAGAGTTTCGCCAGGTTGTTGATGTCTGTGGCGATGAACTCATGATCTTTGCCCAGCGCCTTCTCATGGATATCCATGGCGCGCTTGATGAGCGGTTCGGCCTCCACGTATTTCCTCTGCAAGGCATAGATTTTCGCCAGATTGGTGAGGCCGGTGGCGGTGAACTCATGATCTTTGCCCAGCGCCTTCTCCCAGATGTCGATGGCGCGCTTGAGAAGCCGTTCGGCCTCCACAAACTTACCCTGCATCCGATATAGGCTCGCCAGGTTGTCGAGGCCGGTGGCGGTGGTCGGATGATCTTTGCCCAGCGCCTTCTCCCAGATGTCGATGGCGCGCTTGAAGAGCGGTTCGGCATCCAGATACCTACCCTGCGAGTTGTAGAGCGTCGCCAGGCTGTCGAGGGTGTAGGCGGTGTATTGATTATCTTTTCTCAGCGCCTTCTCCCAGATGTCGAGGGCGCGTTTGTTGAGCGATTCGGCCTCCTCGTACTTCCCCCGCCTTCGATAAAGTTCCGCCAAGTTGCTGAGGCATTGGGCTGTGAGCGGATGATCTTTGCCCGCCGCTTTCTCAAAGATGTCTAGAGCGCGTTTGAAAAGTGGTTCGCCTTTCCCGTACTTCCCTTGGAAGTAGTAGAGTTCCGCCAGGCTGTTGAGACTGACGCCGGTGTCCGGATGATCCTTGCCCAGCGCCTTCTCACGGATGTCCAGCGCGCGTTGACAGAGCATCTCTGCCTTCGCATAGGCGCCTTTGCCGGTGTAAACGCCAGCTAGATTATTGGTGGCGGCGGCGACATCACGGTGTTCAGCCCCCAGGAGTCTTTCACGAATCTCCAATGCGCATTCAGCAAACGGGAGCGCTTGATCGTACTTGCCAGCATCTTGCAGTTTGATCGCCTCCTCAAACTGCTTGCGCGCGTCATGCAAAGCGCGGTCAGTATCCGTCGCGGCGCGCAACTCATCGATCCGAATCTCGTAGCTTCCGGCGGAGTGGACCTTCATTTTAGGGTTTACAGTCAACAGGAAGGCGCCTGCCGCTTCGGCGACCAGTGACACTTCTTCCTGCCCCTGTGGCCTGCTTTCTGAGTCGAACTCCAGGATTTGCTTGCCGTCTGGTCCCGACACCTGCGCCACTACATCGACGCCTTGCTGCTCGACGATCACCTTCAGGAACTGGTCGGCGCCCAGGCTGAACCGATAGGCATGCCGCTGTCCGCCGGCCAGTTCGCGCCTGATCGGCTTGCCTGCTTCAAGCGGGCGGGCGTCCTTTTCATCACCACCCCCACTCTCCTTATCACGCGACTGTTGAGGCGATTGCTGGAATAAGCCGAAAGAGCCTCCGAAAACCTGGCGAGAGGAAATGGCGGACACCGGGCTGAAAAATAGTGAAAGTGTTAACAGACCGGCCAAGACTTGATACGCGTCAAGCCTTCGCCGGAGTTCTAAAGCTGGACGCCGCTTGTTCTGCAACTTCATCTTGTAGATCATTTGTAATATCTCCGAGGCAAATAATTTCATCGTTTGCCCTCCAGGTTCGCCCACTCGCCTGATTGGATGAAGCTCGCCCAGTAATACGGATGCCGCCGATTCACTTTCTTGAGCATTTCCAGTTGCACACGTCTCAAAGCTTCGCCCCGCCCCTGCCCCTGATTCAATCTGCCGTAATACGCCACCATCAGTTCCCGCGCCGCTTTGTCCGACACCGCCCAGAGGCTCATCACCTGCGTCTCTGCCCCGGCCACCGCCAGCGCGCGGCGCAGTCCGTGTACCCCATCCCCGGTTTTCACCTCGCCCACTCCGGTGTCACAGGCCGAGAGCGCCACCAGCTTCGTCCCCCACAGGTTGAGTCCCGTCACCTCAAGCGCCGTCAGGATTCCGTTGTCATCATCCTTGCGCTCATTGGCTCCGGCCAGCGCCAACCCTGAGCGAAGTAACGGATGCTTATCTTGGTCTTCCAAGAAGAAGCCGTGAGTCGCGATGTGCAGCAGTTTGGGGCTTTGGATCTTACTTAGCGCCGCCTTGGTCGCCTGGCGTTTAGTGAGCAATGTCGCGTCCGACAATAACGCGTGCAGGGCTTCGCCTTCGCGCTCCGCGTATGGCAGAGGCGGGAAATAGAACTCCTTGATGACAGACCGGGCCGATTCCGCCTTGACCTTTCCCTCCGACGCGTCTTTCTCTTGTTTACCAAATCGCGAGGCTGAAACTGGACTTCTTGTTCCGAAGTCCGGCGCCGCGATAACCAGCGGGCCGTCTTTGCTCGGTCTGGGCGCCAGCAATCGCAGCAGGTCGCGCCCGCTGGCCAGATAACTGATCGAGTAGCGCTCGACCGCATACTGTCTTCTCTCGTCCACCAGCGCGGCGAATGGGATGAGGTTGAGCTCCCCTTCGGGCGAGACGAGCAATCGTGTCAAATCTCCGAGCAGGGGGCGTAGTGGCTGAAACACCTTTTGATCCACGATGCGAGCCAGATTCTCCACGTCCTTTCGCTTCGGGTCGCGCAGCGCTTTGCGCAATCTGGCTACGGCATTGTCAATGGCTTTCGCCTCGCCTAACTCCTTCCACCGTATCTCTCCCTGCCGGCGCAGGACGTAGGCCACATAACGCGGCCGGCCGTAGGCCTCGTCATCTTTCGCAGCTTCCGGATTGAACGGGCGATAAGAAGCGAACTCGATCAGCGCTGCGTCGTCGGGGATGGCCGCCTGCACGGCTTCGAGCGTAATGGGCAGGGAGCGGACGCGGAATTCATCGCTCCTGCGGCTGATCTCGGCCTCGAACTTCTCGGCCTTATCTTCGAGAGACTTGATGCGGTCCTGGTATTGCTCGGCGCTCATCTCCCGCGGCCCGTCGAGCGACAGACTGGCGATCCGCGAGCGCGCATCGGTTAACTGGTCGAGCAGGGTTCGATCCTCCTCGTTGAAGCGGCCGCGGAGGGCGTTGAGGCTTATGGAAGTGGCGTCGAGAGCGCGCCCCTTGCGTTGCAGGATCAGAGTGGCGGCAAGGCTGCGCGCTACCTGATCATTAGGAGCATAGTGGAGATGTAGGGTGATGGTCCGGTCAGTTTGCTTTGCGAGGGTGGCGAGGTAAGCAACCGTCTGGCGCTCGGAACTGATAGCGAGATTGAGCTTGAGGTTGCGTTCGCCGATGGCGTTTGCCCGCGACATAAACGTGATAGCTTGACCACTGTTATTTTTGGCCAAACAAAGCACGGCGAGACTATCGAGTGAATTTGCGACGTCGGGGTGTTCCGGCCCAAGCGATTTCTCCCGGATAGCCAGCGCGCGTTGATGGAGCGACTCCGTCATCGCATAGTCGCCCCTGATTTTGGAGAGTTCGGCGAGGTTGCTGAGAGAACTTGCGACATCGGGGTGTTCCGGCCCGAGCGCCTTCTCAAATATGGCCAGCGCGCGTTTGTAGAGCGGCTCCGCCTTCTCATAGTCGCCTCTGCTGCGGTCGAGGGTCGCGAGGCTGCTGAGAGAACTGGCAAAAGAAGGGTGTTCCGGCCCGAGCGCCTTCTCCCTTATGGCCAGCGCGCGTTGATAGAGCGGCTCAGCCTTCGAATACTCGCCTTTGTCATTGTAGAGGATCGCGAGATTATAGAGGGAAAGAGCGACATTAGTGTGTTCCGGCCCCAGCGATTTCTCCACAATGGCCAGCGCGCGTTTGTAGAGCGGCTCCGCCTTCTCATAGTCGCCTCTCTGATAGTAGAGGGTCGCGAGGTTGCTGAGAGGAGCAGCGACATTAGGGTGTTCCGGCCCGAGCGCCTTCTCCATTATGGCCAGCGCGCGCAGATAGAGCGGCTCCGCCTTCGAATACTCGCCTCTCCGATAGTAGAGGCTTGCGAGACTGTTGAGGGAACTCGCGACAATAGGGTGTTCCGGCCCGAGCGCCTTCTCCCTTATGGCCAGCGCGCGTTGAGAGAGCGGCTCCGCCTTCGAATACTCGCCTTTGTCATTGTAGAGGATCGCAAGGTTATTGAGGGAAAGAGCGACATTAGTGTGTTCCGGCCCCAGCGATTTCTCCACAATGGCCAGCGCGCGTTTGTAGATCGGCTCCGCCATCTCATAGTCGCCTCTGTTGCGGTAGAGGATACCGAGGTTATTGAGAGACGAGGCGACATCGGGGTGTTCCGCTCCAAGCTCCTTCTCCCTTATGGCCAGAGCGCGCACATAGAGCGGCTCCGCTTTCGTGTAGTTTCCCCTGTTATAGTAGAGGAGCCCGAGATTACTAAGAGAACCGGCGACGTCGGGGTGTTCCGGCCCGAGCGATTTCTCCCTTATGGCCAGCGCGCGCAGGTAGATCGGCTCCGCCTTCGAATACTCACCTTTGGAGAAGTAACACATGGCCAGACGATTGATTGCGGTGGCTATGTCGGGGTGATCCGGTTCTAACACTCTTTCGCGAATCTCCAGCGCGCGTAAAAAGGATGAAAGCGCTTCGTCATATTTGCCCGCGTCGTTCAGAACGCCGGCTTCCCTATACAGATTGCGCGCCTCCTGCAGGGCGCGGTCATTTTCTGTCGCGGCGCGCATTTCCTCGATCCGAATCACATAGGCGGCGGCCGCCGCCTCCTTCAGTTTGGGTTCCACAACCACCCGGTACTCGCCCTCTGCTTCAGCCACTTGCCAAACTGATTCCTGCCCGCGCAGCCTGCTTTCGGAATTGAACACCATGATTTCCTTGCCGTCCGGCCCCAGCAGACGCGCAACCACGTCAATACCATCCTGTTCAATAATAGCCTTAAAAAACTGGTCGGCGGCCAGCCTGATTCGGTAGGTGTGCCGCTGCCCACCTGCCATCTCGCGTCTATGGGGTAGGCCCGGCTCAAGCGCGCGTACATCATTTTCGCCGCCGGTTCCGCTTCCCGAGTTATGCGGCTCTTGAGTTGATTGCTGGAACCGGCCGAGAGAGCCTCCGAAAGCCTGGAGAGAGGAAACGGCAGGCTCCAGGCTGAAGAACAGTATAAGTGTCGATAGACTGGCCATGGCTTGATATGCGCCCCGCCTGCGCCAGAGTTCTAAAGCCGAGCGCCATTTGTTCTGTTGAGTCATTGCTCTTCTTCAACGTAAATTATGTCAACGCTTGCTTTCAAGGTTCGCCCACTCACCTGATTGGATGAACCCCGCCCAGTAATATGGATGCCGCCACTTCACTTTATTGAG
>DATCXQ010000316.1:0-6302 GCA_036565725.1 Blastocatellia bacterium
TGTGTCTGCCCCGGATTTGGGAACCTCGGCGCCGGGGCAGACACACAGGTCTGCCCCTACGTTGAATTGCGTGGTTGCATTTAATTTTCAATTTTCAAAGGCCATTAGTCCGCGCCACTGTTCTCCCGGAGTTATAACGCAAGCCCGGGCCGCAGCAAGCGTCCACTTTCACTTGATGGGCGCCAGGGCGAAATCATGAAATAGCCTGTGGTTATTGGTCGAAACCGCATTTTCGCCTCTTTAACTGTGGATTCGGGTTGTTTACTCGCGCTTGTTTTCTGATCGGACAAAGCCGCAATCAGGGCGATCAAACAAATCGCCCCACATCACTTCAGGAGTCGCTTCATGGCGCACAAACACGAAGTCATCGTCAAACCTTTCTCTGACGTTCATAACCGAGATGGCAATGTGATCGCCACGCTGTTGCACGACCCTACGGTCGAAGGCCTCGACGTGGCGCTCTATATGGACGGCTCGGCCAGCATGGAGGATGAGTACGGGCCACGCGGGATTCTGGCTAAGCTCGGCCCCGTTCGCAATCAGGTCGAGCCACAGATGCGCTGGATGATCGAATATCTCGCCTCTAAAGACCGCGACGGCGCGCTTCGCGTAGCCTACTGGGCGACGGGCGACGGCTCGCAGCTCGAGGTCGTCGGCGATCTGGCGGGGGCGCAGGCCAATGATTACAAATTCCCCGGCCCGCAATTTTATGGCAAGGGGACGGTGATGCTTCCCGTCCTGCGGGATTACATAGCGCACATCCGCAACGAAGTTGGCAGGGGCGCGCGCCGCGGGTTGGCGGTCATTATCACCGACAGTCAACTCCACGACGCCGCCGACGTGAAGGCATATTCCGTGCAGGTCGCCAAAGAGATTGCCGCCGGCAGATTGCCGCGCCTCAACTTTGTTTTGGTCGGAGTCGGCGAACAAGTGGATGAGGAACAGATGGAGGACATCTGCCACGACGAGTATCCGGGCGTCGGCCACCTTTGGTGTCATCGCGTCGCTGATCGGATGGAAGAGATGGCCGAACTCGTCGCCGTGCTGGTGGACGAGACGATGACCGTCGCGGCCGGCGGCACGATTTACGACGACAAGGGCGCAGTGCTGAAGGTCTACGAGGCGCGGCTTCCAGCTGTCCTGGAATTTCAGGTCCCGTCGGGCAGCCGGAACTTCACGCTTGAAGTCGCCGGACAGCGTTATACGCAGCCGCTGCCCGAAGAGGACGACCACGACGAGGAAGAAAAAGATCACTACAAACCGCCGCCGGCTAGTCGACGCGTCGCCAATCAGCGGGACTCGCATAGCGGCAAACGCCATCGCCATTGATGCTGCAAGAAACGGGAGATGTCATATGGCTACGACCAGATCGCCTCACAAAAAGCAACACGTTCACGGGCCTGAATGCGATCACGATCACGAATCAGAGCATGAGCATGGTCCCGAATGCCGCCACGAACATGGCCACGGCAAAGGACATGACCACAAAGCTCACGCGCACGGCGAAGACTGCGATCATGACCACGAGAGGCGCCATTGCGATCACAACCACGACCATGACCACCATCACGATCACCATTGCGATCACAACCACGACCATGATCACCATCACGACCACGATCACCATTGCGATCACAGCCATCATCATCATCATGAACATCGCGAAAGTCTGGTCGGGACGAGACAGGCGGAGACAGGTGGGCATGCTGCCCAACTTGAGCTTGGAATCATTATCCCGGACGAAACTGATGAATTTGGCAGGTTCGAGAAGCTCGAACTGCTCCTGGAAGCTCGCACAGGCATCTCCGACGTCCACCTGCGTCGCGACGGCGGCGGCGCTGAAATCTGCATACATTATGACCATAATCAGGTGACGCTGGCGCAAGTGGCGGCGCTCGTGAAAACGATTGGCGCGGAAGTCGCGCAACGCTATCGCCAGCAAAAATGGTACGTGCTCGGGCTGGAATCGGCGCAGAACGGTTACGCGATTGAAGAAGCCGTCAGGAAGATGCCGGGCGTGCTGACGGCGAATGTCGCTTACGCCGCCGAACGACTCATTGTCGAATACGACAGTCAGATCGCAGCCCTGGGCGATATCAAGGCCAGGGTCAAAAAGATCGGCTTTGAACTCGAAGAGCCTGAACACGGACACGTCTGTCCGCATCACGCGGGCAAAGGCGGGCACGCGCCGAAGCTGGAAATGCCGCTGGTGATCGCGGCGGGCGGGTTGCTTGCCGCGGGCTGGCTGTGCCGCAGTCTTCTCAGCGCGCCTGAAATAGTCCCAACGGCTTTGTTCATTCTGGCGCTGATTTCGGGCGGCTTCTTTGCCGTGCGCGGCGCTTTGATCTCGCTGCGGCAGGGCCTCTTCGACATCGAGACGTTGATGGTTTTGGCGGCGGTCGGCGCGTGCTTTCTGGGCGCGTGGTTCGAGGGGGCGTTTCTGCTTTTCCTGTTCAGTCTCGGGCATGCGCTCGAACATCGCGCTATGGATAAAGCGCGGCGCGCGCTCGAAGCTCTTGGCAGTCTGCGCCCGGAAACGGCGAGGGTCAAACGCGGAGACGAGATCAGCGAAACACCGGTGAGAATGGTGCGGCGCGGCGACCTCGTCATCGTCCGTCCAGGCGACCGTGTGCCGCTTGATGGAGTGATTCGCGCCGGCGCCTCGTCGCTCGATCAGGCGACGGTCACCGGAGAGTCAACGCCGGTCGCCAAAGGCGCAGGCGATCAGGTCTTCGCCGGAACTATCAACACCGAAGCCTTGCTCGAAATAGAAGTCACGAAGATTTCCTCCGAATCGATGATTTCGCGCATTGTAGACCTGGTCACGGAGGCCGAAGCGCAGAAGAGTCCGACCCAGCGGTTCGCCAAAAAGCTGGAGCGCGTTTTCGTCCCCATCGTGCTGATTGCCGCGCCAGCGCTGTCGCTGCTCCTGTTCTACTTTCAGGGGCTCGGTTTGAGGGATGCGGTGCTGCGCGGGATCTCATTGCTGGTCGCCGCGTCGCCGTGCGCGCTGGCGATTGCGACGCCAGCCGCGGTGCTGTCGGCCGTCGCGCGGGCCGCCCGTAGCGGAATATTGATTAAAGGCGGCGCGCATCTTGAAACGCTCGGCAGAGTCGGAGCGATAGCTTTCGATAAGACCGGCACCCTGACCATCGGCAAGCCGCGCATCGTCGCCGTCTCGTCTCTCAGCGGAGTGACCGAAGCGGAATTGCTGGCCGTGACCGCCGCTGCGGAGGCGCACTCATCGCATCCGCTGGCCGTGGCTATCGTCGAGGGCGCTAAGGATCGTGGTCTTGAAATCGAGCCGGCCGAGAGCTGCGAGGCGATACACGGCAAAGGCATCCGCTCGATCATCAATGGGGAAACGATAGAGGTCGGCAGTCTTGCGCTTTTTAGCGGCGTCGCCATGCCGGAGGCCATCGTCACTACGGCGAATCAGTTCGAATCAGCGGGACAGACCACGATGATCGTCAGGCGCGGCGCGCGGTTTCTCGGCGTTATCGGTCTGGCCGATACCTTGCGCCCGGAAGCGAAAGACGCTCTGAAGGCGCTGCGTCGTATCGGCGTCAAGCGCCACGTGATGCTCTCGGGCGACAACCATCGGGTTGCCGCCGCCATAGCCGCCCAGGCCGGCATTGACGAAGCGCGCGCGCCGCTGATGCCTGAGGGGAAAGTCGCCGAATTGCGCAAACTCGCCGCCGAAGGCGGCGTGGCAATGGTCGGCGACGGCGTGAATGACGCTCCCGCCCTAGCGGCAGCCTCGGTTGGCGTCGCCATGGGAGGGACGGGGTCGGACGTCGCGCTGGAGACCGCGGATCTCGTGCTGATGAGCGAAGGATTGAAGCAACTGCCATTAGCCGTAGAGATGGCGCGAGTGTCGACAAACGTGATCCGGCAGAATCTGGTCATCGCGCTGGGCGTCAGCGCCATCCTCATAGTCGCTTCGATCTTCGGGTGGGTCAGAATCAGTGAAGCCGTTATTCTCCACGAAGGAAGCACGCTGATGGTAGTGGCGAATGGACTGCGGCTGCTCGCCTGGCGAACTGGCTGATCGCGACGGTTCATCCGGATACGCAATCGGAACCCAATCTAACGGAAAGAAAAATTCAGAGGAGAGACCGCTGACCGGGCTTGTCGTCGAAGACGGAGCGCCCGCCGCTTACGTTGAACCTACGTAAAGGGCGGGCGATTCTCTATTGCGCTGTCATTCGTTTCAAGATGCGGGCGCGGGCGGCGCGCCGAAAGATCACACAATATCTACGGCTTCTGCAAAAACCCGAGATCACCCAACCACTCCTCGAATCGCGCGGGCCATTTGCCGGCGGCGTTGGTGTTCTTGTCGCGCATGCCGAAGCCGTGGCCTGCGCCGGCGTAAATGTGCATCTCCGCAGGAACGCCTACCTGTTTGAACTTCAAATAGACTTCGGCCATTCCTTGCGAGATATCGGGACGGTCTTTATATCCGCACACTATGAAGACTGGCGGCGATTCTTTGATCGGGGCGAAGCGCCGAGAACTGCCAGGATAGATCAGCGCCTGAAAATCAGGCTTTGAACTTTCTCGCTCTATCGCGTCGGCGGCCTCTTTGTTACCGCCGTCGAAACTCATGCTGGCGAGCGCCGCCAACTCGCCGCCCGCAGAAAAGCCCATCACTCCGACGCGCGATGTATTGACGTTCCACTCCGGCGCACGGCTGCGCACGAGACGGATGGCCCGCCGCATGTCGGCCAGCGCGTGGTCGTCCACGGTGTAAGTCGAGTTCGCTTCGCGCGCGAGCCGATATTTGAGCACGAAGGCGGCGACGCCGCGCGCGCTCAGGTAGCGGGCGACGTTGTGGCCTTCATGGTCGGTCCACAGCTCACGATGGCCGCCGCCCGGCGCGATGATGACTGCGGCGCCTGTGGCCTTCTCTTTCGGCGGCAGATAAGGCGTGATCGAAGGCTGATGAACGTTCGAAACGACGCGCTCGCCGTTCTCGGCAAGCCGCACCGCTTCCGGTCCGGACTTGCCTTCGGAGCCTGGCGCGCCGTTAGGCCAGAGCGGAATCTCCTTCGACTGGTTCGCAGGCAGAACCGTAGCGGGCAACAGCAACAATGCGAGAAGAGCGCGTCGGAGCGGGCTGTTTTTCATAGTGGCTACCTTGACAGAATCGCGACGCCCCAGGGGCGGTCGCCGACTTTGATCTTGGCCGTCACTTTGAGCGTGGCGGCGTCTATGACAGAAACGTCGTTTGAAGGGCCGTTGGCGGTGTAGAGCGTTTTGCCGTCCGGCGTAATGGCAATGCCCCAGGGCCGTGTACCCACGTCTACCGAACCTACCACCTGATCGGTCGCAGTGTCGATGGCGAAGACTTTGCCGAAGCGCCCTGTAGTTACATAAATCTTCTTGCCATCGGGGGCGACCGCGACGCCCATCGGTTTGACGCCCTCGCCTTCAAAACGGATCGTCCGCAAGACGGCATGCTTCGCCGTATCAATCACTGTCACCGCGCTATCGTTTTCGAGCGTCACATACGCGCGCGAACCGTCCGGCAGAAACGCGGCCACGCGTGGACGGCGTCCGACCTTGAAACTGGTCACGAGGCTGTCGTCGCCGGTTTGGATTACCGAGACCGCGCCGTCGTCTTCCGAAGTCACATAGATCACTTTGCCGTCGGGGCTGATTGCCACGCCTTCCGGTTCGTCGCCGACCGGCAGGGTCTTGATGATCTGGCCGCTCCTGATGTCCACAACGCTGGCCAACCCTACGTCTTCGTTGGTGACGTAGAGTTTGCCGCCGTCAAGGCTGATGGCGAATTCTTCGGGATCCGAGCCGACGGGCATCACCTTGAGAATGGTGTTGCGATCCGCGTCCACAATCCCGATGCCGTCGGCTTTTTTGTCGGGAGGCGGCAGCGTGTCTTCGTCAACGCCGGGAGGGGCGATTGGAGAACCGCTTAGAGCGACCAGAATATTCTTGCGATCGCGCGTGAGGTGCACGCCCCTCGGGCGTTTGCCCAGCGGCACGGTCGCGATCACCTCGTTGTTTGCGGCGTCAATCACGCTCAGATCGCCGGAAGCTTCGTTGGTGACATAGACAGTGACCGCAGGTCTACGCGTAGGAACTGTAGTGCCGCTGTTGCAGGAGAGAGAAATGAATGAGCAGATTATCGTGAAAAAGAGCAGGATTGTTTTCATAACTGACCACAGAAGGTTTTCCATTTACCGTATTTCATTGACACGACTTGCGTCCGTTGGCCTGAAAATAAGGCGCCACATCGTCAGACGGCGTTCAGAGTACCGGCTTGCGGCCGGAATGGCTTG
>DATCXQ010000322.1:0-5480 GCA_036565725.1 Blastocatellia bacterium
GTCGACCGCCTGTTGATCAAATCCGGCATCGCCCAGCGGTTGGAGGAGTCAGTGCGCGCGGCCACTAAGCTGACCGACGGCGTCGTCATCGTCTCGATAGTCGACGGCGAGGAGCGGCTCTATTCCGAACGGATGGCCTGCGTCGATTGCGGCGTCTCGATCCCGCAACTGGAGCCGCGCTCGTTCTCGTTCAACTCGGCGTATGGCGCGTGCAAAGAGTGCCACGGGCTGGGGACGAAAAATGAGGTGGACCCGTCGAAGATAGTAATCGAAGATTCGATCCCGATCGGCGAGATGCGCTTCGTCGGCGATTCGGACAAGGCGACCGACGCTTATCTGCGCGAAGCCCTGCTGGCCGTCGCGCGCCATTTCGGCGTGGGCCCCGAAATGACTTTCGCGCAACTTCCCAAAAAGGCGCGCGACGCGTTCTTCTTCGGGTTGAAGGAGAAGGTCGAGTTTCGTTACGGCGAATACGCATACAAGGCCGAATGGAAAGGAGCGACGGCCTTTCTGCTCGACACGATGAACCGGCGCGATCCTGAGGATGAATCGTCCGGGCTGGAATCTTTGATCTCGCCGGCGCCATGCCGCGCCTGCAACGGCGCGAGGCTGCAGCCGGAATCGCTGGCCGTGAAGATCAACGGCCGCTCGATCGCCGATTACGCCGCGATGTCGATCGTCGAAGCCTTGCGCGCCTTCGCCGAGGTCGAGTTGACGCCGCGCGAACAGATCATAGCTGGAAGGATTTTGAAAGAAGTCCGCGACCGTTTGAGCTTTCTACAATCGGTGGGATTGGGCTACCTGACGCTCGACCGCCCCGCCGCGTCTCTGTCAGGCGGCGAGGGCCAGCGCATCCGCCTGGCCACGCAGATCGGCTCGCAGTTGCGCGGCGTGCTCTACGTGCTCGACGAACCATCGATCGGATTGCACCCGCGCGACAACGAACGGCTGCTCGACACGCTCGCACAGTTGCGCGATCTCGGCAACACCGTGCTCGTAGTCGAACACGACGAAGAGACGATCCGCCGCGCCGATTATGTCGTAGATCTCGGACCCGGCGCGGGCACACACGGCGGCGAGGTCGTGGCCATCGGGGCGCCCGGCGACATCGCGCGCTCGCCCGAATCTGTCACGGGACGTTACATCGCGGGCGACCTGAAGATCGAGATTCCGAAACGACGCCGTTCGCCGAACGGTAAGGCCGTCGTCGTTCGCAGCGCGACCGAACACAACCTGAAACAGATCGACGCCTCCTTCCCGCTCGGCGTCCTTACGGTCGTCACCGGCGTATCCGGTTCCGGCAAATCGACGCTCGTCGAAGACATTCTCTACCGCGCCATCGCGCGGAAGCTCTATCGCAGCCTGATCGAACCAGGCGCGCACGCCGCGATCGAAGGCCTGGAGCACATAGACAAGATCATAGAGATCGACCAATCGCCGATCGGACGCACGCCGCGGTCTAACCCGGCGACCTACACGGGGCTGTTCACCCCGATCCGCGAGCTTTATTCGATGCTGCCCGAAAGCCGCGAGCGCGGTTACAAGCCGGGCCGCTTCTCGTTCAACGTCAAAGGGGGCCGATGCGAGGCCTGCCAGGGCGACGGGCTGAAGCGCATCGAGATGAACTTCCTGCCCGACGTCTACGTCACATGCGAGGTTTGCCGAAGCCGCCGGTATAACCGCGAGACGCTCGACGTGCGCTATCAGGGCAAGAATATCTCGGAGTTGCTGGATGCGACGGTCGAAGAGGCCCTGCCGCTGCTCGAAAATCATCCGCAGATCAAACAGAAGTTGCAGACGCTCTACGAAGTCGGCCTCGGCTACATCAAACTCGGACAGTCCGCGACGACGCTCTCGGGCGGCGAGGCGCAGCGCATCAAGCTGGCCAAGGAGCTTTCGCGCCGCGCCACGGGCCGCACCGTCTACATCCTGGACGAGCCGACCACGGGCCTGCACTTCGAGGACGTGCGCAAACTGCTCGACGTGCTGCAGCGACTCGTAGACCTGGGCAACACCGTGATCATCATCGAGCACAACCTTGACGTGATTAAATCGGCCGATTGGGTGATCGACCTCGGGCCTGAAGGCGGCGAAGGCGGCGGAAAGATTGTCGCCGAAGGGACGCCCGAAGCGGTTGCGAAAAATAAGAAGTCGTATACGGGGCAGGCGCTGAGAGCGGTGTTGAATGGTAATGGAAACGGTAGACACTGATCTATCTCGTTTGCATGCGCATTATCTGCCCCGCGCTTGATGTCTGGCGAAATTGAAGTAAATGCGGCAGAGCAAATGATGGAGGTGATTTGATGGCTGAGGAGTATCACTATCCGCCCGAACTGTTTGAATTGCTGGTGGAGACAATCCCGCTGGTAGTTAAAGGCAAGAAGGATGTACTGACGTTCTTTAAAGGAGCGGGTGTTGAGCCGGATTTGATGACAGACGTGACCCGCAGAGTCGATCAAGACAAAGACAGCATAAAGAAACACGAAATTGCGCGAACGGTATTGGAAAGGCTGAATGAGCGCGGAGACGCCACGCTGCGAGCACGTAGAGAAGTTGTTAGACGCGTGGTTGAGTTTGAAGACTTCTCGGCATGCTGGCCTTCTGACCAGTTGAAGGCCAAAGGACTGGTCGCGCAGATCAGGCAGGTCGTAAACGTCAAAGACTCGTTTACGCGAATGCGCGAAGAGATGGAGCGCGAGCAAAGAGAACGGCGCGCCGAACGGCAAGCTAAGCTTGAGCGTGAACAGCGGCGTCGTGAAAGGATAGTCGCCATCAAATCTGACCTTTTCTCTCTTTTCAAAGAACAAAACCCACACCGCAGAGGCAAGCTGCTTGAAGCCGTCCTTAACCGGCTCTTCGCCGAAGATGGCATCCTGCTGAAGGAAGCGTTTACGATCACAGGCGAAGAGGGAGAAGGGATCATCGAACAGATTGATGGGGTAATCGAGATTGATGGCGAAGTCTACCTAGTCGAGATGAAGTGGTGGGATAAGCCTTTGGGAGTTGGTGAGGTCTCCCAGCATTTGGTTCGGGTTTTCACCCGCGGCGAGTCAAGAGGAATTATCATTTCGGCTTCTGGCTACTCAGACCCTGCCATCACCATTTGCCGCGACTCGCTCAAGGATATAGTCGTTGCTCTTTGTACGCTGCAGGAGTTTGTCTCACTGCTTGAAAAAGAGTCCGACTTGAAGGGATTTCTGAAAGAGAAGATCAACGCCGCGATTGTCCACAAGAATCCGTTTTACGAGCCATTACGATTGATGAATTGAAAGAATCCGCCCGAATAAAGGAGAGAATTGTATCAATCCCTCTAACTTTGCCTTTGATCTTAGGCGACTCCGTTGTTCGTAACGCTCTTTCACAAGCTTGGCGAGATTCACATCCTGGAGTTTCAGGCGGTCACGAAGAAGGTGGTTTCATTATCCGGAACGCGACAGGAAAGTTGAGCGTGGCGCGATGGCCGAAAGGCGATGGGAACACGATCATCCTTCTGCCGCATCACGGCTGCAAAATTGGCGAGGGCGAAATCGTCGCTTCGTTTCATACCCATCCCAACACCGGAAGCGACTTTCTCCAAGAACCGAGCGAAACCGACACACGCGCTGTGCGTGACGATCCCGATTTGAAAGGCGATAATTACATTGGCGAATTTGTAATCTCGAGGGATGCGCTATACTTGATTACGCCTAATGGCGCCACCCGTGAGTTAACTGATACCGAAACGTATTTCGAAGAAGAATAGGAGGAGTTATGGCCGCAGTTTTAAATTCTGACCTGCTTCAAGACGAACTAGCTCTTTCCTTAGCGCGCGTAATCGCCGTGGCTAACCGATGCGCTCGTGAGGCAGGGGTGGATGTGATGAAAAGTCTGATCTCGGTTTTCCAGATCGCCGATGAGGACGCTGTTTGGCGCGTAAACTACGGCGCGAAAGACTATGTATCACGCCGTGGAGGGGATTTTATCGTTGATGTTGACGCCAAAGACGCCAGCGTCAAACAGGTTCTCCGCGGACAATAGACGCATACGGCAACCGATGAACAACTACCCTCTTACTCCCCGTTTTTCAAACATTTGAAAATCTCCGCCTCCATCATCGTCCGCAATGAAGAAGAGAACATCGCCGCCGTGTGCGAAACCGTGGCCTGGGCGGACGAGGTCGTCGTCGTTGATTCCGATTCTCAGGACCGCACGGTCGAGATCGCGCGTCGCTACTCGGACAAGGTCTTCAATCACCCGTTTCGCGGCTACAAGGACAAGCACGAATTCGCCGACGCGCAAACGACCGGCGATTGGATCTTCTGGATCGACGCCGACGAGCGCGTGACGCCCGAATTGCGCGCGGCGATTGATAGGCTGCGCGGGCGCGATCCGGCCACGCTGCCCGACGGCTTCCGCATCGCTCGCAGCACGCGTTACCTGGGCCAGTGGATCAGGCATTCCGGCTGGTATCCTGATTACCAGATGAGGCTCTACCGCAAATCGGCGAGTTATTGGGACGGCGTTTCGCCTCACGAAACCGCCCGCGTTCGAGGCCGCGTCGAGACGCTTTCGGGCGAGCTCCTGCATTACACAAAACGCGATCTGAGCGAACATCATCGCGTGCTCGACGAATACACGACGCTCGCCGCCGAATATCATTACAAGAACAAGAAGCGCGTTCGCGCGATTGACCTCTTCGTACTGCCCGTCGCCGCGTTCATCAGAACTTATGTTTTAAAACAGGGCTTCCGCGACGGCGTCCAGGGATTGATAATCGCGATGTTCACGGCGTACAGTGTCTTCCTCAAATTCGCCAAAGTCTGGGAAAGAAACAACGCCAAACAGAAGGATTAGATATGAGCCGATCCCGTAACAGCCGCAGGTCGTTTCTGAAGGCGGCCTCCGCCGTCGCAGCCTCCGCTCCGTTCATCAGCCTCATTCCGCGAGCCGACGCGCAAACCAAAAAATTCGACCCGAGTTTCGGAACGGCGACGCAAGCCGTCAAAGCGCTGCGTAGCGGGGTCATTTCTTCGCGCGAGTTGACCGAACACGTCTTCAAACGCATCGCCAAACACAACCCGAAGATCAACGCCTTCGTAACGCTGATCGAAGAACAGGCGATGGAGCAGGCGAAGAAGGCCGACGAATTGACCTCGCGAAAGAAAGCGTCGGGCAAACTTCACGGATTACCCATCGTGGTCAAAGATTCATTCGCCACCGCCGGCGTCAGAACCACCAGCGGATCGAAACAACTTGAGAAATACGTTCCGAAGGATGACGCCGTCGTGGCCGCAAGGCTCAAAGCGGCGGGCGCGATCATCATCGGCAAGACCAACCTGCCCGAGTTCGCCGGCGACTGGCAGTCGTACAACCAGGTCGCGGGCGTGACGAACAATCCGTGGGATGTTAGCCGCACGCCCGGCGGTTCGACCGGAGGCGGGGCTGCGGCTCTGGCGGCGGGCCTGGGCTTTCTGGAGATCGGCAGCGACATCGGCGGCTCG
>DATCXQ010000359.1:0-6113 GCA_036565725.1 Blastocatellia bacterium
CCCAGCCACTCTTGAAGACAAGATTGCAAGGCCGGGTGCATTGCGGACTGCGACGAGGGCCATTCGCTCACCGACACCGATTTGTTGCGCGCGCGGTTGAACTGCGCCCTGAGTGAGGCGTGGCGCGAAACTATCTTCAGCCAATTCGGCGGGCGCCAGGTCGGCTGGGCGCCCAACAAGACCATCGAGTGAGTAGCCGCGCCGCGATAGAGCGACTCAAGCCGCGCCTCAGCGCCGAAATAGCAGACGCGCTTCCCGTCGCGCCAGGCCGCCTGCTCGAACTCCATCGCGACTTCCGCCAATCGCTCGCCCTCGCAGACCGGCGCGCCCGCCACGACCAGGGTGTTGTGAGCGCGGACAAATCCGACGACCGCCTCGCAGGTTGGAGAGAACCAAAGCTCCATACCGGGATTGATGATCTGATAAGAGGTGGCGTTCCAACCATAGCGGAGAACCAGTTCGCGGGCTCGCCGTAGTCGTTCGGAGTTAAAGCCGATTTCGTGTCGCGTCGCAGCCATGCCGCCACAGTATATCAATCCGGCTGCTGCCCCGCGCCGCCCGCCCGCGATTTAACCCAGACCGCCGGCGCGTTCTGGTCGCGCACGAGCTTGTTGAACGTGGGCACGTCCGTGGCCAGCGCCTGTCTCAATTTCTCCAACTGCGCGTTGATGCGGCCGGTGAGATCTTCATAGACCGCGACCTGTTGTTCGGTCGGTTGCGCGTCGGCGCCGGCTATCGCGCCGGCCAACGCGGCCAACTTGTTGTTCAACCTGATCGGGAAATTTAGCGGGTCCTGGTTGCTCCGGTTTTTGGTCTGGTACAGCTCTTCTTCTATCGCGGTCAGCTTGTCGCCCAGCGCTTTCGCCGCGTCGGTGATCGGTTGCGCGTTGGGCTGGTCCTTGACGCGCGTGGCGTAATCTTGCGCCTGTTTGCGAACGTCGCGGATGGCGATTATCGCTTCGCTGGTCTCCGAGAACTTGTCGCGGATTTTCGTCAAGAGGTCGAATTGCTTCTGGAATTCTTCCTGTGTGGTCGAGACGCGCGGGTCTTTCCTGACCTCGAATGATTCGGTCAGCGTTTTGCCGTCGACCGTCAGTTTGACTTGATACGAGCCGGGCGCGGCCTGCGGCCCCGACGTATTGCCCGACCAGAGGATCATTCCGGGGAAGCGCGTGGCGTCGAGGTAGCGCAAATCCCACACGAAGCGGTTCAAGCCTTTTTCGGCGGACGGGCGAGCCGGGCCACGGGAGCGCCTGGGGCCTTCTTCATCGTCCCCGCCTCCTGACGACTCGGCTGCGGCGGCCTCCGGCGCTTTACTGGAAAATTTCATCACCGATTTGCCGCCTGCTTCGAGGATTTCGATTGTCACTTCTCCCTTGGCCTTATCTTTCATGTAGTACCAGATCGAAGCGCCGGCGGGCGGGTTCTCTCCGATCGCCGCGCCAGACGGGATGCGGAAACTGCCGCCTGCCATTCTGTAAGCCTCCTCCGGTTTGAAGAGATGAGCGTCGGCCTGAGCGATTGTGTCCTTCCACTGATGCAACACAGCCAGATCGTCGATGATCCAGAATGACCGGCCCTGCGTGGCGACCACCAGGTCTCTGTCGCGTTTGTGTACGGCGATGTCGGTGATCGGGACGACGGGGAGGTTCAGTTGCAAGGACTGCCAACTCTCGCCGTCATTGAACGAAACATAAATCCCTGTTTCGGTCCCGGCGTAAAGCAATCCGCGCCGGATCGGGTCTTCGCGGATCACGCGCGTGAATGCGTTGTCGGGAATGCCGCTCACGATCTTCTTCCAGGTCTTGCCGTGATCGTTGGTCTTGTAGAGATACGGGCGGAAGTCGTCGGACTTGTACATCGTCGCGGCGAAATAGGCGGTCGCGGCGTCGTGCGGCGAAGCCTCGATGGAATTGATCTGAATCCATTCGGGCAAGCCCGGGATATTTTTAGTGACGTTCTCCCACTTGGGCTTCTCGGCTCCGCCGTCGCGCGTGACGTGGACGAGGCCGTCGTCGCTGCCCGCCCAGATGACGCCTTTCTGAACGGGCGATTCGGCCGCCGTGAAGATCGTGCAGTAATACTCCACGCTGGTGTTGTCCTTGGTGATCGGGCCGCCGGAAGGGCCGAGCTTGGATTTGTCATTGCGTGTCAGGTCGGGGCTGATGATCTGCCAGCTCTGGCCTTCGTTGCTGGTTTTGAAGATCAGGTTGCCCGCCGTGTAAAGCGTGTTCGGATCGTGCGGCGAGAAGAGGATGGGGAAGTTCCACTGGAAGCGGTACTTCATGCCCTCCGCGCCCCAACCCATCGGGTTCTCGGGCCAAACGGTGACATTGCGATTCTGTCCCGTGCGATGATCCAGTCGCGAGAGATAGCCGCCGTAGTTCCCGCCGAAGACGATGTTTGAATCTTTCGGATGTGGCTGCACCCAGCCGGATTCGCTGCCGGCGGTCTCTTCCCAATCTCTAACGGTGATGCCCGGGCCGGTCGTGCGGCCGGCGATCTTGACTGTCGAATTGTCCTGCTGCGCGCCATAGACGTGATAGGGGAAATCATTGTCGAGCGCGACGCGGTAGAACTGCGCGGTCGCCTGATCCTGCTCCGACCAGATCTTGCCGCCGTTGAACGAGACGTTCGCGCCGCCGTCGTTGGCGTTGATCATTCGGTTCGGGTCGTCCGGCGCGATCCAAAGGTCGTGGTGATCGCCGTGCGGCGCCTGGATCGTCGTGTACGTGCGCCCGCCGTCAACCGATTTGTAGAAACCGGTGTTGAGCAAGTAGACGGTGTCGGCGCTCTTCGGGTCGGCGTAGATGTGAGTGTAATACCACGCGCGCTGGCGCAGATTGCGGTTGTCGTTGACCTTCGTCCAATTCTTGCCGCCGTTGTCCGAACGGAAGACGCCTCCGTCTTCAGCCTCGATGATCGCCCACAAGCGCTCCGGATTGGCCGGCGAAACGGCCACGCCGATCCTGCCGAGCACGGGGCCTTTCGGCCCGCCGGGGTTGCGCGAAATCTCCGTCCACGTGTCGCCGCCGTCCGTAGATTTGTAGAGGCCACTATCGGGGCCGCCGCTTTCGAGGCTGTAGGGCGTGCGCTTCGCTTCCCATATCGAGGCGTAGAGCACGTTCGGATTCGACAGGTCCATGCTCAAATCCACCGCGCCTGCTTTATTCGATTTGAATAGTACGCGATCCCAGTTCTTGCCGCCGTCCTTCGATCTGAAGACGCCGCGCTGGTCGTTCGGCCCTGCCGCGTGTCCGAGCGCTGCGACGTAGACCAGGTCGGGATTTTTCGGATGAATGCGGATGCGCCCGATGATGCGCGAATCTTCGAGTCCCACACGCCTCCACGTCTTGCCCGCGTCCGCCGATTTGTACACGCCGTCGCCGTGCGAGAAGTTGCCGCGGATGCACGATTCGCCCATCCCGACGTAAACGACGTTCGGATCGGACTGGCTGACTTCAATCGCGCCCACCGTACCTGTGCCGAACGGCTGCCCGTCGGAGACTGGCTCCCACGTGACGCCGGCGTCCGTCGTCTTAAAGACGCCGCCCCCCGTGCCGCCGAAGTAATAGACCATCGGCTGCGACGCCACGCCCGCGACGGCCACCGAACGCCCGCCGCGAAACGGGCCTATGTTGCGCCATCGCAGCCCGCTCAGAGGGGTCGATTGAGAAGCCTGCCGCGCATGCGACGAATTGGAATCTGTGACGAGCGCTGCGCCGAAAGCCAGCAGCGCGAGAAACGCGATCAATGTCGCGTGACTAGAGAAGCGGATGTGTGTCTTCATGTTTTGCGCCTCGCTTAGGGATGGTGGTCCACGCGCGCGAAGAAAGACCGAAGGATGCTCTTCGTGAAACTTCGCATGACTTCGTGGATTTGGTTTTCAGGATCGCTACGGACGGGCGAATGATACGTCAATCTTGCTCAATTCGGAATCGGTCGCCTGTTTCAGACCGTTGTAGACGCCTTAGCCTTCGCGCTCTTAATCGCGTAAAATCAGCCTTCCTATACTTGTTATGCCGCGACATATCGGAATCATTGCCTGTTCCGCCGAAGGCGCAGCGCTCTGTTATCGCGCCATTTGCGCCGAGGGCGCGCGTCTTCTGGGTCCACATGCCCACCCAGAGGTTTCAATGCACTCGCATTCGCTGGCCGACTACGTGGACTGCCTCGACCGCGGAGACCTGCAAGGGGTCGGTCAATTGATGCTGTCCTCGGCAGGCAAACTCGCAAGTATCGGAGCCGACTTCCTGATTTGCCCCGACAACACCATCCATCAGGCGTTCGGTTATGTGGAGCCACTGTCTCCCAGGCCCTGGCTGCATATTGCCGAGGTCGTCGCAGGCAAGGCGGCGGAGCTTGGGTACAAGCGATTGGGTATCACAGGCACGCGTTGGCTGGTCGACAGCGAGGTGTATCCCGAGAAACTCTCCGCGCTCAACCTGGAGTGTGTTCGCCCGAGCGGCGCCGAACGAGACGAGATCAATCGGATCATCATGGAAGAGCTGGTCTACGGCGTGTTCAAACCTGAAGGCGTCGCCTACCACCAGCAGGTCATTGCGCGAATGAAGAGCGAAGGCTGTGACGCTGTAATTCTGGGGTGCACCGAGATTCCGTTGATCATGAATGACTCAAACTCACCGTTGCCTACGCTAGATTCCACGCGCCTTCTCGCCCGAGCGGCGCTGAACCGGGCCGTTCACGGCGCTGGAATTTGAAATGAGCGCTAGATCAGTTTGCGATTGCGCGTAAGGGAAGACTTGCTGGATCAGTACCGCGAGCGGTAGCGAGCGCGCTTCACTTTAAGCCACGCTCGCTACCGCTCGCGGTACTGATCCGTATACGCATTTGAAAACCGATCTATTAACCCGTACACCGATGTGAAAACCGCGCTAACCCTTTCTTAAATGTCTTTTGAAGAATTCCACCACCAGCGGCAACGCGTCCTGCGGAAATTCGTGGCCGCCCGGATGAAGATAGGTCACAAGCTCAGTCCCATTGATTCCTGGCTCAATCTTCGCGTAACCCTTCGTCACGGCCTTCGACGAATCGGTTTTCAATACGCCGCGATAAACCTCAATGCTTCTCACCTGCCCGTCGTATCGGACGATTTGGTCATTCTCTCCGGCGATGGCGAAGATTGATCGCGGCGCGGCGTCGCGGATCATCAATCCGCCTTGAGCCGCTGCGGAACAGAACGCCGCGAACTTATCGCCCCGCGCCTTCCAGAGCACGTTGGCGAACCGCGCGCCGTTTGAATGGCCGATTGCGTAAATACGATCCTGGTCTATCTTGTAATGTTTCCGCGCCTGCTCGATCACGGCGTCAACGAAGCGAACGTCTCGGTCGTTCTGGCCGCCGGGAATAATCTGCCATCCAGGTCTGCCGCCTTCCGGGTCGCGCGGCGTGGCGGTGGGAAGCCCTTGAAGATAGATCACGATGGCTTCAGGCCAGAGCGTGTGCAGGCTCCACCTGCGCGCCACGAACTCGGCCCTCCCGCCGTGGCCGTGGAATCCGAGCACGAGGGGCGCGCCGGCCTTCGGCGCGGGTTTTGTGTTGGGGTAAATGATCGCCGTGCGCTCGACGCCGTCAACATTGAAGGTTTGATTGATCGCTTCGGATCGCGATGCGCGAAATTGGCGCGACGCGGCGCCGGAGATTGCGAGCAGGCACGCGGCTGCGATTGGAAGAATGAAGTATTTCATTGTCAGACCCTCCTGACGCGTTTGACGTGGCGTGCGGGGAAAAAGTCTGAAACATTCCGACAATCTATGTTAATTGGAAAATAGAGCGGTCTGAGACCGTGTCGGAGTCAGGCTCAGCTCCGCGACGACGTGATCGGGAATCGGCAATCGTTCGAGCGCGCGCGGCTCCACTTTGATTGCGCCGGCGCCGTATGACTTGCCGACGCGCGCGAGATTGTTGACTGTGTCAGGATGTTTGAGCGCCTGCCAGAGCCTGGCGATAGAATCAGCGTCCTCATTACGAGGATAGACGCACAGGAAACTCGTGAGCGGCATAACTCCCGCCAGATTGCGAATGAATCTAGCATTGCGGCGGCCCAGATAAGCGAACAGGAACGGCGGGGCCTTCCGTATTTCCATTTTGTA
>DATCXQ010000363.1:0-2696 GCA_036565725.1 Blastocatellia bacterium
GCGGGCGGCGTCTACCGATCGGACGACGCGGGCTCAAGCTGGACGCTCATCAACAAGACGGCGGGCCTGATCGCGCGGCCTTTCTATTACACTTACATTGACGCCGACCCGAAGAACCCCGACACGGTCTACGTCAACAACCTGCGCTTCTATAAATCCACCGACGGCGGCAAGACCTTTAACACGCTGCCGACGCCGCATGGCGACAATCATGGGATGTGGATCAACCCTGATAACCCGGACATCTTCATTCAGTCGAACGACGGTGGCGCGAACGTCACGCTGAACGGCGGGCGGAGTTGGTCAACCATCTACAACCAGCCGACGGCCGAGATTTATCAGATCGCGGTTGACAACCAGTTCCCATACCGCGTCTACGGCGCCCAGCAGGACAACTCGACGCTGATTGTGCCGAGCCTGCCGCCGTCGACGGAGCGCGTGGATGACCCGATCCAAATGTGGCGGCAGGGCCCGGGTTGCGAGACGGGGCCCATCATCCCGCATCCGCGAAATCCCAACATCGTTTATGGCGCGTGCAAGGGCGAGTTTTATCGCGCGAATTTCGAGACCGGGCAGACGTCTAGCTACTGGGTCTATCCGCAGAACCGTTACGGCCATAACCCGAAAGACATTCGCTACCGCTTTCAGCGCGTCTCTCCGGTGGAGATTTCGCCCCATGACCCGCGGGTGATCTACCATTGCTCGCACGTTGCGCATCGCTCCGTCGACGAAGGCGTGACCTGGGAGGTCGTCAGCCCCGACTTGACCGCCAACGAACCCGACAAGCAGGTGATCTCCGGCGCGCCGATTACGCGCGACATCACGGGAGAAGAGATCTACAGTACGATCTACGCCTTCCGCGAATCGACGCTCGAACCGGGCGTGCTATGGGCAGGCGCGAACGACGGGCCAGCGCATGTTTCGCGCGACAACGGCAAAACCTGGCGGAAGGTCACGCCGCAGGGATTGCCGCCCGGCGGGCGCGTGCAGAACATTGAACCGTCGCCGCATCGCAAGGGATCGGCCTATCTGGCCGTCTACCGCTACCTGCTCGACGACTGGCAGCCTTACATCTATCTGACCAACGATTACGGCGCGACATGGACGCGGCTGACTGACGGGCGAAACGGCATCCCGGCCGACTACCCCACACGCGTCGTGCGCGAAGACCCCGACCGTGAAGGACTGTTATACGCCGGGACCGAATTTGGAATGTTCATCTCGTTCGACAACGGCAGACAGTGGCAATCGTTCCAGCTCAACCTACCGATCACGCCGGTAACCGACATCCGCGTTCACCGCCAGGATCTGGCGATTTCGACGATGGGAAGAGCTTTTTGGATTTTGGACAACGTCACGCCGCTGCATCAGATCGCCGACGCGGCGCAAGCCTCTGTGGCGCATCTATTCAAGCCTCGCCCGGCATATCGGACGCGCTATGCGGCGATGGGCGGCCCCGGTTCGCCTGACCATCCGCCGGCGGGCGCGCATGTGGATTACTACCTGGCTACGGAACCGGCTGGTGAATTGAGGCTTGAAGTGTTGGACGAAAGCGGCAAAGTGGTTCGAAACCTATCCAGCCAGGCGGCCAGTCAGGCTGTGGGCCAGTTCGCCGCTCAGAGTGAACGCGGCGCAACTTCGGGCGGCGACGAAGAGATGCGCGGGCCGCGCTCCGGGCCGACACTCCCCCGCACGTTGCCGAAACAGTTAGGCTCGAATCGGTTCACCTGGGATTTACGTTACGACGGCGGGGGACCGCTGGTCGCTCCGGGCAAGTATCAGCTCAAGCTTTCCGGCGATGGATGGAGCAGAACGCAAACTCTCGATATTCGGCTCGACCCGCGCCTGGAGAAAGACGGAGTGACCGTCGCCGATTTGCAGGAGCAGTTGCAACTCCTGCTCAAAATTCGTGAAATGGTGGGTGAGGCGCGCCGCGCCGCGCAGCAGCTTGACGAGGTCATCAAACGCCTGGGTTCTCAAAACACCGCTGCGGACAGGATTGCGAAACTGCAAGCCGTTCGCGCCCGGCTCATCACCGCGCCCGGCCCATACCCGCAACCGATGCTGATTGATCAACTCAGCAGCCTGTCGCAGATGGCCGGCGCCGCCGACCGTCGCGTCGGGCGCAGCGCGCTGGAATACTTCGAAGTTTTGAAAGCTCAACTAGTCGCGATCCAGGTTGAGGCGGCGCGGCTGGCGCCTGAATGAGGAGCCAGGGAACATCCCATAGCCCTTCTCCGCTGAAATGATTCTGCGGGTCGTGATCATTCTGATCATTGGGCTGAGGCGGCTTTCTTGAGTCCTTGTCGTTACCCAAACTTTAGCGCGAAACGGCTCTTCACATTTTCAGCCTGCCGCAGCAGGCGTCAGAGTAAAGCCTGGGGTGGAGCGCGACAGCGCGCAACCCCAGGCTTAATTCTATCGCCCGCATTCGCGGGCTAGGATTCGACACACGCATTTCGCGCTAAAGTTTGGGTAATGACAAGTTCTATAGTGCAACCACATATTGCGCGAGCTGTTGGCGGCGTGTTTCTTCCTGCTGCCATTGCGCGGTCAACTCGTTCAGCCGCTGGTGGAGCGGCTCCTGGCGGGCGCGCAGCCGTTGCGCGCGTGCGCCGCCCGACGCGCGCAAGGCTTGCTCCTCGCTGATGGCTTCTTGCGCGGCCCCCACGGCGGCGGCGTTCTGCTGCTCGAGC
>DATCXQ010000259.1:0-4925 GCA_036565725.1 Blastocatellia bacterium
GCTCGGCTATGTGCATCGTTATCACCTGACGCCCGGAACCGAATTCACGTTGAAACAAGGCGAGGCGGAACTCGGGCGCGCGGAATTGGTCGAATTGCCGTTTATCAAAAAATGACGATCACAGCTAAATCGGATCACGCAACATCGGGGCGCGCGGCGCTGTTTTTCGCAATTCCATTTTGAATTTTGAATCCCGCTGTGTCGAAGTATGGAAGATATACAAAATGTAAAACAGCCCGACGCCGAACTGGAGTGGAACCTGGAGTCGGCTGAGTTGGCCTACGGCGTGATCGCGCGTTATGTAGAACACGCCCAGGTATCGGGTATCATCATCGCGCTGATGGCGAGCGCGCTCGGCGAAGAGCGGGTCAAATCGATCGCGGCCAGCGAATACTGGCAGAGTTACATGACTAGCAAACACTCGATCGCCGGCGCCAAACCGGACGTCGAACGGCTGACGGCGTTGATCGAGCGGATGCGTGAAGAATCGAAGGGAGCGGAGTGAAAGTTATGGCGAATTACGGAGTAATAACCGTCGAAGAGTTGAAGGCCAGGCTCGACGCGGGCCAGAGTTTCCGCCTGATTGACGTGCGCGAGCCGTCGGAACACATGGCGGCGAAGATCGAAGGCTCTGAATTGAAACCTCTGGGGCAGATCCCTAATTGGGCGAACGAACTCGCCGACAAGGGCGAAGAGATCGTCCTGCATTGCCACCACGGGATGCGTTCCGACCGCGCCTGCCAATACCTGGCGGCGCAGGGCTTCACCAACGTCAAAAACCTGATCGGCGGCATTGACGAATGGTCGTTGAAGGTTGACCCGTCAGTCCCGCGCTACTGATAAATGAAATTACAAAAAACCAGACTCACGATTTTGGGTTTGTGGCTAGGCGCCATGGCCTTTTTCAGCTTCGTGGTCGCCCCTTCGGCCTTCGCCGTGCTGCAACAGCAGCAACTCGCGGGCGCGCTGGTGTCGCGGACTCTCGACGCGCTCGAAATCATCGGCATTATCGCCGGCGCGATTTTGATCGCCCTCCTGTTTTTTTCGAAGGAGCGCGACAGGGCGTTTCTCTACGAATTGATCGCGCTCGCGCTGATGACCGTCTCGATGCTCGTGTCGCATTTCGTCGTGTCGAGGCGGATGCATGATTTGCGCATGAGCCTCGGCGAGATCGCGCAGCTCGCGGCCAACGACCCGGCGCGCGTCGAGTTCGACAGGCTGCATCAATACTCGGTCTGGCTGATGGGGTTCGACATCCTCGGGGCGATCGCGCTGATCGTATACCTGGCGAGACGCAATGCTTGACCCCGATCGCTTGAGTTTTGAATTTGAAGCCGGCGCAGACAAACCGCGCCTCGACGAATTCGTCGCGACTCGACTTCCCAAAATCAGTCTCACTCGCATCCGCCGACTGATCGCCGAAGGCGACGTCCTCCTCAACGACGAAAGATCGCTCAAAGGCGTCCGACTGCAGCCGGGCGACAGGGTCTCGGTGAAAATCTTCGCCGCCGAAAAATCTTCGGCCACTCCCGAACCGATCCCGCTGGACATTCTCTTCGAAGACGAACACATCATCGCCGTCAACAAACCCGCCGGGCTGCTCGCGCACCCGTCGAACACGGAGAAATCTGGCGCGCTGACGAACGCGCTGGCCTATCATTTCTGGCAGACCGCCGGCGCGCCGATCCGCCCCGGCCTGGTTCACCGCCTAGACCGCAACACTTCGGGAGTGATGGTCATCGCCAAGACGCCGCGCGCGCACCGCACGCTCTCGAAACATTTCCGCGAGCGACGGGTGAAGAAGTTCTACCTGGCGCTCCTCAGCGGGCGCATGGAAAAAGATTCCGGCGAGGTCGACGCGCCCATCGGCAGCGATCCGAAAGTCTGGCCGCACTGGCGCGTGACGCCGGAGGGCGAAGGCGGCAAACCGGCGCAGACGCTCTATCGCGTCAAACGCAGGTTTAAAGCTCACACGCTCGTCGAGTTGGAACCCCTCACCGGACGCACGCACCAACTGCGGATTCACTGCGATCTGATCGGACACCCGATCGTCGGCGACCCGATCTACGCTTCGACGGTCGATCCGCTCGCGGCGAAACACAAATTGAAACAACACCTGCTGCACGCGGCGCGCCTGGTCTTTCGTCATCCCGCGACCGGCAAGGAGATGAACCTGGAAGCGGCCTTGCCGCAGGCGATGGCCGACCTGATGTCGGAGCTATGAATCACGACATAATTATTATCGGCGGCGGCCCGGCCGGGATGAGCGCCCTGATCTGGTGTCATTCGCTTGGTCTGCGTGGCGTGTTGCTCGAACAATCGCCGGAACTGGGCGGTCAAATGCTGGAGATGTTTCATCGCGTACTCGATTACCCGGGGCTGATCGCGGAGAACGGGCGCGAGTTGCGCGATCATTTCGCCGCGCAGCTCGACCTGCTGCAATTGGATTATCGAACGGGTCGCAAGATCGAAGAAGTCGATCTGATCCGTCACCGCGCGCGATGCGACGGGGAGTGGCTGCAAGGCCGCGGCGTCATCATTGCGACCGGCGCCCGCAAACGCAGGCTGGGCATTCCCGGCGAAGAGAGATTCGAACTTCGCGGCGTCAGCTTCTCGGCCACCCGCGACCACAGCCTCTACGCGGGCAAAAAAGTCTCGGTCATCGGCGGCGGCGACTCAGCCGTGCAGAATAGTTTGCTCCTCGCCCGCATCTGCCCTGGCGTCAAGCTCATTCACCGTTCGGATAGATACCGCGCGCGCCCGGATTGGCTCGAACAGGCGAGGGAAAATCCTCGCATCACAATTATCGACAACGCCGAAGCCAAAGCCATCGAAGGCGGCGAGCGCGTCGAACGACTGATCATCGAAGACACGCGCACGGGTGAAATCAAAACCATCGAGACCGAAGGCGTCTTTATACGCGTGGGCGTCTCTCCGAACACCAAGATGTTTCGCGGCCAGGTCGAGATGGACGAAGCGGGCTTCATCGAGGCCGATCAGCGCCAACGGACTTCAGTTGAAATGGTCTACGCGGTAGGAGACGTCTGCCACCCCGCGTCTTTGAGCGTGGCGACCGCCGTGGGACAGGGGGCTATTGCGGCCAAAGACATTGCCGTGGCGATGCAGGGATAGATTTCGACGTGTAGGCCAGGATGCCGGTACAGCGTCGCGCGCGTAGGCAAGCGGCTATGTTATAGGTCAGCCGCTTGCCTACACGCGCATCGCTGTTTCTTCAAAGCGCCGACGGATATGTTCACCTGACAGCCGAAGCGGCGATGGAATTTTCGATGACGCCATAGCGCAATGGGGCGTCAGACGCGGGCTGCAGGAATTTATCGAACACCTGCGCGCCGATCTTACGACCTATCACAAGGCCATCCCTGCAAGAACTGCGGAAGTGAACCCCAGCGTATACGCGCGAGTCGGCGGCTTCCTGCGCAGACTGCCAGAAGCTCTTAAACGAACGCGTGATGCCCGGATACGGCCTGGCGCTCGTCATGGTGAAGTTGAACTGGTCGGTCCCGAAGAAGCGGGCCAGTATCTCGGCCCAGGCCGCGCACAGGACGGCGTGGTTTGACAGGTACTCTGGGTGGCTCGGCGTCTCGAGGTACGAGTTCCACGTCGGGTCGGCGGCGGTTTGCGGGTTGCCGTCATATGCCCCGTAACGAATGGCGGTCACCGGACGCCAGAAATTGTAGCGATACTTGGCCCCGTAGCCGGAGATCAGGCAATCGGCGCTGGCAAGATGGAGCAAAGCGAAAAGGCGCGCGCTGTCCCATAGGTTGAGTTTCCGTGTGACGGCCAGATCTCTTGCCAGACGGATGTGAACTCCCGGCGAGGGTTCATACCAGAAGCGCGCGATCTCGCTCTGCTCGGCGGTGCGCGTTTTGCTGTCGGCCCCGCCGAGGCTTTTGACCTCGTTGTAATCAGCCACGTACTCGGCGCTGCCCAGGTTGAAGTAAGCCGGCCGGGGCAGTTCAAACTGTGCGCCACTGGTCATCGTAAAAGGCTTAACTTTGCCGAAGCTCACGCCGACGGCCTTCGTGAATGCGGGCGGCGTCGGGCGCCAGACGCCCAGGGCCGCGCCGGGTTTGTAAGGCCTGACAACATCTGAGCCGTCATCGGCGCGCCGCGCGAGAATCGCCGCCGCCGCCATTCGACCGGCGCCGACGCCATCGGTCTTAGCCCGGCCATCGGGGATGGCCGCCAGCGCCGACGCGAGCGCGGCGTCTAGCGACGCTTTTTGATTCGGGATTCTGACGATCAGGACGCCGTGGGCCGCCGCGGCGACCGCGGCTTCGAGCGAAGCGCCGCGCGGCGCGACGGCGTCGTAAGCGTAAGGCTCATAGCGGCGCTCAATGGCGTTGAGCGCGTCATGCATCGCCAAGTGGGCCATCGCGACGTCGCAAGCGGTCACGGGGCCGGTCTTCCCAGAAGCCTCGACGGCAGCGAAAGCGATCACATCCCAATCAGCGATAGGATTGGCGCGCGCGCGCATCGGCAAGGCCGCGAGCCACGCAATGACAAACAGAAATAACGCGACGGCTCCGTATTTTATAGATCGCTGGATTGAACTTGGCTTCATGCTCCCCTCCAAATTCATACTTATCCCGATCTCGATCAAGCAACCTTCATACCAGGTTGTCATTCATCATTTGTCATTTGTCATTACCTTACGAATCACTTGGCCAATGACAAATGACAAATGATGAATGACGTGGCCCAAACCTATGGCGGTTTGAAAATGCGTGTACGGGACGGCAAGCGGTACGGTACGGGGAGCATCAGCCATTAATCTATTCACAAGTTCTTTGAACAAATCAGACCTCCGGCTCGGCTTGAACAAGCAAGCCGACGGTTTTGTCAATCAATTGGGCGAATCGTCGTATAGTATCGACATCATAGTCGTCCAACACATCGGCAAT
>DATCXQ010000381.1:0-12118 GCA_036565725.1 Blastocatellia bacterium
CGCGGTACTGTACCGATCTCACGTGGTCTGATTTAGTAAAGTAAATGGAAGCGCGAGGCCCTATTCTTCTTCGTCGTACACGTAGCGGCGACGCGCGATCTCGACGGAACACTTGGCCTGCGCCAGTACATCCGGCGGCAAGGTTTCAGCCACGGAAATAATTCGTACTGCGCTGTCCGCAATCCACGGCCGCTTCGCCATTTCCTCTACGGCGGCATTGCGGCATTCCGAACCATCTATAGCTGTCAAGATTTTCATTGATCTTCCTCCTGACCGAATCCGGAGCAATCAATTGCAACTTGAGGGCCAACGAGCCTTGTGGCGTCGGGAGATAAATTACATGTCTGGGAAAATATGACTTACAGCATTTTCCTGCCAAGCGAATCCTGCTGGCGGCAGGCGGAATAACTCTTACTCAGCGAAAATTTCCGCTAGCCTGATAGGAATTATCCGCAGTTTCATTTTCCAGCCATTGAGAAATCGGCAATTTAGCCAAGTCACGCTCGTTGCGGGTCTTCAATAAGGGAGGCGTCCTCTGGTAGCTGAAAATTTCTTCTTACAGCATATTTCGCTTGAATGAAGAGAATGGCTCCCCGCAGAGGTAACGAAGGAACGCAGAGCTTAAGAACTATTAGCTGATCTTTGCGCTCCTTTGCGTCCTTCGCGGTCGAAATATGCCCACTCAACTGAAAACTGCTGTAATAACAAGAATAGCGTGTCGTTGCGCTTCCACTCACAACTTGATCTCGGTGCTCCCAAACGCTGCAACGACAATACGGCGATGGGTATTGATGCAATGGTTGCGCAACGGAGCGAATAACAGGGAGAAGGGTGATAAGGATGCGACGCCGCGTCACGATTTCGCCAGCGCCGCGCGATTGAGAATCAGGCGGATCAGGTGATCGCGACCGATCATGCCCAGCACTCGCCCGTCGAGCATCACCGGAACCTGGGCGATATTCTTTTCATCCATCAACCTCAGCGCGTCTTCAAGCTCCGTGTCTGGCGAAACCGAATAGATTTGATCCGCCCGCCGCATCGCCGCCTGCACCGACGTCCGGCCCCACTCATCGCGCGGCGTGGCGAGCACGTCGTTGAGCGTGATGATCCCGCGCGGCGCTTCGCTATCGCCGACAACGTAACACCGCCGCCCGCTGTGAAGCAGGAACCGTTCGACGAACTCGGCGAGGGTCGTGTCGCCAGGGACGGAAGGACAATCACGGCTCATCACCTCAGAGGCGGTTACGCCAGTGATAGCGCGCGCAACCGTGACCCGCTGCCATTCCATCTCGGCGGCGTGGACCAGGAACCATCCGAGAAATCCCAGCCACACGCCGTTGAACAACTGGTTCAACCGGAACGCCATGAAGACGCCACCCAGGATCATCAGGTAGCCGATTGTGCGGCCCGCGCCGACGGCCACTCGCGTCGCCCGGTCTTTATCTCCCGTCACGCTCCATACGATCCCGCATAACACGCGCCCTCCGTCGAGAGGGATGCCGGGCAACAGGTTGAACGTGCCGAGAATCAGGTTGACGGTCGCCAGCCATTGGCTCACCTCGCCGATGACCGGCGCTCGCCCACGGCTCAGCATCCAGACGCCGCCGAAAACCGCTGCTAGAAAGTAGCTAGAAACCGGCCCGATCAACGCGATCCTGATCTCCTCGCCGGGCCGGTCCGCCTCTTTCCCGATCTCCGACACTCCACCGAAGATGAAGAGCGTGATAGAGCGGACGGGCTTCCCGCTGCGAATGGCCATCAGAGAGTGCGCCATCTCGTGGAAGAGCACCGAGCCGAAAAATAGAAGGCTTGCGGCGAGGCCTATCAACAAATGAGCCGCCTGAGGCAGTCCCGGAAAGCTCGCGGCGAACGTCCCGCTCATCGAGAAAGTTATCAACGCGAAGATCACGAACCACGTGAAGTGGACCGAGATTGTGACGCCGAAAAGCGATCCGAGTCGAAATGTGTTTGTCGCAGTGTTTCGTTCCATTGTGTTCACTCCAAAATCGTAACAACCAGGAGTGGGACAGACTTCGGAAAATTTTGTTCAGACATTATTCACTCCATTGGAGTTCTGTTGTTGATCGATTCTCTGCAGAACTCATTCGTGAATCCATCTGAGCAAAGAGCGTGCCTCGGTAAAAAGCAGGTTTAAGCCTTGGAGAGGGATCAAATTGTGGAATCTTACGAATTGGTTAGCGGAAAATTCCGCAATAGAGAGGTAGCTTTGGATTGGGTGGAAATGTCGTCAGGCCGTTGGCGCAGGCGGGTGGATAAACGTAAAAGATCCGGCCGCAGCGGCCACTGAATAATTACTGCGGCCGGATCGAAGGCGACAGCCGTGTTAAGTCCGTCTGCGCCTTGTTATTCAGATTGGTTATTTGACTTTGACTTCGATAACGAATACCTCCATTTTGATGGTTATGTAATTCGGTTGCTGAACTCGAATTGAGCAAGCGCTGTGCCGTTGGAATGCGCTTGGAATTGCAAGGGGATATGGAGATTGATCGGTCAGCGCTGCGGGTTTTCCCGCGAACTAGTGGGCGACTTTACGCAATATTTGCGGGATCATCCTTTACTTTGCCAGCGCTCTAGCCAGTTCAAATAGGCCAGGATCCAGCGGCTTTTTATTTGCCACGACCTCATTGAGCGGCGTGGCGGCGATCTCGCCCTTGATCAAACCCACCAACACCCCATGCTCGCCGCGCGCCAGATGTTCAGTCGCCGCCGCGCCGAACCTCGTTGCGAGCAAGCGATCAAAGACGCCGGGCGCGCCGCCCCGCTGAATATGGCCGAGGATCGTCACTCGCAGATCGAAGCCCAACCGCTCGCGGTGCTCCTTGAAGTAACGCGCCAGCTTTTCGGCGTTGTACTCAGCCCCTTCGGCCACCACGACAATCGCGTGCGCCTTGCCACGATCGTAAGCCCCGCGCAACTCGGCGGCGATGAGTTCCGGATTGGTCTCGACCTCGGGGATCACAATAGCTTCGGCCCCGCCGGCGATCCCGGCCATCAGCGCCAGGTAACCGCAATCGCGACCCATCGTCTCGACAAGAAAGGCTCGCTGGTGCGACGAGGCGGTGACTTTCAACCGGTCAATCGCTTCGAGCGCGATGTTGAGCGCGGTGTCAACGCCGATGGTGATCTCCGAGCCGTACAGATCGTTGTCAATCGTCGAAGCCACTCCCACGACCGGGAACCCCATTTGCGAGATCGCGTGAGATCCCTTCTGTGAACCGTCGCCGCCGATCACCACGAGGGCGGAAATATTTCGCCGCTGAAGCTGATCGAGCGCTTCCCTTCTCGCCTCTTCCGTTTTGAATTCCGTACACCGCGCGCTCCCGAGCGCGGTCCCGCCGCGCTGGATGATGCCGCCGACATCGCGCGCGCCGAGCGACAGGAAATCTCCGGCCATCAATCCCGCAAAGCCGTGGCGGACGCCGAAGACTTCCCATCCTCGATCCAGCCCCGTGCGAACAACGGCCCTGATGGCCGCATTCATCCCCGCGGCGTCCCCGCCGCTCGTCAATACCGCGATGCGTTTCATTTAAACCGCCTCTCTGAACTGACCTATCGTCGTTAATATGAGTCCGAGTGATTGCGCGCTGCAAATTCCAGTCCAATCAAGGCAAACAATATTCAGTTTTAGGTTTCAACTGGCGGCTAGGCTTTTCCACTATGAAATATCGCCCAGCCGTTGCGGAAATATCCCATTCGCGCGAGTGAGAATCCATATCTCATCTCGCTCGGAGAGCCGCAAACTCACTCGTTCTCCAGAAAATCGGCCTGCGGTGGCCTCAGGCACGCTCATTGCTGATACGCCGATTGGGAGGAGTCGGACTAGCGCCGACATGAATTATATGATTGGCTTCAAACACATTCTTTGTCCAACTGACCTCACGCCGGAATCTGACGCGGCGCTGCGCTATGCGGTCGCCCTGGCCGGCGCATACGAGGCGAAGTTGACCGTCTGTCATTGCGCGGAAGCGCCGTCGCCTGTTGATGAGGCCGCGCGAGGGAAATTCAAAAAGCGCGTGGAATCCTGCGTCAGGCGATGGACGGGCGTCGGCCATTGTCCGCCCGCCGATTACGAGGGGATCGTCATCGAAGGCGATCCCGGCGAAGCGATCGCCAAGACGGCGGCGGAGCGCCGCGTCGACCTGATCGTGATGCGCTCGCGGCGGCGTCCTGTAGCGGCGGCGCTCCTCGGTTCCGTCACGGAAGCCGTCTGTCGCACGGCCCCGTGCCCCGTCCTCGTCACTCATCCCGACGAACGCGAGTGGGCAGGATTGACTTCGTGTGAAATTGACTTGCGCAAGATTTTGGTCGCGCAGGACTTTTCAATCGAGTCCGAGCTGGCACTGCAACTGGCGATTTCATTGGCCCAGGAATATCAAACCGAGCTTCACCTGCTTCATGTTTTGCCGGTCACGGTCGCGCCGGTGGCCGCCGATCTGCCGCCGGGCGTTGAATTCGATTTCCATCGCGCGGCGCGAGCGCTACAGCGCTCGATCCCCGACGAAGCTTATCTGTGGCGCCAAGTCGTCCAGGCGGTCAAGTGCGGGCAGCCCTACCGCGAGATCCTGAGCTACGCCGAAGAGAACGAGATCGACCTTATCTGTATGGGCGTTCACGGGGCGGGTTTCGCGATGCGCGCCCTGTTCGGGTCGAACACCGACAGGGTGTTGCGCCAGGCCCCGTGCCCGGCGCTTATCGCGCGCCCGCTCAAACCGGCGTTTACCAACAACGGGTGGAAAAATGGTTTGCTGCGAAAGCAAATCATAGGCTGACAGCAAGGAGAAATATATGACTTACAAATCGGACGAAGAGATCAGGAAAGATGCGTTGTTTCAACTCGAATGGGATTCGCGTCTCAGACGGAGCGACATCGGCGTGACTGTAAAGAAGGGCGTCGTCACGCTGACCGGGACGGTTGACAGCTATGCGAAGAAACTGGCCGCGCAGAGGGCATCGCACAATGTTCCCGGCGTGCTCGATGTCGCCAATGACATCGAGGTGAAAGTGACGGGGAGCCTGCGGCGGACCGATTCTGAGATTGCGCGAGCCATTCGTCTCGCGCTCGAATGGGACGTGCTCGTTCCGTCCTATAAGATTCATTCGACCGTAACAAACGGCTGGGTGACGCTCGAGGGCGAAGTCGAATATTACAGCGAGCGGGCCGACGCCGAACGCGCAGTCGCGCATCTGCCAAGCGTGCGTGGGGTGACCAATAAGATCGAGGTCTACGCCCCTCCGGTCGAACCCGAGCGAGTGAAGTCCATGATCGAAGACGTGCTTGAAAGGCGCGCCGACCGCGAAGCCAATCGGATCCGAGTGAGTGTCGACGAAGGAGATGTGACCCTGACGGGAGCGGTCAAATCGTGGGATGAAAAGAAAGCGATTCTCGGCGCCGTCGGTCACGCCCCCGGCGTGAAGATGATCCACGACCATCTCTTCATCGACCCATACGACGCGCGCTTCGCATCGGCTTGATGCGTGGAGTCCGGCAGTTTACGAAAACGCGCAGGACTCCCTTTTACAACCGGCGTAGTCAACCTCAGCCGCGCCGGGGAATTGCCTGGCCGCGCGAGCCGCCATCAGACCGAAATCTCGAGGGGTAGACGCCCCCCACACGTAGTCGTAGGCTGCCGCGGGCGCTACATCTCTCAATTGAAAGTTGTAAGCCTTCGGCCCGCCGAACTTGTCTTCAAAACTGACGACCTCGAAGCGATACCATTCCGACTGGCTAAAGCTTTGAATATCGCCGTAGCGCCAGAAGCGCGAATTCTGTCGAGAACGTCGTTCATTTCTTCCCGTGTTTTCACTTGGGCTTTCATAACCTCATCCCTTCCTGTCGGGGTCCGCCGACGCCGGGGGGGCGAGACCGGCGTCGGCGGTGGGTTAGTTGTGGCGCGCCAAGGATTGAAGACCTTTACCGGCCTTGCCCAATTCGCCTCCCTGTGACTGAGAGGCGCTATTTGCCTTCCACCTCCTTAGCGCGCATCTCGTGGTACTTGGCCATCTCGTCGGCCTCACGCGCGAGGTTTTCCGCCGCGTTGATATACTTCTCACAGTGGAGCCGCATCTTCTTAGTATACGGGTTTTCGCCCGTGTCCTTCGGGTTCTTGGCAACGCCCTTGCTGTAATCGGCCAGCATCTTTTTGTGCGATTCGGCCTCAACACGATATTCGGCCGCTTTCTTCCTGTAGTGATCGGCGCGGTCACGATGTTCCTGAGCGGTCTGCGGGGCTTTCATTTCATGACCGGAATGTTCCTGCGCCAACGCCGTGTAGTTGGAAGTTACGACGGCAAAGATAAGCGCCGCCGCTACGGCGATTCGAGTTGTTTTGGTGATGATGTTATTCATGTTATCTCCTTGTTTGGAATTCGATTGTTTGTCGCGTCTTTCGGGACCGTTCGGGTCCTTTTGAGACAATTGTGTCAACGCTCGGTCGAAGGACTCATTTCGCGCGCCGCCGCCAAGGCGCCGTCACTGCCTCGGCATGACGCCCACCAAGGGCTCCGGCGTCGCGATCACTTTTTCTACATTCGATAATTGAAGGCGCGCTTCTAGTTAGTCCGTCAGGGCGACGGCGAGCGGCGCGGTTAAATCAGGAGGCATGAGAAGGCTAAATAGAGTGGGCGTTTAGAACACCTACAGGTGGGATTGTAAGTGTGCGCAGGCCCAGACGCGGCGGACCAGAGGAGACTACCCGCGGATTGAGCAGGCTCTGCGTCAACCTGCGGTGGCGCCGGGACGAAGCTCGCCGGCGGCTCACTCTGCGGTTGCAGAAGACAGCATACTGTCACAGCCGGCGATTGAAAGGGCGCCTGAGCGACGCCTGTCGCCTGCCTAGCGGTCTCACAGGAAGTCGAAGATTCAGAAGCTGTATTTTCGCTATGCGTTTCCGCAGTAGTGTTAGATCGATGCGCTGTCTGGCAGCATGAATGTTGGCGCCCAAACTGAAGCTCACAAAGGCATGCAATACCGGCCCAGGCTTGAGGACTAGCTACTAGCATAAACGCAATTCCCGTTACCAGCGTCCACCGCCTGGCCCGACTAAAATTTTTGATTTTTGCGTCTCTGCTTTTCATCGCCGCTTACTCAGTGAGTGAATAGATCGACCTTACTGCGTCTTCTTACACAAGCTTGATCGCCTCGAAACCAAGGACGAGCAAATCTCGTGCCTGCCGGGAAACACTGAATTTGACGCATTGCGATGGATGTGATTTGGTGAGATTGCGCAGTCGCTGAGGAAAAATTCGCCGAGTCTGAGTTATTACAGCAGCTTGCATTTGGGTGTTCAGGTTGAAATAGCCTGAAACACCGATTTTGTCCCGAAGGGAGAGCGGATATTAACCGGTCGAGAATCCACTGGGACGCTAGCGCCAAAACTCCTCCGGCCCTGAAAGGGCGACAGACCCGTTGCTTCGATCTGAGGTCATCGCCGCAAGAGCGCTGCAAGCCTCTGAGCGTGGGGCGCTCGAAGACATTCGTAGGTAGTTCAAGCGCTGTGGGCACGTTATACCTTGAACACACAAATGCAAACTGCTGTGGGTTGACATTGCGGGGTTGGAAGCGGCGCCCCCGTCCAGCGCAGCGGCACACCAAGATCTGGATCGGCGGCGCGATAGCGTAGGGGCAGACCTATGTGTCTGCCCCGCAGCGGCGCAATTGCCAGACCGAGGCAGACACATAGGTCTGCCCCTACGCTATCCACTTCTTGGTGCGCCCGGCAACTAGATCGGTTTGCAATCGCGCGCACGGTGTGGGGCGATTTGTTTAATCGCCCTGTTTGCGGCTTCATCTGATCAGGAGTCCAATTAGGAAAGAGGCGCGAGTAAACAACTCGCGCCACAGTCCTCTACACGCGATTGCAAACCGCCATAATGTTTGCGCGTGCGCGTGAGCGCGTCCGTCTGTGACTCAATTCCCTATCGCATGAGGGGCAGTCTCAACAGCGGTGATGATCGGCATCGCCGGCGGGGGAGGTTGCGACCCCACCCACACTTTAACAGGCTTGCTGTGCCCCGCCCCATCCACACGCGCCCAGATCAGGTAATAGTTGCTTTTGATGGAGAGCGGCGCGATACCTTCCAGTCGTTCAGGGCTCGCGGAGGTAAGGTGAATCTCGCCGGCATACTCGCAGAAGGGCGGCGGCGTCTGCGGATTGTCTGTCACAGTGCGCAGGCTAACGCGATTTTTGATCAACACCGGTGAAAAGTTTCTGCCCAGCAGAATGACCTGTTTTCCTGGTTGCAAATGCGGCTCGCCATATATGCCAATGGGTCGCACGCTCACAATTTCAGGCGCAGCCGGCTCTTTCGTCTTGGCGCCTCGCCTGCCACTATCCTGACCGTAGGCGATAGCCAGCAGCCAGCCGAGCGCCAGCCCGCACAGTACGAATGTCCTGACGTTGTTCAGAATATTTTGCTTCGTGTTGTTCATAACTCCTCCTTTCATTGCGGAGTTCGTTTAACTTGTTTCGAGCGTAGAAGTGTCGCCCACCTTGGCGACGATTTGATGATTGGTTCCCACGGCATCTCACACCTCCGAAAATTTGCCCGCGAATATCGAAGCGCTGCAACTATCGAGCCAATCGGGAAAGTCGCTTTTCACGGCTCTTCACGCCTCCCTTCTGCGCAAAGTTACTCACTTGCTGAGCAAAAGCACGCAGTCTCGGACCGGTTGAAACGGCCGGAGACGTTTTCAGCCTTCGTTATTGGTAGGAGACACAGTCGACACACTTATTGCGACTCTTCAGACGGAATGACTGTCTCAGAAAACCGTGGGCCAGATGTTTGCATTCGGTTGTGACTGCCGGGAGGGATTCGGCCCGCTTCTGTTTGTTTGTTAGGAGGGCCGCAAAGCGGTTTGGAGGCGGTTTTCACGGGCGGCGCGCCGGAATATGCGGCGCCGAGTTCTCAACAGCCGATTTGATTGACATTGATTCTATGGGCCAACTGGCGCGGATTGGAGGTTGTTGGTAGAGCGCTGCAGAATACCGCCAGCGACTTACAATGAACCCGCTGGCGGTTTATCGCCTACCTCCGTTTTAGCGTTGGATGGTGTAAGTTGTTACCATCCCCGCTTCCTGGTGATCCGCGACGTGGCAATGGTACATCCATGTGCCCGGGTTGTCGGCCTTCATATCAACCGTCGCCATGCTTGCCGGGAGCAATTCGATGACATCGGTGCGATGTTTCTTGTAGAGGACGGTCTTTCCGTGAAAGTGAGGCGTGTGCAAGTCTAACTCGTTCCCCATCCCCATCAGATACCATCGAACTTTGTCTCCGCTCCTCATCGTAAGGCCCCGCAAATTGCCGAAGATGTAACCGTTGATGCTGTGCATCAGGCCCCGTTATTCACCCTCAGCTTCGTTGAAGATGAAGAAGGCTGTGACGAACTCGCGGTCAACGTCCACCGGGCTCCCGTCGGACCTCGCGGAACCTCTTCTGGTTATGATGATCGGCCCTAGCAATCCCAGATTGGTCTCTAGAGGCTCGTTGACGTGAGAATGGTACCACCAGCAGATCGAGCTGGGATCCTCCGGGGATGGGCCGCTGTCCTCGTCGGCAATCCAGGTGTAAGTGAAGCTGCCGCCCGGCGGTATTTCCGCTCCCGCGCCGGCAGGAATGTAATGAGCCCCTTCGTTGTCTTTGTCATAGCGAAAACCGTGCGGATGCATGCCGAACGACCCCACTGTGCTGCGATTGCGGAAATGGACTAATACTGTGTCCCCCACTTCGGCGCGGATGATCGGGCCTAACACGCCGAGAAATTGAGGTTGAGGCTTCCGAAATCGGAACGTGCCGTCCGTGTATTCGATGTATCGAGTTTTCCGCCAGACGGTTTCAAAAGGCTCAGGTATCGGCCCCCCGTGAACGAGGTCTTGTCCGGAAGGCGCAAAATTCCACGTGACATCCTCAGCCTGGATGAAGTAGTGGCGAGTGACTCCGATAAAGTCTGAACAGTCTGAGCCGTTTGAGCGGTCCGAGCGCCGCCGATTGTCAGCAAGAATGCGACAGTAGCTACCGCAATCAATATCGTTCTTTTGTGATTCATGGGTTCAGTCTTCCTAAAGTTCTAGTTGATGGATCAACACGATGGTCCGAGTCAGACAGACCTGTGTTGGCTGGTAAGCTATTCGGATTCCCACTGATGGGCTTTGTTGCACAAATCTGAGTGCAGAGTTGCGGTTGACGATCACCTTGCCGGTCAAGGATTGGTCCAAGGCGCGCCACCCGGTTATAGACTCGACCGGCGTCAAAGTTTACGGCGAAGGCGAATGGAAAGTCCGCCGGCACGGCGCCGGGAAACGCCTGACCTGGCGCAAACTCCGGTAGTGCCAAAAATGTAAGGCCGGAGGTCTACAAATACCTCTGATTTTATTGGGTTTTCTCAAACGGCCAGCCTTACATTTTTAGCACTCCCAAACATGCTACTGCCGAAGACGACAAGTAATGTCGTGATTCAAAAATCCCCGACACATTACGTCAATCAACAACAGACAAGGTCTGACTAACTATTGAATATGTATTGGTAAAGAGATGATATGGAGATTAATCAAGATAATCATTGTACCGACCGAGGATTAACGTAGGATTAACGCGACAAGAAATTTCGCGACAGTAATATTCCAACCGTATTCACGGTAAAACCATGCCGGATCTCGTCTTAGTGATGCGGCTTCATTCAGTCGTTGGGCAGGAAAAGTTGCAGAACTCGAATGGTTCGGCGCGCTGCGTGGAAACTGCGCCGCACGGAGTGTTTTGAGGGCAGCGGGTGGATATAATGTCATCCATGCGCCGTCGGTGAGCCGGGACAGTTTGGTAAGTGATCTACACCGCGTGCAGGGGTGGCCGGGGGCGCGATTTCAATATCTTCAGGGCAGCCAAATCCGGCCAAATCTGGTTTGATGAAGCGGCCGAGCGCTTATTTTCATTTTGCGGCTGATAGAGTTTTGCGAGGAGTGAAACAATGAGAATTCTGCTGGTCGAAGATGAACCGCGCGTGGCCCGATTTGTGGCCAAAGGGTTGCGCGAGAGAAGTTACGCCGTCGACATAGCTACGGAGGGCGAGTCGGCGCTCTATCAAACCGAGATAAACGATTACGACCTGATCATTTTGGACGTGATGCTACCTGGTAAAGACGGCTTCGAGATTTGCCGCGAATTGCGCGGGCGCGGCGCCAACACGCCCGTTCTGATGCTGACTGCGCGAGACGCGATTGATGACCGCGTCGAAGGTCTGGACAGCGGCGCTGACGACTACCTGATCAAGCCGTTCGAATTTAAAGAGCTACTGGCGCGGGTTCGCGCCCTCTTGCGTCGCGCCCGGGATTGCAGGCCATCCGTGCTGCAGGTCGCCGATCTGATTTTGAACACCGCCAGCCATACGGCGGTTCGCGCGGGCAGGCGCATTGTCCTGACGGCTAAGGAGTATGCGTTGCTCGAATATTTCGCGCTGCATCGGGGCCGGCTGCTCGGTCGCGAAGAGATCGCCGAGCACGTGTGGGACGAAAACTTTGATCCGGTGTCGAACATCATTGATGTTTACGTGCGTCGCCTGCGAAAGAAGGTTGACGAAGGGTTTGGCAGTCCTTTGATTCACACCCGACGCGGCGCCGGGTACATATTGTCGCCCGAAGAGGAAAACGGGGATGATGAGTAGTGTTCGCTCTCGGTTGACGCTGTTGTACATCATGATCTTCGGGGTGTTGCTCGGCGCATTCGGCCTGTCCCTTTACGCGCTGATCCGCAAGGACGCGCACGACCGCTTCGACCGCTCGCTGACGATGACTGCGCGAACTGTCGCCAATCTGTTTCATCAAGAGCTGATCGAGAACGGCCAGGAGGAGCGGGTGGCCACCGCGCACGCGCTGCGCGAGTATCAACAGCCGAGCCTGTTTCTGGCGATCTTCCGCGACGACAGGTTGCTGGCGGCGAACCGTAATCAGAATGCGGAATCGCCGCCGGTTGACAAACACCCGGCGGCGGCGGCGGACAAAGAGTTTCTGGCCCAGGCCGTCGCCAAGCGGGCCCCCGTGCTCACCACGATTGCGGTCAATGGGCATGACGAATGGAGGCTCGTCGCGTATGCGCCGGGCGGCGAAAC
>DATCXQ010000411.1:0-4325 GCA_036565725.1 Blastocatellia bacterium
GCCTTCGAAGATATACCAGAACAACTCGTTGCCCACTTCCACATCTACAATCGGGAAATACTCGGCCATTGGCGAATTCAGACTAGCCATCACGATGTGGAAGTTGTGCATCTGCCCGGCGTGCGGAATGACCGGGATGGAATGGGCTTCGGCCAGCGCCGCAATCTTGCGAGCCTGCGTGATGCCGCCGACGCGGTTGGTGTCGAACTGAATGTAATCCACCGCCTTCGCCTCGATCAGTTCGCGAAAGCCGTAGAGCGTGAATTCGTGCTCGCCGCCTGCAATCGGAATGCGTCCCATCGCCTTCAACGCTGCGTAGCCGTGAATGTCATCGGGGATCACCGCCTCTTCCAACCAGCGTAATCGGAACGGTTCCAACAGCGGGATCATGCGTCGCGCGTAATCGAGCGTCCAGCCCATATAAGCGTCAGCCATCAGATCAATCTCGTAGCCGATCACCTCGCGCACCGTCCGAGCCAGTTCCAGGTTGCGCTCCATTCCAGCGGCGCCGTCCACCGGCCCCCAACCGAAACGCAACTTCATCGCGCGATAGCCCGCCTCTTTGTACTTGCTCGCTTCGGCGGCCAGATTATCCAGTGGCTGGCTGTAAAGGCGGCTAGCGTAGACTGGAATCCTGGCTTTGGTTCTGCCGCCGAGCAGCTTGAAAACGGGCTGCCCGGTGGCCTTGCCCAGGGCGTCCCAAATGGCGATGTCCACGGCGCTGATGGCGACCATGCCGATGCCTTTGCGACCGAATGCCATCGTCTGCCGATACATGCTCTGCCACAAAAATTCGGTGTCGAACGGGTCTTTGCCGATCAGCAGCGGTTTCAAATAAACATCAATCACCTGCTTGGTCACGCGCGGCGAGAGCGCGGCGTTGCCGATGCCCACGTGCCCGGCGTCGGTGAAGACCTCGACAATCAGCCACCCATGAAAGCGAAAACTCGCCATCGAATCTTTTGCTGGCAGCGCCAGCAGGTCTATTGGATTCGTGCAAAAATGCGGCTGCGGCGGCACGGTCTTGCCGCGCCATTCCACTACACGGGTACGAACGTCAGTAATTTTCACGCAAATGCTCCTTTGACTTCGAGGGGCTTTACTTCACGAATTGTAAATAGAAGGAGAATGAATGCCAGCGCATGGAGAGCGCTCACAATCGCGAAGACCGGGCCGTAACCGAATCCGGCATCCAGCATGCGCCCGGCGATCAAATTGAAAACGACGCCGCCCATCGCCCCGCCGAAACCGACCAGTCCGGCGACCGAGCCGACGACGCGGCGCGGGAACAGATCCGTCGGCAAAATCATCACCAGCGTTGACCACGATTGCTGACCGAAGAAGGCGACGCTGAAAAGCACGATGGCCCATTCAATCGGGACTTGCGTGATGAAGATGACGAGCGGCATCACGGCGGCGCTCGCGCCCAACGCGACCTTGCGCGAAAAGTTCAACGAGTTTCCGCGCCGCAGCAGTTGGCTCGAAAACCAACCGCCGAGCAGACTGCCTATTCCCGCCGCAGCATAGGGAATCCAGCCGTAATAACCAACCTGTTTGGTGTCAAAGCCTCGCTCGTCGTAAAGATATTTCGGCAGCCAGAATAGATAGAAGTACCAGGCGGCGTCGCTCAAAAATTTTCCCAGGACCAGGCCCCAGACTTGCGGAAAGGCAAAGAGGTTGAGCCACGACATCTCGGCTTTTTCTTGTGGCGGAGTGGCGAATACTTCTTCGATTTGATTGCGCTCCAACTTCGAGAGTCCGGGATGATGCGCGGGCGCGAAGTATTCGCGCATCCACCAGGCCGACCACAACAACCCTGCCGCGCCACACAGGAAAAAGACCCAGCGCCAGCCGAGATTCTCGATCACTGCGGCCAGCGCGGGTGGCGCGATCACCGCGCCTACCGCCGTGCCCGCGTTGATGATACCCATCGCCGTAGAACGCTCACGCGACGGGAACCATTCGGAAACGGCTTTGGTCGCGGCGGGGAAGCCACCGCCTTCGCCAACGCCCAGCAAAAAACGGCTCAACGCCAGCATCCCGAATCCGGCGGCGAAGCCATGACTCGCGCAGGCCAGCGACCAGAAGAGCATGATCAACAGAAAGCCGCGCCGCGTCCCCAACACGTCAATCAGCTTGCCGCCTCCCGCGTACATCACGGCGTAAGCCAGCAGGAAGGCCACCTGCAAGTGTGAGAACTGTGTGTTGTTGATTGGAATCTCGCGTTGGATCGCGTCGATCGCCACCGGCAAGGTTTGCCGATCCAGATAGCTGATGGCGATAGCCGCGCTGATCAGAAGCGCGATTTGCCAGCGAAGTGATTTAATAGCGACCTCCTTTGAAAATAGCCACGTAGTAACGGTTACGGCGCCGTGACGAATAATGGTCTTTGAGAATTAACCGCAATCACGCAATTCAACGTAGGGGCAGACCTATGTGTCTGCCCCGGCCGGGAAGTGTGCGCACAATCCGGGGCAGACACATAGGTCTGCCCCTACGTTGTCGCATTTATTTCTCAATGACCGTAATTCGTTGCTAAGTGGCGTAGCATCGCCACCTGAAGTCTCCTTACCAACTCACTTGAATCAAAGAGACGGCCTGACGCGGCAATGCGAAGCTCAACTCGACCTGGCCGTCTTTGGCGCCAATCCACTCCGGCGAAGTCAGCAATTGAAGCTGTCCAGCGGCTTCGAGCCGCGCGTATTGCTCCGGCGTTGGATTCTGCGGCGACCCCATCTCTTTCCATACTGTGTAAGCGTTGCTGTGGTCGCGGTCAATGCGGTAGTGCTTGACCAACACGCGCTGCGCCGCAGCAGGCATACCACTGATCGTCAGGCGCATCGGGCTGTCGGGCGCAGGCGCATCGTTGTCATGATAATTCCAGGTCATCACCGAAACCTCACGCTCCGCGCGCGCCGCCAGCGCGTCAATATCCGGCTTGCCCCGCACGCCTTCTTTGAGAATGGCGTCGAGGCCGACCGCGCCGCTGCTCTCGACCTTGACGCGATCGCCACACATCATCCCGGCCATGCGAAAAACATTGAGCACGGGCTTGTCCACCCCATTAGTCGCCAGCGAGCGGAAACCGTCAAACCAGGGTTGATCTTCAAACTCAAAGGCCCAGGTCATCAATCCTTCCAAGTTAGCTTGATAACGGTCAGCGAGCTTGAAAGCGTTGTTGATGTGGACGGCCGTGTAGACCGGGTACATCGCGCCGTTGCGGTAAGTATTGTGTGGATAAACGCGCGCCGAACAGGCCGCGCAGCCTTCCGGGTCAGACTCGGTCAGGATGATCGGCAGCGCTTTGAACTGCGGGAAATCGGCGATGATTTTGAGGCCGTTATCAATGTCGGCGAGATTCTTCATCAGCCCCATCTGCACGTAACCTTCGACGACTCGCGGATTCCCCTTCGCGTGATAGGTGATGAAATCGAGCGGCGCCCCCGTCTGCCCCGTGACATTATTCTTGCCGCGCGCGCAGTGTTCGAGAAACTGTCGCAGAAAACCCCCGGCCCTCTGCGCTGACGGGCCAGTGGTCGCAGGCCCGCCGACACGCGCCTGCGGCATGGCGCGCTTGATCGCATCCGCCGTGTAGTCATAGAGCTTGTTGTACTCTTCTGGCGCGCCCTTCCAATAAGTAATGTCCGGCTCGTTCCACAACTCCCAGTACCATGTGAGTACCTCCTCTTTGCCGTAACGCTCGACCGAATGGAGCGCCCATTGCCGGACCAACTCCGCCCACTTCGCGTAATCCTTCGGCGGATAGGCCCAGCCGGTGTAAATCTCCGCGTATGGCTTGCCGGGTTCCCAGTAATGCCGGTACGGCTGTGGCTTGACCGACAAAGCTTCGGGCATGAATCCGATCTCGACCAGTGGCTTCGCGCCGACCTTGATGTAGGTGTCGAAGATCTGATCCACGATCTTCCAGTCATAAACCGGCCTGCCCGCCGCGTCTTCGGTGTAGGCGTTGGTGGAACCCCATTTCAGCGCGGGCTTCCCATCGCCCGTGACCAGCAGGCTGTGCGCGCGGAAATAGACTGGAACCGGATTCATCTTTGCCAACTCGGCAACGAGCTTCTGCCCGTGCTTCATGTAGGTGTAGTTCGGCTCGTCATAACCGACATAGGCCCAGATCGGTTTGAGCGCGCCTATTTTGGCGTTGGCGTCCACGCGGATTGTCACCGGTTCCTGGGCCGGCAAGTTGATTGGCGTAATAGCTAAAATCAGCGCTAGACAGAGTGCGATTTGTTTCATTGCTCTCCCCTTACGTTCATGGCGCCGGCTTGCGGCTGGAAGGGCTGACTATGCGACGCTTCCGGCCGCAA
>DATCXQ010000413.1:0-4530 GCA_036565725.1 Blastocatellia bacterium
GGGGCGCCGAATCTCGACGTGGTTAACGTGTTCGGGAAGGACCGGGCGGACGACACGCAAGCGGTTTTCGTGGCCTTCAGGCTCAAGCCCCAGCAGGGTCGTGAGCAGATAAGGCATCGTCCCCGCCGCCCAGGCCTGGGGCTGGCACGCGACCGGGTATGGGACGGGAACGCCGTAATCGTCACGATGGAATCCGCCGAACAGCTCCGGCAGCCGGCGTCCGTCGAAATAAATCGTCGCATGTATCAGCCCCGCGAAGACTCGCAACGCTTCCGCGTCACACCCATAGCGTTTGAACCCGGCGGCGATGATCGAATTGTCGTGTGGCCAGACCGTGCCCAGGTGATAACCGAGCGGGTTGTAATAGATTTCGCCCGCCGACAGCGTGCGCACGCCCCAGCCGTTGAACATCTCTTCCGTCATCAACATCGCGGCCGTCCGCTTCGCCTTCTCCTCGTCGGCGATGCCCGCCCACAACGCGTGCCCCGCGTTCGACGACAGGACTTCGACCCGTCTTTTGTCCTTCTGCAGGGCCAGCGCGTACCAGCCAGCCTCGACCCAGAAGTCGCGGTTGAATTTGCGGCGCAGATCATCCGCTTCATGGTCGAGTTGTATCGCCCGCGCCTCATCGCCGGCGCGGCGGAAAAGCTCGGCGACCTCGCGCTTCGCGCGATAGACGTAGGCTTGCACTTCGACGAGCGCGATCGGCGGGGAGGCGAGCGTGCCGTCGGTGTTGACGATCGCGTCGCCCGAATCCTTCCAGCCCTGGTTGCTCAACCCCTTTTCCGTTTTGGACAGGTACTCGACGTAACCGTCGCCGTCGAAGTCGCCGTATCGCGCGATCCAGTCGAGCGCCGCCTCGACGTTTCCCCTGAGTTCGTTGAAGAGCGCCAGGCTGCCCCGCCACCTGGCGTGTTCGCCGATGAGGATCAAAAAGAGCGGCGTGGCGTCAATCGTGCCGTAGTAGGGGGTATGCGGGACTTCGCCCAATCGGGCCATTTCGCCCACGCGGATTTCATGCAGGATCTTCCCCGGCTCCTCCTCCCGCCATTCGTTGACCAGCTTCCCCTGAAAATTGGCGAGCAAACGGATCGTCTGCTCGGCGATGCGCGGGTCGTAGGCGAGGGTTTGCAGCGCAGTGATGACGCTATCTCGTCCGAACAACGCGACGAACCAGGGCACGCCGGCGGCGAAGTAGCTAGCGTCGCCGAGACGGCTGCGCAGCATCCCCAGGTCGCGCAGCGAACGATCCATGACGCGGTTAAGCAATAAGCTGTCGCTGGTGACCTCCGTCTCCTGCCGCAACCAGGCCGCGCTCGAAGAGCGCAGCGAGATTTCGACCCCGGAGAGATCGACCGGCGGACGCGCAAGAAGACGCGCCGTTTCCGTGTCGGACGATTCGGACAATTGAAGAGAAACGAGAATACGCCGCTGCTCCTTAGGCCGCAGCGCAATCTTGAAATGGGCCGTGTTCTGATTCGTCCCATCGGGCGCGGGCGAGAAGCGCGCAGTCAGCCTGCGATAAAGCCTGTCGGCCCCATCGTAAGCGAAACGCAGCGCCAAACCTCCATCTTCAACCCATTCGGGCGGATGCAAATGGCCGCGCTTTCCCTGAAACAGGCCGCGGATCGCGAACACGTCCTCAAAACCCGCATGGAAAGTGAGTGAGACGATAAACTCGACGGGGTAAAACGTCAGACTGCGCAGTTCAATTTCATCGAAGAGCGCCAGTTGTTCGCCCGAAACGAGGCGTGACCATTTGATCTCGACGCTGTGCCTGGGCAGTATCCGGCCGTCTGTCGTCCTGATATCCGCATTCGACAACCCCAATACCGCCAGGAAGCCACAATCCGCGTTCCACACCAACTGATCGGGCCTCTTGCCTCCCAGCTTCAATTCGTAACCACTCAAGAATCGACAATCGTGATAATAGAGGCCGAATCCATGTCCCGCTTCGAGCGGGGCCGAACCATCCGGTTCACAGAGAAAAAATATGTCGCCGTCCTTGATCACAACCACGCGCGCGATGCTGCGCGTGATTGAAGTCGCGCCTGGAACGAGTTCTCGCTCATCTTGCGGCAATGAAAACTCATTCACTCCGAGCATCGTTTTCTGATCCTGATCTGACATAAGAGCCAACCGCTCGCCGTTAAACCACGCGGGGGGCATTTTGCAATTTCGATGCCCTTGACCCGGCGCCTACCGTCCCGATGTCGCGCTTGAGAAATCTCATTAATTTTCAGCGGAATAACCAGGCGGTTTTCGTCGCCTGCGCCGCGGCGGAGACAGCCAGAGCCGCGCCTCACGATCTGAGCCGACCCGCGCCAGCGCCATGTTGACTCAGATCGTGAGGCGCGGCGCTTCTCTAATCTTTAATGATCCCTGTACGTGTCGGTTCAGGCCGATTCAAAATCCGGGAATCGGCAGTTGATAGTTGATCGGAAGCGGTTGCCGATTCAAATCCAACCGATACTCGCCGAATCTGTTTACATGGCCGGTCAAATGAGGGCTGAGGCGGGCGGGATTTCTTCCGCCTTGCTCCAACAGAGGACGTTTTCATGGAGGTAGTATTCCTGGATCCAGATCAGACACGGCATATCAACGGCAGGAACTTTAGATAACCACGTCGGACTGGATGGTGCAAAGACGGCATTGAACATATGTAACCCATCCTCGCCATACGTCCCCGCCAATTGTAATCGATGGCTTTCGTTCTTCGGTTGATGACGCTCTTCGATTCTGGCGCTGCAGCGCTCCAGCCATCCCTCCCGACTGTGATCGATCACCCAATCCGGGGCGACAACTGCCAGAACGTTGAGCGCGGCGCGCACGGATTCTCCGACACACTCCAGCCTGGTAATGCCGCGAATCGAAGCCAGCACATGCGTGGAATCGGCGCACTGACGTGACCGCGCCTTGAGCCCGCGCCTTATCACGACATAGAGCCAGCAGTTTTTCAATGATTAGGATCTCGGTCTTAAGGAGTACTAGTTTCGATGGCGACGTTATTAAGATGTTCTTTAGTGTTAAATCAGAGTACGCCTAATGTTCGTTCCAATAACCCTTTGGAATAGAGAAACGACTGCCTTTCGGAAGCGGCACATTGTCATTTCTAATCGCCTCTTTCAGCTTCTCGCCATTATCAGCGGAGTCGAAATCATCGGGCGCTTCCGGATAAGCTCCCGTTTTATTATAGTTTTGCCAACTTTCTATCGGAGAGCCAAGGAACTCTTCGACCGCATCTATCGCTGCGTCCAACGATGGGTATTCGGCGTTAAAGTAAGCCCCGCCTTCATCAGATCCATATGTTTCGAATTCAACTGAGACTCTGTTGCCATCGCGAAAAATTATTGACCTCACAAAACCGGGATATTCAGGAATCAATCTAATGTCGACACAAACTGATTTTGAACTCCCGACGCAGATGTATCTATAAACTTCATCTCTGGTCATATCACTCCCCTATGCCCCGAATCCTCACCACGTTGTAGTGGCCTCATAAAACCAATTTCCACGCGCTGTTGGCGGAACAGGTCAAGCGCTTATCACCTCACTTTCAACGCCGCTTCTCTTAATACCACTCGCTAGACTGTCAGAACCGCTAGAGGGAGCGCTTGCCTCGCGTCGGATATCTCGACGACCAGTCATTTTAATGGCGCTTGAGCCGTTTCATCAACAAAAGCCGGCGAGTTTCCGCGAAAACTCGCCGGCTTTTGTTAATGCGCCTGACCTGAACATGAATAACATTGAGCGCTGGCGCGCCGAGATCTGGCTGGCATGCCCTCTACGCAGATTCCATGATTCATTTTTTCGTTTTGATGATAATAGTAGCTTTGGTCCCGTCCGAGAACTTAATGTTGTAATGAGGATTCTCTCTATGCGCTTTATTGTCTATCCCCGGATGTATATCGCCACCGGGGTTTTGCTTGTTAATCAAATCACCTCTGTATGTTCCACGAGGATCATCAAAACCATCTCGCATTCGCCCTGACGGGTTAGGCATTTTCTTCTCATACGTCGCGGGTCTTAAATCCGGCATATGGTCGAGTAACTCCCGAGCTTCTTCAACCGAGTCAACCTCTAGGTCTTGCCCCTTGCGGAGTTTCTCTATAGATTTATTGATCCTGTTCCTCGACCAGTTTTGACGGTTAAACTTATAACCTCCGAAGATCGCACTGCTGACGAGATTAGCAGCAACTCTCTTATAGAGATCTACACTATAGAATTGTTTCTGCATCTCGAAAGCTAGCCTGTGGGCCGGCTCATCAAGACTTATCTGCTCGTATTTCGCTATGACATTTCCATCTTTGTCACGAATCTCCCCCTTCTCAAAATATTTCCCGTCACCGGTGAACGTATACCCGTCCTTCTTTCCGGCTCTTCTGCCGGCATTACAGCGGATTGCAGTTGAATGAGTAGGCGAAATAGCTTTTAATGAAGCTATGGCATACTCATTCGACCTACGAAAACGAATCGTTGACTCAGTCGAGCGTGGAGACAGAACCAAGCGGGAAATCGCCAAGTTGTTCG
>DATCXQ010000424.1:0-17365 GCA_036565725.1 Blastocatellia bacterium
GCAAAAAGATAGCTGAGATGAGGACCATAAATGTGAAGCAAAGCATCGGAATAAGAATGAGCGGGACGATGGAGCAGAATGACTGATGATCTCTCTAACTGCAACGATTTCAAGGCCGGATGAGATTTTCGGGACGGACAAGTATTGTGATGAGGAATAGTATCACCGTTCCAGGACGCATTTATCGCTAGCAAAGGATGCGCCTATGCCGAGAGCGAAGCAGCCGCCGGATTTTGGAGCCGTAATTGAGATCGCCGAAGTCGGCGGGCTACATCACCGCTACGAGCGGCGAGCAGCTTGATGAAGTCATTGAAAATACAGGCCAGACGGAGTTTTGGCGAAGCACAGGTCGGAGGTTCGAATCCTCTCGCCCCGATGTGAAAATAAAAGGGTTGCGAGATTTTCTTGCAACCCTTTTATGCTTTACTTGCACACTCACTCGCACATCAGATGTGTTCCTTCGGTGGTCCGCGTCCGCCCGCCGCGCCGCTTCATCAATTCCCCATTCGAGTTTAAGACCTATCTTCATCGATCTCGAAGATTCCCGCGACATGTTTTTTCTCCGGCTGCCAGTAGTTAGTGCTGGTAGCCGATCAGGTCTCGTCGATTGCGATCGGATGGTGATCGTGCCCGGCTACTCAGCGAGAGCGGGAGAGATCATGAAAGTGGCCATTTGATCATGTTTCCCCCAGCCACAACCGTTAAACCCACTCTCGTCCGAAGGCGCAGCTGATGTTGTGTCCTTTCACGAAACAATCAGATCTACATTTGAAAAGGAGATTCTCTATGCATAACCGTATCACATTCGGCAAACGGCGGATGATCGCCGCCGCCTTATTAACCCTGGTCGCTCTTGGGGTGGTGGCCGCACGCTGGACATCCCTTCCGGCATCGGCCGGTGGGCCAGCGCCTCTCGGCCCCGTGGCCGGCAAAAGCCTTGCCCCGGGCGCCGCTCCCGCCATTCAGGTCCCCCCATTGCTGCCCTGGTCGGCGGTGGCGGCGACGGGGGTCGTCGATGAAGATAGCCTGCTAGACTTTGGTTTCGACGACGCCTGGGCAACCTACAGGAACGGCTCGCAGTCGCTCGATCCGCTCACTTTCCGATACAACGTGACCAATCCCGGCCACGACACGCCGATTCCCGGCTGGGGGCACCTGTTTTTGAATTCCCATGTCCCCGCCGCCGGCGGCGTAGTCAGAGCCACGCTCATCAAAGTAGACCCTTGCACCGGAGAGCGGATTTCGCTCTGTACCACGGTTAATAATCAAGTAACCGACTCACCGATCTGTACGACCTGTGAGTTCGCGCCAGCCGACATCAATTTCCAGCAGTTTCTCTATTACGTGCGCGTCCAATTGGATCGCGCCGACCAGCCGGATCCTCCTCGCGCCTATTCGGTTCACCTGCGGCCTTAAGCGCGGATCAAGCGGTGAAACATGACCCATGGCAACGATTCCTTCCTATGCTCTGCAGAGCATAGGTGAACCTTCGGCGCGCCGGCGCTCATGATCCCGCCGGCGCGCCGAAGGTTCACGCCTTCTCTGCGGCAGGTTTGACATCCAGATTCATTAGGTTTCGCTTTGCCAGACAATCCTGATTGTCTGTGTGCTTTCGGTGCGGCGGCGTGAACTAATGCGGCTCCTTAATCTATTTCCCCGCTTTTAACGCCAGACGAATTGCTTGTTCGGCTAAAGGGCTCATAACGGCGTAGCCTTTCGCATTTACGTGCAGACCATCATCACTCAATTCATTTTTTAAGAACCCTTTCTCGTCCACAACCGCGGAGAAGTAGTCAAGATAGATATGACCGTGCTTGGGCGCATTGTACTTGATCCAAGCGTTGAGCTTTATGATCGTGTCCCTTCGGCAGAATGGCGTCGGCCCTAATAAAACCTGTGCCGACGCCATTCTGCCGAAGGGACACGAACAAGCGGGGACATCAACGCTGCACGGGATACAGAAAACGTAGCCCGCGTGTCAGCCCCAGCGGAAAAATGGTGTTGTGTGTTTCGTCATCCATCACTCGAGATTGCAGCGACAACCCTCGATACGAATGGCCTTTGATTTGTTCAGTGAGAGCCTGTAAATCGCGCACAATATTGCGTTCGACATGCACTTCGCGCGAGCCGACGGTGAGATACACTTTGGCTGACAAACGGCGTTGTTTGGCCGCAAATTCCTGCTCGACGCGAAACATCATTTTGTTGTCATACCAGAGCGAAGGGCTGACCAGTATGTAATGGCTGAAGAGTTCCGGCTGCGTAAATAGCACCCACACGCCGAACAATCCGCCGTACGAATGCCCGACGAGCGTACGTTCTTTGGTTACGCGATAGTTGGCTTCGATAAACGGAATCAATTCGCCCTGCAGGAAGCCGCGAAACTTCGGCGCACCGCCGGAAAGCTTTTGATATTCGGGGCCGTAGCCGCCGGTCGGAACGTGCGTTGGCGTGTAATCGCGCGTGCGATGCAAGCGGTATTGCGGCGGGCCATCATAGGCAATCGCCACGAGCAACAGTTCAGGCAAATCGCTGCGGTCGCTCAAATGCTCACTGATGTTTTTGGCCAGCGCGAACGAATAATCGGCGTCAAGCATAAAGACAACCGGATAAGATTTTTTGCCGTCGGCATAACTCGGCGGGAGGCTGACGTAGAGTTTGTACGCGATGTCATTGCTTTTGGCCGACATCAAACGAACTTCGGTGTTTGGCAACTCGACGCGATGAGAGGCATTTTGTTGCCCTGTCGCGCTGCGCGCGAAGATGAGCAAAATCGGGGTCAGGAAGGCAAGAAATTTCATACGGCGTATTCTGGCGCAAATCGCTGTGAAAACGCCCGGCTTCGCGGCTCCGGCGCATTGCATTGTTATACCCTGTCAGTCTGGAATCACGGGATCGAGAGCGCCATCACATAGCGCATTGATCGCCGCAGCCGTAGCCGCGCCTGGGTAGTACAGAATCATAGACAACCCATTGTCTTTTGCATAGAAACGATGCCTGTCTCGTTCGATGTGGCACATTGGGGTGGTCCTGTTTCAGCGGACAGTAGTGTTGCTTAGTTTTTACGTCCTTTCCTCATTGATTGTCAAAGTTTCGCACCGCGGCGATCGATGTCGCGATGCAGTTTAAACCCGATGAGATCGAGCACTCATCGAGTGAGAGTAAGAGCGAAAGCTCTTACCTGTTGTTCCAGCCGTAGCGAGACTCAGGTCTTGGGCAGGGCGGCTTCGCCCTGCTTGCGAAGCCCTTGACCGGCGTCGCAGCGAAGGCTATCCGGGGCGCTGTGTTCTTTGATCAAACGCGCGTTCAAAGTTCTCCGGACTCAAATAGCCCAGCCCTGAGTGCCGGCGAGTTCGATTGTAATAGCCTTCGATGTAGGCGAAGGTCTCCGATCGCGCCTGCTCCAGGTCAGCAAACGCGCCGTCCTCGAGCAGTTCCGTTTTGTAGCGCGAAAACAAGCTCTCGGCGTATGCGTTGTCGTAGGTTTCATCGGCGCGAGTCATACTTTGTTCAAAGCCATGTTGTTTGAGCAGCTTTCGCAGCTCGGCGTCCACGTATTGTCCGCCGCGATCGGAGTGAACGATCAGACCGGCCGGCAGATGATCGCGGATGATGGCTTTTTTGAGCGCCTCGATAACCAATTCTGCCGTCATCGAACTGGCGATCTGCCAACCCAGGATTTTGCGTGAAAACAAATCCATCCAGGTCGCCAAATACGCCCATTGCCCGTTCTGTAACGGCAAATAGGTGATGTCGCCGACCATCACCTGACGCGGACGATCGACGATGATCTCCCGCACTACCAGCAGATTCGGGCTCATTCGCTGACCGTGCCGAGAGTCGGTTGTCCGCGGCACAAAACGGCGCGGTTGAATCGCTCGCAAACCTTGCTCGCGCATCAACCGGCGCACGCGATGCCGGCCGATGACCGTTTGTTCGCGCAACTCGGCGGTAATTCGCCGTGATCCGTAACGACGCGAGTTTTGCCAAAAGACTTCCTCCACTTGCGGCGCGAGTTGATCCTGGCGGACGGGACGCTCTTTCCAGGCGTAGTATCCGCTGCGACTCACGCCAAACGCCCGGCATAAGATCACGAGTGAATAAGTGGCCGCCTCGCCAGCGATGAAACGATAGGTCTCGGTCACGTCTGACGGCTGAAAATGCCTAACGCTTTTTTTAGAATGTCGCGCTCCATCTCAACCTGTTTCAGTTGCCGGCGGAGTTGCTCGACTTCTTGCTCAGTTGCTGGCAGTTCGGTCCGAGAAGCGCGCTTCCATCGATGGATCAGGTTTTCGCTAATTCCAAGCGCCTGGGCTACGGAACGCGCCGTCTGACCGCTCCGGACCATAGCTAACGCTTGCTGTTTGAATTCTTCGTCGTATTTGCGTTTGCGACGCACCGGCTTTTCCGAACCGAGACTGGATTTTGATAGTTTTTCATGGTCGTGTCGCTTATTTTCTAAGCAACACTGCTGTCCGTCAAAACAGGACCATCTCAAACTCCTTCCCTGGTGGATTAGCGCCGCCGGACGATTCTTCGCTGAATTCGTCTTGAAAGAAGTTCAGAGGTGAGAAGGCCAATCATTGCCGTCTTATTTCCACGAAAATTTCCAATGACCTTTAATGGGTAGGCTCGCCTGGAAAGCGGAAAGTACGGTCGCGGCTTCGACGCCAGTTTAAAGAGGCGACAAAGCTTCTACCATTCATTTTCTCAGCTCCGGTTCTTCGATCGTTTCAGTAACGCGGCGCGGCGAGCGTCGGCGCCGGCCTGATTGGCCGATAGTCCGCCGCGTGTCAGTCGCGTGACGGTTTCGGTCACCCTCGCCAAGACAATCGGATTTCTCGCCTCTTCTTCTCTCTCTTAAGACCACCCGCGTCCATTCACGCCAGCTTTTCGGCGCGACATAGCGATAGAAAATCCATGACACCCCGCGATTGAAATCGCCGCGCCTCCCCCAAAAAGCTCGTTTTCACCAGTTAACTCGCGCGCGAACCCGATCCTGCGGCCCGCGAGACCTCTTTCACGACTTCGGCCGTCTCCTGCTCCGGGGCGTGTCGTGCTATGTCGGCCTGGGCCACGATCCCGCAGCAGGCGTCCCTTTCATCGACCACGGGGACGCGCCGAATCTTATTCTCCTCCATCATCCGGCAGCAGTCCTCGACGCTCATTTCCGGCGTGACGGTCACACAGGGGCTGGACATGCAATCGCCCGCCGTCATCTCCAGCGGGTTCTTACCTTCGGCCAGGGTCCGGCAACAGATGTCGCGATCGGTCACGATTCCCACCGGCTTCATACTTTGCCTGTCATCGACCACCGGGATCCCCCCGCAGTCGTGCTCGACCATCAGCCCGGCAACCTCTTGCAGGTTTGTGTCCCGCGTACAACAGGCCGGGTCCCTTGTCATGATGTCTTTCACTTGCATGATTGTCCTCCTAATCGGAATTCATATTCAGACGATGCGCCGATCCCGGCTCCAGTAGCGCTCCCTCATCTTGCCGCGTGGGAGACCGATGAAGCACAGGACGGCTACTGCGACTCGTAGTTCCACTTCGCGCCTGCGGAAGGGCCACCGAGCAACTAGGGCGCGGCGACGAGCCACGCGCCGAACAAGACGTTGATGAAGCGCTATGCGCACTGGCGCCTCCGCCGTCGCGATCACAGCGACAGCGCTAGCGAGCGCGCCGACAAGCTGATCGCTGTCAGCGATCCCGACCTGCGCCCCGAACGCGGCGGGCGCGAACATCAACCAGACGCCGAGCGCGGCGCTAAGCAGAAGATTCCACCGCGCGGTCGCCCCCTAAAAAATTGGCCGCAACATCTGTGCCGCAGGCGCGCCATAGCACGGCGTGCGGTCACCTTTCCCGCCGCCTTCCATCGTGTCCCCCGCCCAGAACATACGCCAGAACGGATTACCAGCGCGCACGCTAGCCGCGAGGAACTGCCCCGTCGCGATCACCTAATCGACCGTCAGCGGGATCTCAGCTCACCGTTTCTTCCGGCCCTTGTCGTGCATCTTTTCCATCATGTCCATCATATTCATGCACATGTCCATGCGATTCCGCATCTCGGAGAGCGACTTCCGTGTCTGGTCGAGGGCGTCCCGCATCCTGTCGGGGTCGTTCGACTGCTCCGCTTCGTCTATCATCTTCGTCGTCTGGTCAATGGACTTCGTCGTCTCCTGACAGTGCTTCCGGCACTCCTGCATCATCTCGTCCATCGTCATCATCTGTTTGCTAGGCTGCTTCTCCTGGCCCGGTTTGGCGGGTTGCTGAGCCACCACGAGCACGGCGAGCGCAGACGCCAATGCGAGGCTCATAACGGTCGTCATCTTGATCTCTTTCAGTCTCATAGTTACTCCTTATCTGGCATGTATGGTTCGATAGTCAGTGGAGAGACTGCGGGGAGAGAAGCTTTCGAGGAGGTTATTCGGGATTCAAAAATATGGTAAGCCGCCATCGACAGGCGGCGCAAACAGGCGCTAAGGCGGCGACAGCGCCGTCTCACTCCTGCGCCCCCTGCGAGAAGGAACGAAGGCGTAATAACCCTTGAGGCTACCCACTGCCAGACGCGGAAACCCGGACGGCCCTTTTGTGCCTGAGCGTACTGAAGCGGCGCGGAGAACAGGCTAATAGATAGAACCTCCAAGCGCAGCGTCTACAGGGATGCGCTAATGCGCCCATTTCAATCGGCAAGATCATTGGAGCCAAAGAGGAGGTTTTATGCCATTGATCAGATCTTCGTATGGATCTTCATTTTTACTGACCACATTTGTGATAGCGGTGTTGGGCGTCGGCGGCGCCGAGCAACCATTCAATCAAGCAAATCAGGCTGAACAGGCCAAGCTGGGCAAACTTGGCACAGTTAATTTTCCAACTTCCTGTTCGCAACCGGCGCAGGCGCGCTTCCTGCGCGGCGTGGCCGCGCTTCATTCCTTCTGGTATCCGGTGGCGCTCGAGGAGTTCCGCGAGTCCACCAAAATCGAGCCGGACTGCATGATGGGTTATTGGGGCGAGGCGATGGCATACAATCACCCCACCTGGGGCGACCCTCAAGAGACCGAGGCCGCGCGCAAAGCGATCGAAAAAATCCGAGACACCCCTAAGCTGACACCGCAAGAGCGGGCCTGGTTACAGGCTGTCAGGGTATTGTACGGCGAGGGCGACAAGTCCGCTCGCGACAAGGCGTACGCCGCCGCCATGGAAAAAATTTATCGCGACTACCCCGACGATGCGGAGGCGGCGCTCTTTTATGCGCTTTCGCTGATGGGAACTGTCCGCGCGGAAGACCCTGCCGGCGTGCAAACTCGGCTGGCCGCTGGCGCCATCGCTTCGGAGGTATACAAAAAGAATCCCGACCACCCCGGCGCGGCGCATTACGTTATCCATGCGTATGACGACCCCGAACACGCCGAGATGGCGCTCGATGCCGCACGGCGCTACGCCGAGATCGCCCCTGAAGCGCCGCACGCGCTGCACATGCCTTCGCACATCTTTCTGCAACTCGGAATGTGGCCGGAGGCCGCCGCATCAAACGAGGCGTCCTGGGCGGCTTCAGACAAATGGGTGAAGCAAAGGGATCTGCCCATCAGTCAGCGTGACTATCACAGCTTGCAATGGCTGATGTATGTCTATCTGCAACAGGGCCGGTACGGCAAGGCGGAAGAACTGCTCGCCGTGATGCGACAGAGCCTCGCCGGTTTTCCCAAGGATGACCCGCGCAACCTGGTGTTCGGAACGTTCACACACGCGCAAATGGCCGCCGCATTTGTGACGGAGACAGAGAAGTGGGATGCGGCGGAGCAATTGCTGGGACAGCAAACGCAGGCTGGCGACGCCAAAGTTCAGACCGTGAACGTCCCAGATCAGTTCAAGGCATATGTCGTCGTCGTTCCGATTCCGGCAATCTTTGCCCGCGGGATGGCGGCGGCCACGAAAGGCTCGGCGGATGCACAGAAGGGCATGGCCAAGCTCAGAACCATCCGCGAGCGACACGGCCACGAGCCGGAGCCTCTCGTCGCACAGATAGTTAAAATGACGGAGATTCAGGAGTTGGAGATCGGCGCCGTTTACAACGCCTCGAAGGGCGGCTTCGACGAGGCGGTCAAAATCATGCGGCGAGGCGCCGCGTTAGAAGCGGCGATGGCGCCCCCTCTCGGACCACCTAATGTGATTAAGCCCGCGCACGAATTGTTCGGCGAGATTCTCTTACGCGCAAAACGCCCGAAAGAAGCCGCCGAGCAGTTTGCGACTTCGCTCCGCCGGCATAAGAACCGCGCGCGTTCACTGCTGGGCGCGGCTCGCGCCGCCGCGCAGAGTGGAGACATGAAAGGCGCGGCCAAAGCCTATGCTCAATTCTCGCAGCAGTGGCGGCGGGCAGACGCGCAAACGCCAGAACTGCGCGAGGCGCGGGACTACCTCAAGAAGGCTGCGGCGCGTTAGGCCGATGATTCTTATGCTCCCAGCGACCTTGAATACCAACAAACTCCGAGGAAAGCCTGGAAGACCTATCAAACGGTTACGAAGCCCATGCGGTGTTCTCCCTCCTACTCGTGCGAATGTTCATGCGCCTTCGGCTTCACGTCCGAGGCGTCGATCGGTTTGGTCTTAAACTCGAACCGGAGCAGTTCGGCCGGCGCGCCGCCCGGACTTTCGAGTCGCATCTGCTTACCGGCGGGCTGCCAACCCGTTTGCCCGAGACCCAGTTTTAGTTTCGGCGCCTTGCCCTTCGGCTCGATAACGCTAAGACGCGCCGGCGACAAGGCAATCAGCAACGCAGGGCCGGATATACCTGCCGGAACATCCAGCCTCTTTCCAGGGGCGCAGACCAGCCGTGTGACGCGAATCTGCTCGTCTTCAAATTGCGCCTTCTGATAATTTTCGCCTGCCGGCCAGGACTCGCGGTGGAAGCGCCCGCGTAACGTCTTCTCGTCAACCATCCGAGTTTTGAACTCAACCCTCAGAAAATCGCTCGGCAGGTCGCTCGTGTTTTCGACCTCGTGGACCTCTTTGATGGTCTTGTAAAGCCGGAAGCCGCCGGCCTTCGTCGCCGGCCTGGTGACCGCCCCGTATGCCAGGCCGATGTGTCTGAAAATGACCGGGCCGCCGTCGTTCAGGTAAACGTAGGCCGCCGCCCGCTCCGTGTGGTCGTGGGCAGGGATCTTTTCACGCGGGCCGTAATGGACTCGCACGACCTTGACCCACTCGTTCTCGAATTCGAGCTTATAAGCCTGCGGCGCGATCTTCAGCGGATCCTGAGCGGACGCTGCGCCGGCAAAAAGAAGGAAGATTATGGATAGCGAAATTGTTCTCTTAGTCATCGACAAACACCTCATGCCCGCGGCCCTCCTGGCTCGGCGCCGAGTCAGCCAGAGCGTCTTTAGGAAATCAATGTCTCTCCTCGAGCCTCAGCGCGAAATTTGCGCAGGCGCCGCTGTCGGGGCGCAACAACCTACTCTCCGGTCCGTCTCCGGAAGATTGTCTTCGAGCACGACAAACACTTCCCACTCGTTCCCGTCCGGGTCAGCCACCCACGTTTTGTCCTGGATCGCGTAGCAACAGTCGGTCTGCATCTCATCCCGCATGATCAGCCCCTCATCTGCCCACCGCATTCTTACGGCAAGGACGTCGTCAGTCGAGGCGACCTGAATCCCGAGGTGTGATAGCGCGCCGCGTTCGTTGAATGGGACTTCGTTCAGCGCGAGGTTGAGCGGCGGGTTCTGTACGTCGAACTTTGCGTACCCGGTTCTCACTTTGGCCGGCTCGACGCCGAGCATCTTTCGATAGAATTCAATGCTCTGTGAGAGATTGCGGATGTTGATGGATATGTGAGGCTTTAAAGTCTTAACTTCTTTTCTCATAGCGGTTCTCCTTTATCTCTATTCCTTAACTAATGTGGGCGGGGCCGAACGCCCGTCACCAGGAGAGACGAAAGAGACTGGGAAAAGATGCAGCAGCGAGAAAAAAATCAGCAGGAGATGCGAGCGCAGCCTTCCTTCGGCCACCAGTCGACCGGCTTCCCGCGGCAATCGAACTTAACATGACAGCAGTCCAGAAAGGCTCTCTTGAGCCTCTCCCGTCCCCGCTGGACGCGCGATTTTGCGCCGGGCAGTGAGAGATTCAGCCGCTCGGCCACTTCCTTCAGCGGCAGGCCGTCGATCTCGGAGAGCAGGAGCGCCTCACGATAACCGTCGGGCAGCGTCTCGATCATCGGCAGCACACACTTTCCCAACTCCAGCCATTCTTCATCATTGTCATGTTCCGGCTGCTCGGCCACCTCATCCGGCAGCGGCTCGGCGCTTTTGCGAGCGCGGTGGTAGTCGATGATTGTGTTGCGCGCGATCTGGTAGAGCCAGTTCTGAATCCTATCCGCGTTGGCCAGCGTGTCCAGCCGGGAGTGAGCCTTGACGAATACGTCCTGCAGAATGTCCTCGGCCAGATCGGCGACGCCGACGCGGCGGCGAATGAAGCCTAACAATCCCTCGTGGTAGTCGCGCCAGATTTGATCTAACGATTCCATTTGACTCGAATTCTCCGGCAGCCCGGCAATTAGCTCTCGACACTGAACCGGGCCGGTTAATCAAACCAGTAGACTCGCAGGGCGTGGAGCGCCCTGCAACGGTATTGGGAGCGCAGGCGCGCAGCAGACCTTGACTAGACGCGAGCGGTCCTGCTGCATCTCGCGGTCAGAGGCGAGGTACTCACGCACCTCATGAAGGATACGGGCGACGCGCTCGTCGGAAGGAGGGACAATCCGGTAGTGCATCCACTTCCCCTCCCGACGGGCCGCCACTATACCCGCACGGCGCAAATAGGCGAGGTGCCGGGAGACCCTCGGCTGCGGCATCTTCAGGATCTCGACGAAGAAGCACACGCAGACCTCGTCCTCTCCCATCAGGTTGATCAGGCGGAGGCGGTTGCGGTCGGAAAGCGCGACGAAGAATTTTTCAAGGTCGAATTTTCTGTTGGCTCTGCTCATAAGACAGACATTATATCACACATTCGGCTTGACGAATATATGTGTCGCCGCTACCCTGATTTCAGGCTTACAGACGAGAGCGTAGAAGGAGAAGTTAAAGGAGCGAAGGATGAGTATGGTTCGACGCGGCGTCGGCGAGGCCGTGGGGACGGCGCTGCTGCTGGCGACAGTAATCGGCTCCGGAATCATGGGAGACCGGCTATCAGGCGGCAACCTCGCCATCGCTCTGCTCGCCAATACACTGGCTACCGGAGCTTTCCTGGTCACTCTCATTCTGACCTTCGGCCCCATTTCAGGCGCGCATTTCAATCCTGCCGGCGCCATCGCCGACGCGTCACAGGGCGGGCTTCCCTGGCGAGCGGTTCCGGCCTACGTCACAGCCCAGGTGATCGGCGCCTTTATCGGAGTGGCCGTTGGGCGCCTGATGTTCGGCGAGCCCGTGTTCTCGGCGTCACTCCGCGACAGGTCGGGGGCGGCGCAACTCTTCAGCGAGTTCGTGGCGACCTTCGGGCTACTGTCCGTCATCTGGGGCTGTGTGCGCCAGCGCCCGGACGCGGTGCCCCTTGCGGTCGGCGCTTACATTACAGCGGCGTACTGGTTCACCTCATCCACGTCGTTCGCAAACCCCGCAGTCACGCTCGCGAGGGCCGCCAGTAACACGTTTTCGGGCATTCGGCCGGCGGACGCGCCGGGCTTCATCCTCGCCCAACTGCTGGGCGCGGCAGTCGCGACAGCGCTCTTCCGCTGGCTCGTCCCGTCACTCCCCAAAGACGCTCCCTCCGTCCTGGTCGCGCATCCGGAGGGCCGCGAGGAAGAGGTATTCAAGGTTGAGCTGGGGTCCAAAGATTGAGAGATTTCGGAGGTAATCATGGAACAACCAACAAGAGTCTTGATCCTTTGCACAGGCAATTCGGCTCGCAGTCAAATGGCCGAGGGGCTGCTACGCCACGACGGCGGAGACCGTTTTGAAATCTTTAGCGCGGGCACAAAGCCGAGCCGGGTTCGCCCTGAGGCGATCGAAGTGATGCGAGAGCTCGGCATCGATATTTCAGGCCGTCGCTCGAAATCAGTGGATGAATTTTCCGGGCAAGAGTTCGACTACGTGATCACCGTATGTGACAACGCCAGGGAGCGCTGTCCGGTCTTCCCCGGAAGAACCAGGCGGGTTCACTGGGGCTTTGAGGACCCGGCGGAAGTAAAGGGCGATGAGGTGACGCGCGTGGCCGTCTTTCGCCGGGTGCGGGATGAAATACACGAGAAACTAGCAGGCTTCATAGGTTCTGAACTTTCTTCAGCCCCGCAGTAGCCGCGCAATGTCGGGACAGTTTAACGTCGGCGCAGCGCTAGAGGGTGTCGCAACAGAGCGCGAATAATGAACGGTATACCAACCGCGCCGGGCAACAGCCAAAACGCGATTTGGGGCAATTTGTTCCAGAGCGGCAGATTCTTGCCGTTATCTACATAAAAAGCGGTCAACAACAGGATGTAAGACAGGCCCATAGAGGTTATGTGTAATCTGATCCGGTTGCGCCAATGTCGCCGGAGAGCCGTGCGTCCCAGAGAGGCTGTGGCAAAGGAAAGCGTTCCGAGAATAAACAAATGGTAGTCTTCGGCCCAACGCATTGCAGACAAAAATGTCGCGGAGGCGAAAACTACAGAAAGACAATAGTAGTAGATTGTCCCGGATCTCGGATGGCGCCCGGGACGCTTCCTGCTCAACATCGCAACGACGCCGGTGATGACGCAAGAGAGGCCGAACAGGATATGTATGCCCAGCGCCGCCAAGAAAACCGGGGAATCAGACGGTATCTCGATGCCGGCCACATTGATCGGGGTATCAATCATAAAGCTCTTCATTTTTTAGGGTTGCTCATTTGCCCTATGCCTTTATCGGCCCCATCCTCATCAAAGAACCGCAGAACTGCTCGCGCATACGCCTCCGGTTCTTCCTGCATCGGCATGTGCGCGGAGCTCTCAAGCAATTCAGTGCGAACGAATCCCGGAATGTCTTTGGCAAGCCGCTCGGCGAGCGTAGGGCCGAAGTTGGTGTCGTGCTTACCCCAGAGCAACAGCGTCGGGCGGTCAAAACGCCGCATCCCATCAACCGCGCGTAAGGTTTCGAGGTTGTGTTCGCGGTCGAGCTGCCAATGAAAAAAACGTCGCAGCCGGAGCCAGCGTTCTGGCGTGGCGATGTGAGGGCGCACATAGGCTGCGAGCACTTCGTCCGTGAGCGCCTGTTTGTTGTGAACGGCGATGCTGAAGATGTCTCGCTGGGCCGCCGTGACCCCCAGCAGCGCGCGAAGGAACGGAGTACGAACCGGGCTGACTATCCATTCAAGATACGGGCGCTCCGGCTCGCTAGGCCACTGGTCATACGCTTCGACGTTGGTCAGCACCAGACTTTGAATCCGTTCGGGATGATATTTCATCATCAACTGAGCGGTCGCGCCGCCGTGATCGTGCCCGACAATTCGGGCGCTCTTGACGCCCAGCCTGTCCATCAGTCCCACAACCATTTTCATCTGATTCGGAAGCCGGTAGTCGTCGTCGAGCCGCACCACTGTGTCGCCGAGCCCGAGCAGATCCGGCGCGATGACTCGATAGCGCGGAGTCAGAAGTGGAATGACGTCGCGCCATTCGAACGAGTGGAATGGGCATCCGTGGAGCAAAAAGACCGGCTCGCCGCTCCCCTCGTCAATGTAGGCGACGCGCCAGGAATCTACATCGATGAACTTCTTGTTCTTCGAGAACGCTTCCATTGACTCTTCGTCGGGATTCGATGCGGCCGCATGACGATCGGTGATGAAGAGTCCTGCTTTCATAGCCGCGAACGTCCAGAGCAATCCCAGGGCCACAATAATTCCGATGATGAGATAGAGATACATGATGCGCCTCTTCTTCATTCTCATTTGTCTTTCCCTTTATGTCGCCGGGGACAAGGCTCGCGCGATTCGCCCCTGCCGTTGCAGAACGCCCTGCGGCGCCCGCTCGATTATCCGTCGCGAAGTCTTTATTGACACTATTACATAATATTGTGTAATAGTGTGCAAGTAAAAATGCGCAGGCGATCGCAATCGGCGTTTCAACCAAAACGAAGGGCTCACACTTCAGTCCCTGATCATTGGCTCATTTATCGGGAGAGGTCGTACATGAATAGAACTATTCTATTTCGCCGTCTTCTAAGTTTTGCCAGCGTTAGCGATGACACTCTCCGTCACAATATATGCGTATTGACATATATGCCTGGGCGGGTGCACCCTCAACATATATTCGTATAGGCGAATATATGACCCGCAGTTGTTATACCTTACGCCGCGAGACGCGGCGAATTAACGGAAGAGGTTTTATGTCTGAAGCAATCATTGATGCGGTACGTTCGAGATATGGGGCGGTCGCGACGAGCGGGCTGTCGAGTGAACAGGACGGCGTGCGGGCCGTTGCAGAGGCGTTCGGTTACAGCCAGGAAGAGCTGGCTTCTATTCCGGCCGGGGCAAACCTGGGACTTTCCTGCGGAAACCCGATCGCCCTGGCGGGCCTGCGCGAAGGCGAGACCGTAGTCGATCTGGGCTCCGGCGGCGGTCTGGATGTCTTTCTCGCGGCGTCCAAAGTCCGTCCTACGGGACGCGCTATCGGGATTGATATGACGCCGGAGATGCTTGAGCTTGCGCGGCGCAACGCCAGGAAGATCGAAGGCGGCGCATCGAACATCGAGTTTTACCAGTCGACCATAGACGAGCTTCCCCTCAGTGACGGCACAGTTGACTGCGTGATCAGTAACTGTGTGATTAACCTGGCTCCGGATAAGAAAGCGGTCTTTCGTGAGGTTGCGCGCGTCCTCAAACCGGGCGGGCGCCTCGCCGTCAGCGACATCGCGCTCAAGCGCCCGCTCCCGCCGGAGGTCCGCGACGATGTGCCGGCGTATATCGGGTGCATCGCCGGGGCGATCACCGTGGAGGAATATCGGCAGGGTTTACTTGAAGTTGGATTCGGCGATGTGATGATCGTGGATTCTGGAGCCGATCTCAACGCGTACGCGCAAGTCGAGGGCCAAGCAGGTTGTTGCTCCCCGGCAATGGATGAGGCTGGGTCAGAGACTCGAAGCCTCCCCCTGGCGAATGCGGACTCCTGCTGTGGTAATAACGCCGGTGGAGAATTGCATGGCGGCCTGAAGGACTTACTTGCCCGCTTTAACGTCAACGACTACGCGGCGAGCGTGAAAGTTTTTGCCGTAAAACCAAAGCGCACGGCGTACTGATGATAAGCAGTCCATTTTCATGCCTTCCTCGATCTTCCCGCGCGGCCCGGTCTGGATGCTTGGCGCTTGGCCGCCACGAGCGATTTGCCGCGGGAAAGCGGCGGCGAATGAGTAATGTCTGGCAGCCGACCGGTCTCTTCAGCAAGGCACAGTCCGAGTGAAAGCAGGCCATGCACGCATGGATCGATGATCCGATAGTAGATGTGATTGCCTTCGCGGCGCGTGGCGACGATGCGGCGGTCGATGAGGCGGCGGAGCTGGTTGGAGATGGCCTGTGGCGTCATCTCCATCGCCGCCGCAAGGTCGGTAACGCACAGCTCTTCGGCGCGGGCCAGCGCATGGAGCATGCGGAGGCGACTGTCGTTGGCCAGCGCCTGAAACAGGGCGACAACTTCGGTGGCCTGGTCCGGCGTGAGTAGTGGCCGCTCATGGATCGGCGGTTTGCCGGTGACGTAGGCAATGGGATCCGAGCAAGTAATGTCACGTGATTTCATACGGAGCTATACTATTAAACAATATCGTGTACTAGTACAGTATCCGAGTCGCGCTCATTGTTGCAAGGGTTTATAGCGCCCGGCAGCCGTGGCGGACATTTCAGCGCACATTCTCCGCGCAAATGCGCCGTGTCTATTTTCATCTTGACCTTATAAATTGGTATAAGGCGCATGCTATCAGCGTCGACGGAGGGGAGTTTGTTCGTTCGCCTGACCTTGCCGATGGCAGTCGCGATTTTTCAAAGAACATTGGCAATCAGCGGATTCGCGAGCGGGCGCCACGCGGATGGCGCCCGCTAAGACATCTATCGGAGCAAGGGCTTCACCTTCTGCTCAAATTCTTCCGGGAAAATGATTCCCTGGATGACTTCACGGATCATTCCCTTTTTATCAATCACCACGGTGACGGGAAGAGTTTCTCCTTTATCAAATATGGCCTTCGTCTGTTCATCTCCCATAGCGATGGGATAATTGACTTCGATGCTCTTTATGAATTCACGCGCCTCCGTCAATTCTGTCGGCGGATATGTGACGCCGATAACCTGAAGGCCCTTGCTTTTATACTCCCGCTGCCATTTAACGAGGTCAGGCATCTCGGCCCGGCAAGGCGCACACCACGTCGCCCAGAAGTTGAGGAGCACGACTTTGCCCTTGTAATCACCCAAATGCAGAGCGCGCCCCTCGACGTCATTTAGCTCCAACTTGGGTGCGGGCTTTATGCCCTGCCCCGAGACGATCGAGAAGATCGCAACCAATATGGTTGCCGTAATTGTCGCTCGTGTCATCCGGCCACCTCAGTACAACAATCTAATACCGACAAGTAAGCCCCACTCGACGCGGAGCGCCTGCGGTCCGGTGTTTCGCACTAAAGGCAGCTGATAGCTTGCCTCGATGACGAATCTCGGACGCATCGCGTATTGGACGCCTGGCGCGAGGTAATACTCGGTCGAACCGCTCCCCGTCGCCGGCGCGCCAGCGACGCGCCCGGTTCCGCGGTGGATGAAGTTTGATTCCAGGATGGCGAACACTTCCCCGCCCGGACGGTCATACTTCCGCGGGAAGAGCACGTATTCCAGGTCAGTATTGACGCGCAGTTCGTGCCCCATCCGGAACCCGTCTCGCTCGGAGCGTAGAACGCCTTCGACGTTGCCCCCGAAAATGAACCGCCCTTTCGCTTGCGAGTAAGTCAGGTCAACGTGTGGAGAGAGTCCGCCGCTGATCGGCGAAAGCTGCTGCCGAACGAACGCCGGCGCCTGGAGTTGTTGTTCGCCCGGAGCGCCTTTCTGTCCGGTCGGAAGTTCCATGCCGAAGCGCAGCGCCGCTTGACGATCCCCCCACGCTTCGACCTGCCGGAAGAAGCGATACTTGCCAGAAATGAGGACGTTACCTATGCCTTCGCCGCTGCTAGAGGTTGCTCCGTCTTTGAATGAAATCCGCGTGACCGGGATTTCAGCCTCCACCAGGAGCTTCGGCGTCGGAGTATAGGAGAAATCCAGGAGCATAATATGACGGTCAACTTTCAGCCCGCCGAGTCGTTGCCGCATGTAAATGTATCGCGGCGTGAACGCCCCGCCGCGATAGACCGTCAGCCCTGGGCTAGTCGTCCTGATCGGCGCGACCGGAAGTGGCGGCCCCTCCAAG
>DATCXQ010000427.1:0-7201 GCA_036565725.1 Blastocatellia bacterium
CGCGGCAGGCGCTCGGATAGAGCGTCGCCGCCGCCGCGTCGCCGAGCGTGGCCGAAACGCGCGAGGCTTTGTCAAAAAAATTACGCAGGTCGTTTGTCATCCTTATGCGAGTCCTTCATTCTACATCACGCGGCGCCAGCCGGCGCCGGATCGTTCATTTCCCGCCTGCTACAAGAGTCGATCGCCGAATCCCGGTTGGCGCCGGGATTCTCTAAAGATTTTTGCTGTTGTATGTTGGGAATGAACAATCCGGCGCCGGCCGGGGCCGGGGTTGGGGAGTCATGCGGGCGCTTATGCTCAAACTCTCTCTACGAATGTGGGCGAACTGTAAGATTCATCACGTTTATATTGGCCATCCGTCCGACTAGAAAATTTTGGGGCCGTAGCGCAGAATGAAACTTCCCCCGCGCGCGGTTCGTTTGCATTATTTCACACAATCAGAATTTCCACTCTATGATCGGCGAAACCATCTCTCACTACCGCATCATCAAGCGCCTCGGATCGGGCGGGATGGGCGAAGTTTATCAGGCTGAAGACACGCGGCTGCGCCGCCCGGTCGCGCTGAAGATGATGCTCGACGACGGCGATCACAACGCTCAGGCGCGGACGCGATTCCTGCGCGAGGCCCAGGCGTCTTCCGCCCTTAATCACCCCAACATCGTCACGATCTACGAAATCGACGAGGTCGAACGCGACGGCGCGCGCTACAGCTTCATCGTCATGGAATACGTCGAGGGGCGAACGCTAAAAGAGGTCGCGGGCGAATGCTCCATCGAGGAGTCCGTAGACATCCTCATGCAGATCGCCGACGCGCTGGCCCAGGCCCACGAGCGTGGCATCGTTCATCGAGACATCAAACCGTCGAACGTGATCGTCGCCCCCCAGAACCGCGTCAAAGTGCTCGATTTCGGCGTCGCCAAATTCGACCCGGCGCCCCTAGATAATGATGAAACGGCCAGCTTCTTCTCGACCGAATTCGTCAAGACCACTCCCGGCGCGGTCATCGGCACGTTCGCCTACATGTCCCCGGAGCAGGCTCTGGCTAAAGATGTGGACCACCGCAGCGACATCTTCAGCCTGGGCGTCGTAGCTTATGAACTGGTCGCCGGCCACCCGGCGTTCACCGGCGGTTCGTCGCTCGCGGTCGTCGACGCGATCCTCCACTCGGACCCGCCGCCGATCGCGCGGTACAATCTGCAGACACCGCCCGAACTCGAGGCGATCGTCAGGCGGATGCTGGAGAAGTCGCCGGAGCTGCGTTATCAAAACCTGCGCGACGTTCGCGCCGACTTGGACGCTTTGAAACGCGAGGGAATGACGCGGTTGTTGCCCGGCCCGAGTTATGAGACCAACCCAGGCTACACCACTCAGGTTTTGTCCTCCGGGAGCGGATCGGGCGGGAGCGGATCGGGCGGGAGCAGGCCGGCCAGAAGCGGGTCGGGGGGCTTCGGCGCGCGGACATTCATCCCGCGCGCGGAGAAGAGCGTCGCCGTGCTGCGTTTCAACAACGTCACTAAAAGCCCCGAAGACGACTGGCTCGGCGTCGGCATCGCCGAGACCGTGACCGCCGATTTGAAGAACGTCGAGGGGATGACCGTCATCGGTCGCGAGCTGATTTACGAAGCGCTGCGCCGGTGGAACGCCGAAAACCACACCGACTTCGACGAGAAGTTCGCCACGCGCGTCGGCCGCGAGGTAGGCGCCCGCTGGATCATCGGCGGCGGATACCAGCGCATCGGCGAGATGCTGCGCATCACCGCCCGCTTCGTCGAGGTCGCCACGGGGGAAGTGCTCAAGACCGTGAAGATCGACGGGCGGATGAGCGAGGTCTTCGACCTGCAGGACAAGATCGTTCACGACTTGTCGCGCAACCTCGATCTGGACAGTGGCAAGCTGAAAGGCTCAGCCCAGCGGGAAACCGAGGTGATCGAAGCCTATGAGGCTTGCACCCGCGCCAGAATAGAGTTGTTCAGCGGCAGCCGCGCAGGGCTGGACGAGGCGGTCCAGCTCCTCGAAAAGGCCATGGCGCTCGACCCTAATTACGCGCAGGCTTATGCCTTCATGGGCTACGCGTTTTCGCTCAAGGCGCAGTTTCTGCCGAATCCCGCGCTGCTCGATCGCGCGGTGGAGTATCTGCAAAAGGCGATCGAGTTGCGCCCGATGCTCTCGGACAGCTACAGCGTGCTGGGAATGACCTTCATCGCGATGAACCGCGTGGACGACGCCATCGGGGCGCTCAAACGAGCGCTCTCGATCGCCCCTCATGACAGCTTCGTTCACGCCGCCCTGGGCCGCGCCTATTACATCGGCAAGGGGATGTTCCGCGAAGCCGCCCATGAGTACGAGCAGGCGGTCAATGACGCGCAGGAAGGCAGTTGGGTAGCGCCTGCCCTGGCGCACTGCCTGACCTACCTGGGCGATTTCGAACGGGCCGAACAGATGGCCCGCCGGGCGATCGATGCGCAGGAGCAATATTTGCGCGGCCACGAAGGTATGCAGATCATCGGCGCCTACGCGCGGCTCGGCCACGTCTATTACCTGCAAGGCCGTTACGACGACGCGATCGCGGAGTATTACCGCGAGGTGGTCTTCGCCCGCCAGAGCGACCACGTGCTCAAAGAACGGGTGCTGATCGAAGTCTATCAGAAGCTGACCAGCGCCTACGTGCGGCAGGGGAGCATGGACGACGCCCGCGAGGCGTTCGGCCATGTCACGGCGGGTTTCGCGGATCGCCTGGCCAAAGGCGCCGACGACCCCTTCACGCGATATTACGTCGCCTGCTCTCACGCGATGATGGGCAACAAGGCGGCCGCGATCGAACACCTGCGGAGAGCGATCGAAGGCCGCCGCAACTTCAACGCCGCGCGCGCCCGCGCCGAGATCGATTTCGAAGGTCTGCGCAGCGACCCCGAATTTCAAGAGCTGGTTAACTCCTGACCGTTCCGATCCGTCACGTCTGTCCAAATCCGTGGTATATCTTGACGGACATATCGGGACTGGTGTGAAGGCTTCAACGAGTTTTGGGCGTCCCTTTTTTCCGCGTTCAAATTTCTCCGCAGGTTTTGAGTTCTCTATCGTTCAAAGGAGAGAATTCCAGCCGCTAATGAAAACGAATGGGCGTGAAACCTTTCTTGCGCTTCCGGTCTTTTTCATAACTTGCCGCCGTTCGTGAATATTTGTTTTCATTCGCGGCTGAAATTCTTTCTCTTAAATGCTATAAAATAACCACGTCCCTTTGATTCTTGATTCCTAAGATGACTGTCGTCGCTGGAACAAAATTCGACCGCTACGAGATCATTTCGCCGCTGGGCGCCGGCGGGATGGGAGAAGTCTTTCTGGCCCGCGACATGCGGCTCGAACGAAAGGTCGCGCTCAAACTGCTGCTCGACGAACGAACGAAGGACGACCAGCGGTTGCTCAGGTTCGAGCAGGAGGCGCGCGCGGCCAGCGCGCTTAACCACCCGAACATCATCACCATTTACGAGATCGGCGATTACGGCTCGACGCATTTCATCGCCACCGAATTCATCGAAGGGTTGACGCTGCGTAAGATTCTGGCCGACGGGAAGATGCCGGTGATCGCCGCGCTCGACGTCGCCATCCAGGTCGCTTCGGCGCTCTCGGCGGCGCACGAGGCCGGGATCATTCATCGGGACATCAAGCCAGAAAACGTCATGCTGCGCCGCGACGGCATAGTCAAGGTGCTCGATTTCGGGTTGGCGAAGTTGATTGAAACGGGAACTGGGAGTGGGGAGTCTGGAGCGGGGAGTGGGAAATCAGTAGCGGAGAGTGGGGGATCGGGAGCGGAAAATACCGCCAATTCCTCACTCCCTGCTCCCAATTCCGCATTCCCTGGTTCTCCACTCCACACCGACCCGGGGACGGTCATGGGCACTGCGACTTACATGGCGCCCGAACAGGCGCGCGGTTGGCGGGTGGACGCGCGCGCCGACATCTTCAGCCTGGGCGTGGTGCTTTACGAAATGGTCGCGGGGCGCGCTCCGTTCGACGGCCCCACGCCGATCGACGTGATGACGCAGGTGCTCGACCGCGACCCCAGGCCTCTCACCTCGTTCTCTTACGGCGCGCCGTTCGAATTGCAGCGCATCGTCTCCAAGGCCATGCGCAAGGACCGCGAAGAGCGCTACCAAACGGTTAAGGACCTGATGCTCGACCTGAGGAGCCTCAAACGCGAGCTTGAGGCCACGACGACGCTGAGTTACGCCGCCAACGCGGAGACTTCCAGCGGGTCGAGAATCGTTGTGGCGTCCTCAAGCGCGTCGCAGTCCGAACCGATAGTCGTTCGCGCGATTTCCAGCGCGGAATATATTGTCGGCGAAATCAAACGTCACAAGCGCGGATTCCTGCTCACGCTCGTCGCGCTCTCTCTGGCCGTCTTCGCGACGTTGACGTTCATCGTCAACCGCGATCATCCGATCGAATCGATCGCCGTTTTGCCGTTCGTCACTCAGAACGACGATCCTAACGCCGAATCGGAAGTGGCCGAACTCGGCGACGCGATCACCGACAGCATCATCAACAACCTCTCGCAAATTCCCAGCCTCAACGTTAGACCGCGCGGCGCCGTGCTGCGCTACAAAGGCCGCGAGGTCGACCCGCAGGAGGCGGCGAAGGCTCTGGACGTCCACGCCGTGCTGACCGGGCGAATAATCAGGCGCGGCGACACCCTGCAGGTCGTCATCGCGCTGGTGGACGCGCGCGACAACCGCAACCTGTGGGGCCAACAATACAACCGGAAGATCTCCGATCTCCTGCTGGTCCAGCAGGAGATCGCCGGCAATGTCTCCGACAAACTGCGGCTGAGACTGAGCGGTGAGGAGAAGCGCCGCCTCGAAGCCCAGCAGCTTTATGTGAAAGGCCGCAACGCCTGGAGCAAACGCACCGCCGACAACATTCAGGAGGGCGCAAAATTCTTCGAACAGGCGATCCAGCTTGATCCGAACTATGCGGCGGCTTACGCGGGATTGGCCGATTGCTACAGCATGCTGGTCAACTACAGCGTATTGCCGGGAAACGAGGCTTTCCCGAAGGCGAAAGATGCGGCGGAGAAGGCTCTGGCGCTCGACGAGAACCTGGCCGAAGCCCATGCGGCCAGGGCGTTCATCTACTTCCTGTGGGAATGGAACTGGGCTGAAGCCGGGCGCGAATACAGGCGCGCCATCCAATTAAACCCAAATTACAGCTCGGCCCGGCAATGGTATTCCAGCCTGTTGGCCGTGATCGGGCAAACCGATGAGGCGCTCGAAGAGGCGAAGCAGGCGCACAAGCTCGATTCGTTCTCGCCCATCATCGCCTCGCATCCTGCCTGGATCAACTATCTCTCGCGCAACGCCGAAGGCGCCATCCGGGAGGCCAGACAGGCGCTCAAACTCGATCCGAATTTCTTCCCCTCGCGGCGCTACCTGGCGCTGGGCTACGACCTGCAAGGCAAATACAACGATGCCCTAGCCGAGCTTCAAAGAGCCGTTTCCTCTGCGACCAAAAGCACGCTGGTCAAATCCGAACTCGGATACGCATACGCCAAAGCGGGCAGGCGCGAGGAAGCCTTGCGGGTAATCGAAGAATTGCAGCGGTCGCCGGGGGAGCGGCGCGTCTCTCCATTCCATATTGCGCTCATCTACATCGGCCTGGGCGAAAACGACCGCGCGATCGATCTGCTCGAGAAGGCCTACGACGAGCGCGTGGAGCGCCTGGTCTGGCTCCGCGCCGATCCGCGCTTCGATCCTCTACGCCTCGACCCGCGATTCAACGATCTCTTGACGCGGATGGGATTGGCGCGCTGATGTGGCGTTTAAGAAAAAAGTCTCAACCACGAATGAACGCCAATGAACACGAATCTCTTCCTTGATCTCGATGATTCATTTGTTCTACACCACCCTGCCGCCATTCGTGAATATTCATGTTCATTCGTGGCTGAAATTCTTGTTCTTGAAATCTACAAAATCTCCTCGATCACGCGCCCGTGGACGTCGGTCAGCCGCATGTCGCGCCCGTTGAAACGATAGGTCAGCTTCTCGTGATCGAGTCCGAGCAGACGCAGAATGGTCGCGTGCAGTTCGTAAATTGACTTCCTGTTCTCGACCGCGCGGTATCCGTACTCGTCCGTCGCGCCGACGACGGTTCCTCCCTTGACTCCGCCGCCCGCCAGCCAGACGCTGAAGCCATTTCCGTTGTGATCGCGCCCGTCCATGCGCTCCGAGATAGGCAGGCGCCCGAATTCGCCGTGCCAGACGATCAGTGTCGAATCGAAGAGGCCGCGCCCCTTGAGGTCTTTGATCAGTCCGGCGATGGGCTGGTCGGTTTCGGCGCAGTGCAGTCCGTGATTGCCTTTCAAATCCCAATGCGCATCCCAGCTCGGCTCGAAGTTGCCGCCGCCGGAGAAAATCTGCACGAAGCGCACGCCGCGCTCCACCAATCGCCGCGCCATCAGCGCCTGTCGGCCGAAGTAATCGGTCGGCTTCTCGCCCACGCCGTAAAGCTTCCGTGTCGCCGCGGACTCTTTGCTGATGTCAATCGCGTCGCCGGCGCTGGTCTGCATGCGGAAGGCCAGTTCGTAGGAATAAATCCGCGCCGACAGCTCGCTGTCATCCGGGTTGTGATCCAGATGTTTTTCATTCAGCTCTCGCAACAGCCGCAGCCATTCCCGCTGTCGCTCCGGCGTGCGGCTTACGGGAGGATGCAGATCGACAATGGGGTCGCCACTGTCGCGGAACGGCGTCCCCTGATAGGCCGCAGGCATATAGCCATTGCCCCAGTTCGGCGCGCCGTTGATCGGCCCGCCGCGGTAGTCTGTGAAGACGATGAAGCCCGGCAGGTTCTCGTTTTCGCTGCCCAGACCGTAGGTTACCCAACTGCCGACGCTGGGATGGCCGGCGAGAACGCTGCCAGTGCTCATCTGAAAAATCGCCGGGCCGTGCGCCGAACTTTGAGCGTACATCGAACGGATCAAGGCCAGATCATCGGCGTGTTCGGCCACATGCGGGAACAGCTCGGATATCTCCATCCCGCATCGGCCGTGTTTGCGAAACTTCCACGGCGAAGGCATCAGGCCGCCGGGCGTCCCCATCGTCGGGCGCACTTCGCCCACTCCCGTCATTTGCTCGCCCTGCCGTTCAAGCAACAGCGGCTTGGGATCGAAGGTGTCAACCTGGCTGACGCCGCCGTAGCAGAAGATCGAAAT
>DATCXQ010000439.1:0-14355 GCA_036565725.1 Blastocatellia bacterium
TACCGCGCGCGTAAGCAAGCGGTCGCGTAGATCGTCAACCGCTTGCTTACGCGCGCGGTACTGCGCCATTCATCATTGCGACCCTGCCTTGATGATGCGCAACAGGCTGCGTTGAGTGTCCTGTAACTTCTCGCTCTTGGCTTGACTGACTTTAGTGAATAGTTGTTTGGCGCGTTCAGCCTGGCCCATACGTTGAAGCGCTTGAGCCAGTTGATAGGCGGCGGTCATATCTTCAGGGTCGAGTTCGAAAGCCTTCTCCAAATGCTCAGCCGCGCGCGCGACCTCGCCACCACGCAGCAGTATCTTCCCCAACAAGGCGCGCGATTGCGGGAGTCGCGGGTCCAATTGAATGGACTTCTCCAGCGCGCTGACCGCTTCCTTCTCCGCCTCGCTTCCCGGCTGAACGCCTGAACGGTTCAGCGCCTCTCCGAGAAGCCAGAAGACGCGAGGGTCTTTCGGGTTAAGCGCAGTTCGCCGCCGCAACAAGGCGATCGCCTCGGAATGTTTGTCCAGTTGGATGAGCGCCAGTCCCAGAGCCACCTGAGGCAGCGCGTCTTCAGGCAGAAGCTCAGCGGCGGTCTGAAACTCTTTGACGGCCTCTTCGAGCCGGTTCTTCATGACTAAGGCCACCCCCCTGTGCAACCGCAGGCGGCGCCCGCTCGGGACGCGTCGGGCGCCTATGTCGGCGATCTCCAGGCTGAGGTCGTAATTTTCGTGTTTCAGGCAGAGCGCGATCAGGTCGAGGTAGTTTGTTTCGTCTTGCGGATCGATATCGGTGGCCGCCCGGAGCGCATCGTAAGCCCGTTTCGTCTGCCCGCTCTGCTCGTAAGCCTGCGCCAGCAGGTTATACATTTCCGCCTTGCGGTGGCCTGCGGCAAGCGTCTCTTCTCCGGCGCGGATAGCCGCCGCATAGTCCCGGTTCCTGATTAACACCAGCGTCAGGTTGTATCCCACCTGATAGGGGTCGGGAAAACCTTGTCGGGCCATCTCAAAGCGTCGCGCAGCGGCTTCATACTTTTCCAGTCTGGCGAGCATGACTCCGGCCTGAAACTGAATGTTTGCGTCGGCGCCCGATAAGGTTGTGGGAATCTTCTCCAATATCGTCGCAGCCCTGGCGGGTTGCCCGTCTTCGAAACAACTGGTTGCGGATTTGATAGCAGTTCGGGAATCCTTCCAGGCCAGGTCGCCGCTCTGCTCATAGGCCAAGGCCGCGCGTTTGTAGTCGCGGGCGGCGAATGCGATCTCCGCCAGTCCCCAGTGGCAAGTCGCGTCCTGCGGCGCCGACTTCAACGCCTCTTCAAAATGAATCCCCGCGTCCTGAGTCTTGCCGATGGCCAGTTCATTAAGCGCCAGATTCTTCAATGCCGGAACAAATTTCGGCTCCAGCGCCAGGACTTTCTTGAAATGCTCATTCGCCTCCTCTCGACGTCCTGCGGCGGATAGAGCGATGCCCATCAGGTTGCGAGCCTTGAGGTCATTGGGAGATCGATCCAGAATCCGCTGCAAAACCGGAAAGGCCCGATCAAACTGCCCATGCTGCACGAAGGAGACGGCGGTTTGGTAGTCCGCATCTTGCGCCCGGACAGAGCCGGCGCAGGCCGCCAACAAGCAGAGGAGCCACATCGCAGATAGGAAAGTTGATCTTCCTGCCGCGGAGCGGCAGAGGAAGCGGTTTTGAAAATTCACGACAAAGCCAGGCCCAATCGCCGCTCCGCGGCAGAGGAATCGATTTTGAAAGTCCACGATAAAGCGATCGAGCCGTAAGGGCATAGACTCTCCCTAACCGGATTCAACCCTCCATAAGATCATACAAGACGCCCTATTCATGCGCCTTTTATGTTCGTTTCCCACAAAAACGCATACGATCTTTGCTTGGATACAGCAAAACCGACTGAATTGGAAGACCTGTTCGAATTTTTGAAGTAACCCTAACCCAACGGAGGGACAGCCATGACATTGAAAAGTTTCTCGAAGACCGCCGCCTGTTTATTGCTCGTTTTGGCTTTTACCAACGCGGCCCAGGCTCAATTCCGGAGCGCCATTGAAGGCGCAGTGACTGATCCCAGCGGAGGGATAGTCTCGGACGCTCAGGTAACGCTCGTCAATGTTGAGACGGGCGTCAGCCAGACGGCGAAGACCAATTCCGCCGGCTCTTACAGCTTTCCCGCTCTGCCGCCGGGGAAGTACAAGATCACGGTCTCGGCCAAGGGCTTCGCGTCCGTGGCGCAGGAGAACATTACGCTCGGCGGCGCCGAGACGCGAACAATATCGCTCGCGATGAAAGTGGGCGACGTCTCCGAGACGGTCACCGTCACTTCCGAACCTGCGCCGGTGCAAAGTTCCGAAGCCAAGGTCGCCACAAATATTTCGACGGCGCAAATCCGTAACCTGCCGATGCCCGGGCGGAACATCCTGGACCTTGTGTCGCTGGCGCCAGGCGTGACCGGAGTCGGCAACCTGACAGGCCAGGCCGGCAGCCTGGACATCTTCAGCCTGGTCGGCGAGCCGAAAGTGAACGCGAACGGCCAGCGGGGCGACGGCAACGGTTACTATGTGGACGGCATTTCGGCAAACAGCAATCCGGATCCCGGCACTGTTTATGTAACTCTCAACCCCGATTCGGTCGCGGAGTTCAGCGTGGCCTTGAACGATTACTCGGCGGAATACGGACGGAGCGGCTCGATCGTTGTCAACGCGGTCTCCAAATCGGGCAGCAACAAGTTTCATGGCTCTCTCTTCGAATACCACAGGAATAACAAACTCACGGCGCGCAACGTCTTTCAGAACACGCCGAACCAGTCCTCTGGCCGCATCCTTCCGGCCTCGCGGCGAAACGAATTCGGGTTCTCGCTTGGGGGCCCAATTCAAACAGACAAGATGTTCTTTTTCGGCGGCCTCGACACGCTTCGCTCATCCGACACGGTTACGAATCTCATCACCGTCGAAACCCCTGAATTCGTCAATTTCATGAGGACGAGATTCCCCGGCGCCAACTCTACCTCACTACTGACCACATATCCCGTCGGCGATATCGGCCCGATCACAGGCGCGCAAACTGTCGCGCAATACATGACTCAATTGAATTTTACGCCCTGTTCAGGCACAGGGCCTCTGGGGATGCCCTGCAATATGCCGCTGCGCGGGTCGGCCGTTCGGACTTTCGCGCCTACGCGTAACGGGCTGCAATGGAATGTACGAGTGGATAGGTATTTGAATGACTCCAAAGACCGGATACACGTCAACTACCAGAGAAGAACAGCTGACGTCCAAGGCCAGCAGCTACGGACGGAGTTCAGAAACGCATTCGCGGCGGAACCCCTCACCTACTATGCCAACGTCAACTGGACGCATACATTCAGTTCAACCGTTGTCAACGAGGCCGCCGTCGGATTTACGCGGTTCCAGGGCGGCCAGGCATGTTCCCATTGTGAGGTGCCGACCATCGGCACGGGAGGCGGACTCTCGGAAGGCTTTGGCAACGGCTTTGCGCCCGCGCTATTCATCCAGAACGATTGGAACTGGCGCGACGTTCTCTCGGTCAACCGTGGCAACCATTCGTTGAAGGCCGGCGTCGAGATTTTCCGCGATCAGGAGAACGACCTGTTCAGCGGGCCGCAGCAACGCCCGAACTACGATTTCAGGAACCTCTTCGACTTTGCGGCCGATATTCCGGTTGTAGAAAACAACGTCAATTATGATCTGCGAGACGGCACACCGTCGTTTCAAGACGTTCAATACCGGGTGACCACGTTCGGGTTCTTCGTCCAGGATAATTGGAAGGTGAAAAAGAATTTCTCGCTCAACCTGGGACTGCGTTGGGACTTCTCTTCGAATCCCAATGAGAAGAACGGCCGGATGAGCAACGTCGTACTGGGTTCCGGCTCGACCTTCCAGCAGCAGATTGCCAACGCTTCGGTGAAAATCGTCCCGGAACTGTTCGAGACACATCGCAAAGGCTATTTCGTGCCGCGCTTCAGTTTCGCATGGACGCCGTCTCTCTTTGAAAATCGCATGAGCGTCCGGGGCGGCATAGGAGTTTTCATGCAACGTTGGCCCAACATCGCATGGAGCGACCGCATCCGGGGAAATCCTCCATTCCAGTCCGCAATCACTGCCAGTCTCGACAATCCAACCGGCCCGCAGCCGGTCTACGGGCTTTGCAAGCTCGACGTGGCCCCCTTCAATTGCCTCTTCCCCACGGGGCTACGTATCGGCGTCAATGAGCGCGGCGGCCCCATCGGAGCGAGGGCGGGCATTGGAGGAACCGCGCCCGATCTCAGGTATGCTTATACGATCAACCGCTTCTTCGGCATTCAGTACGCCTTTACTTCGAACTGGATCCTGGAGGCGGACTACCTGGGATCGCAGGCCGTCCACCTTTACGTGAATACCAATCGAAACAGGTTCGCCGGCGACCTGAGCTTCGACGCGAACCTCGACCGGTTGAACCCGTTCTTCGCCGGCATAAGCTACACAGATAACAGTGGGTGGTCACACTACAACGGCGGCACGGTTTCGCTCAACAAGCGATTCAATCGGGGATACACCTTCACGACTTCATTCACCTTCGGTAAGACGCTCAGCGTCCAGGACTCGACCGGCGTCGGGCGCGACAGCCTTCAATCTCCGATTGTCGATGCGTACGACATCAACGGCCAGCGTGGACTGGCGGCCTTCGACATCTCCAAGAGGCTTTCATTCAACCTCGTATATGACGTTCCTAAAAATTACTTCGGAAGCCGATTCGCGAACGCCCTGCTTGGAAACTGGCAGTTGGGCGTCATCGGCGGCTTCCAGGACGGGTATCCGTTCTGGGTGGTCGCCGGTCAAGACCTCAACGGGGATGGCGGTGGGCCTGACGTGCCACTCACTCCGGCGTTTGGGAACTCCAGGCACGCCGACCGATCCGGTTTTCTCACCGGGTTCTTGACGGCGGCGGATTTTCCGCTGCCGCCATGCACACGGCGCAACGCGACGGGCGCTTGCGTGGGTTGGGCCAGAGGTGGCGATCTGGGGCGCAACACGTTCCGAGGCCCCGGATTGAAGCTCGTGGACCTCAGCCTCGGAAGAAGCTTCGGCATCCCCTGGTTTTATGGTAAGGAAGGCGCGCGCTTCCAGTTCCGCGCCGAGTTCTACAACCTGTTCAACCGCGTCAACCTGGACCCGCGCAGCGTCATTACGAACCGAACGGATGCGAACTTTAGTAAAGCAACCGGCGTGTTCTATCCGCGCACGGTCCAACTCAGCGCGCGAATCGAGTTCTAGCGTATGACTTGGGAAGAACGATGGCATCCCTTGCGCGAAGAATGGGTGATCGTGGCGGCGCACAGGCAGAATCGTCCGTGGAACGGTGAGACGGTCGAGCGAGAGGAGCCCGTCTTGCCCGGTCATCTGAACGACTGCTACCTATGCCCCGGCGTCACGCGCGTCAGCGGCAAGCGCAACGACGATTACAAGAGCACGTTCGTCTTCGACAACGATCACCCTTGCGTCGGCCTCGACGCCCCGCGCCATCTCGACGCTCCGGCGGGCATTTACCGCAACCGGCCCGCCACGGGCGTCGCCCGCGTCGTTTGCTACAGCCCGCGCCACAACCTGACACTCGCGGAACTCGAAACCGCAGAGATAGTAAACCTGATGCGCGTCTGGCAGGAGCAATACGTCGAACTCGGGTCCCGCGAAGAGATCAATCACGTCCTGATCTTCGAGAACAAAGGCGAAGTCGTCGGCGTCTCCAACCCTCACCCCCATTGCCAGATCTACGCCACCAACTTCGTCTTCAAGACCATCGAGACAGAGGCGCGAGTCTCCGAGCGGCATCTGGCCGAGACTGGGCGCGTACTCTTCCAGGACATCCTCAAGGCCGAGCGCGAAGACGGGCGGCGCATTATTTTCGAGAATGAATCGGCGATAGTTTTCCTGCCGTATTTCGCGCGCTATGCTTACGAGGCGTTCGTCGCGCCGAAAGCCTGGCGCCCGAGCATCGCGGCGCTCAGCGAGGCCGAATTGCGCGACTTCGCCGAGGCGCTCAAACGTCTTCTGGTGAAATTCGACAACCTGTGGCGCGCGCCGTTCCCTTACGTGATGCCGCTGCACCAGGCGCCGACCGACGGGGGCGACCATCGCGGATTCCATTTCCACATCGAGTTTCATCCGCCGCTGCGCCGTCCGAACCTGATGAAGTACCTGGCGGGGCCGGAGATCGGCGGCGGCAATTTTCTTAGCGACACATCGCCTGAAGAGAAAGCCGCCGAGCTGCGCGCGCAGCCGGAGATTCATTACAAACATACGCGCTGAGGCATATGAACTGGAGGAAATCCATGAGCAATTTATTGGAACGCGCCGTAAAAGCCTTACAGTACGGGGAGCGTAAGCGACTTGATCTTCGGTCAAGATGTCCCTTGATAATTGCTCAGGTCGCTTACGCTCCCCGCACTGTAAGGAAGGCGCTTTTTACCATTTTTGCCTTCTTTGCCTTCTTTGCCTTCTTTGTCTTTTTTGCTTCCCTGGTCGATTCGCCGAAAGATGTCGTTCATGGCCAGGAGCCGCAGGCTCGCATCAAGATCGACATCGATCGCGCCATCGGCGAAGTACACCCGCATCTGTTCGGCAATTTCGCCGAGCACCTGGGCCGCATGATCTACGGCGGCATATACGAAGAAGGCAGCCCACTCTCGGACAAAGAGAGCGTTCGGCTGGACGTGTTGGAGGCGGTCAAGGGATTGAACGTCTCGATACTGCGCTACCCGGGTGGGAATTTCGTCTCGGGCTACGACTGGAAGGACGGCATAGGGCCGAAGGATCAGCGCCCGGCGCGGCCCGAGCTGGCATGGGGCGGCGTCGAGACCAACCGCTTCGGCACGGACGAATTTCTCCGCTATTGCGAGCGGGTCGGCGCAGAGCCTTACATCTGCATCAACGCCGGGTTGGGGACGATTGACGACGCGCGCCACTGGGTCGAGTACTGCAACGGATCATATCCAACTTACTGGGCTGATCAGCGGCGCAAGAACGGGCGCGATCAACCATACAAAGTGAAATATTGGGCGCTCGGCAACGAGATCGATGGGTGGTGGCAGCTCGGCCAGAAAAGCGCTGAGGAATACTCGAAGTTCGCGCTCGAAGCGGCCAAGGCGATGCGGGCCGTAGACCGCGACATCAAGCTCGTCGCCTGCGGTTCGAGCAACTACGGCGCCGACTGGATAGCCTGGAATCGCACTGTCCTCAATACGCTGCGCAATCAGGTCGATTACATCGCCATCCACACCTACATCAACAACCGCGACAACAATCTGGAAAGGTTCCTGGGCTGGTCGCAGACGATCGATCATTACATTGACGTCACGGCAGGGCTGATCAAACAGGCGCAGTCGGGGCAGCAGAACCCGCGCCCGATATACATCGCCTATGACGAGTGGAACGTCTGGTACCGCGCTCAGGCGGCGGAAAAGCTGGAAGAGGTCTACAACTTCGAGGACGCGCTGGCGATGGGCATGTTCTTCAACTCGTTCTTCCGCCGCGCCGACGTCGTGAAGATGGCCAACCTGGCGCAGATGGTCAACGTCATCGCGCCGATAATGACCAACAAGCAAGGGCTCTTCCTGCAACCGATCTATTTCCCGATCGTCGAATATGGCAAGCAGCGCGGGAACACTTCGTTGGAGGCGTGGGTATCGGCCCCGACCTACCGCGTCGGCAATCGCCCGCCGCTCAAATATCTCGACGTCTCCGCCACTTATAACCCGCGTGAGCGGGCGGTGTACTTGAACGTGCTAAACCGAAGCAAGGACAAAGACCTGGCCACGCGGATCGATAATCAGGAAGGCCGCATCGAGAGCGAGGTCGGCGTTTGGGAAATGAACCATGCCGACCTGAAGGCCACTCACACCTTCGGCGACGACAAAAAAGTCCGCCCGGCGACGCGCGCAGCCTCGGTTTCAGTCGTGAACAACGGGTTCAATTACGCCTTTCCGGCCCACTCGCTGACCATTTTGCGTTTGCGGTTGAAATGAAAAGCGCAGTTCGTAGTCCCGCCTTTAGGCGGAAACATTTGATATCGCGCAATGGATCTGCGCCTACCCCATCCGCCTAAAGGCGGGACTACGAACTGATTTTCCAAGGAGCGAATATGAAACACCAACATTTCTCCCGGCCGATGTTTTGGCTCTTGCTTCTGCTGCCCGCGTTCGCCAACGCGCAGGGGACGCCGGCTGATTACGAGCGCGCCGCAGGGCTGCGCGAAAAATTTCAGGGCCTGGTCGCGGACGCGCCCGATCGCGCCAACTGGATCGAGAAGTCCAGCCGATTCTGGTATCGCAAAGCGGTCAAGGGCGGTTACGAGTTCGTCATGGCTGACGCAGAGACTCGAGCCAAAAAACCGGCGTTCGATCATGAAAAACTCGCCGCCGCGCTCTCTGAATCTCTCCCATCGGGCGACGAGGCGATCACCGCGTTGAGGTTGCCTTTCAACGAAATCACTTTCGTCGACGGCGAACGGGCGATCGAGGTCAACGCCAGAGGGTCGCGATGGCGCTGCGATCTGGCGGCCTACAAGTGCAAGAAGTCCGACGCGCCGGCGTTCGGACGCTTCGGCGGGCGCGCAGGCGGCGCGCCAGGAACGCTCAACGGCATTCCGGGGCCGCGCTACAACTTTCCGCAATCTGCCGACGCGAAGCTTTCGCCCGACGGCAAGTGGGAGGCATGGGTAAACAATTTCAACGTATGGGTGCGGGCAAAAGGCAAGCAGGACGGCGTCGCGCTGAGTCACGACGGCTCGGAGGGAAACTACTACGCGATGGCTTCGCTCGGCTGGTCGCCCGATTCGAAGATGATCGCGGCCTACCGCGTGCGGCCCGGCTATCAGCGCAAACTCGATTACGTCGAGTCTTCGCCGGCCGATCAGCTTCAGCCGAAATACCACACCATTGAATACGCCAAGCCCGGCGACGCGCTCGATCAGCCGCAGCCTGTGTTATTCAACACCCAGACCAAGAAGCAGATCATCATTGATAACATGCTCTTTCCGAATCCTTACAGCCTGACGCGCCTGGAATGGCGCAAGGACAGCCGCGCGTTCACGTTTGAATACAACCAGCGCGGGCATGAGGTCTATCGAGTAATCGAAGTCGAAGCCGCCACGGGCAAGCCTCGCGCCGTCATCGGCGAAGAGCCGAAGACGTTCTTCTGCTATTCGGGCAAGAAGTATCGCTACGATCTGGCCGACGGCCGTGAGATCGTCTGGATGTCGGAGCGCGACGGTTGGAATCATCTTTATCTCTATGACGGCGTGACCGGCAAAGTGAAGAATCAGATCACGAAAGGCGAATGGGTCGTGCGCGGCGTCGAGAAAGTGGATGAGGAGAAGCGCCAGATCTGGTTCCAGGCCAGCGGCATGTATCCGGGCAAAGACCCGTACTTCGTTCATTACTACCGGATCAATTTCGACGGCAGCGGCCTCACGGCGTTGACCGAGGCGGACGCCAATCATCAGGTGAGCTTCTCGTCGGACATGAAGTATTACGTGGACACCTGGTCGCGCGTCGACCAGGCCCCGATCTCCGAATTGCGCGGCGCGGCTGATCGGAGACTGATCGCGGAGCTGGAGCGCGGCGATATTCAGGGGTTGGTCCAAGCGGGCTGGCGCGCGCCTGAGGTCTTCACATCGCTCGCGCGCGACGGCAAGACCGACGTCTGGGGCGTCATATTCAGACCGTCGAACTTCGACCCGTTGAAGAAGTATCCAGTGATCGAATACATCTACGCCGGGCCGCAAGGGTCGTTCGTTCCGAAGTCGTTCAGCGCCTACAACCCGATGCAGGCGCTGGCCGAACTCGGTTTCATCGTCGCGCAGGTTGACGGGATGGGCACGTCGAACCGTTCAAAAGCCTTTCACGACGTGGCCTGGAAGAAGCTGGGCGACGCCGGTTTCCCCGACCGCATTCTGTGGCACAAGGCCGTGGCCTCGAAGTATCCCTACTACGACATCAGCCGCGTCGGCATTTACGGCAATTCAGCCGGCGGGCAGAACTCGCTCGGCGGAATGCTCTTTCACCCGGAGTTCTACAAAGTCTGCGTCTCGTCCTGCGGCTGTCACGACAACCGCATGGACAAGATCTGGTGGAACGAACAGTGGATGGGCTGGCCGCTCGGACCCGAATACGCCGCATCCTCCAACATGGACAACGCAAGCCGGCTTCAAGGCAAGCTGCTGCTCGTCGTCGGCGAGTTGGACACCAACGTTGACCCGGCCTCTACGATGCAGGTGGTCAACGCGCTGATCAAAGCAAACAAGATGTTCGACCTGCTCGTGATTCCCGGCGGAGGACACGGGCCGGGCGGAGCTTACGGCGAGAGGAAACGAAACGACTTCTTCGTCCATCACCTGCTCGGCGTCGAGCCGCCGGATTGGAACAAGGTGGAGAAGAATAAGCCTGTGACGGCTGAAGGCAATTGAGTGTTTGTCTCTGGCCGGTTGTCATTTGTCATTGGCCCCATCAACGGCTGTTTCCGTTGGGGTCGCTTGCTTCTCTATTCGCTGAGTCCGTGGCTTGTTGTTGAGTTTCGTAATCGAGAATGACTTGGCGTATATCGGCAGGCGCAATGTCCTCCTGCTCTGTTTTAGAATAGCTGGTTATGAGGACAATTGCGCCTGTCGTCGTGCGCTCGTAGATAACGCGGTAGCCGCCACTCTTACCTTTGCCGCTATCCGAATTCTTCACCCGTACCTTGAAGACCTCGTACTAAACACCAGGGATTTGATCCCCAGGCGTTTGCCCTTGCCCCAATTCGTCAAGCAGCGGCTGCACATCAGTTTTGATTCGCCTGTATTTCTTGGCGAGTTGACGGATGTTGCGTTTGAATTCGGGCGTAAACCGCACTTCAACTGGCGGCGGAAGGACAGGCTCATTCGGCATCTATATCATCCCATAGCGTCTCCACAGGAGAGGTTTCGCCTCGTTGCGATTCCCGCCATCCTTGACGAAAACTATCCGCAGCCGGCTTCAAGGTGACGCCTTCCCGAAGGGCGCGCATCAATTGCAGGACGAACGGGAGATATTCATCTGGTAACGCCTCCAGTTCGGCCAAAACTTGATCACGATACATCGTTATTGCTGTGGCCATCACACCTCCTCTACGAGCCGAAAGTATACCACGTTAATTAGCCTCTTTAGGCATGATGTAACTGCGGCGCGTGATCAGCGCCGTCTGGCCCTCGCGCTTCTCGACTTCGGGCGACAACTGCACCTGGATTTTTCGCCGCTTGCCGTCGCGCGCCGAATTGGTCGGCTGGTAAGCGAGTGAATAACTCTCCGCGATATTGCTGACCATCTGGGTGAGCGTATCTTCCATCTTCTCCGGCTCGGCGCCGATCAATTCGCCGCCCGTCTCTTGGACGAACATCTTCAGGCTGCCCGACCGCAGGCCGACGTGGCGGAATATGCTGGTCGTTTTGCCGCGAATGCCCTGTTCGATGCGCCCTCCGAGAGTCTTGACCAGGACGCCCGAAACGATCGCGCCCGATTCCAGCACGGCTTCGAGCGCCGTCTTCTCCGATATCCTCGAAAAATCTATGCTCGCCTCCAGGCTGGTCATGACGATGATCGCGCGGCGGCCCTCCGGATTTGCGGCCTTGCTCATGTAGTTCGCGGCCTCGTGTATGCCGGCGTTGAAGTAATGCTGTTCGCTGTGGTGCTGCCGCTCGACGGCCATGATCTTGTCGGCGATCAACTGGGAGTCGCGCGTGAATGGCTGTGCGAGCGCGACCTTGTTTGAAAAGGTCATAATCGCGACCTCGTCCCCCGGCTTCAGGTCTCCGAACGCCTTGATCGTCGCCGCGCGAATCCGGTCGTTGAAGGAGTTGATGCAGCCGGCGCGGTCCACGAGCAGGATGATCGAGAGCGGAAGCCTCTCCTGGCTGAAGTAGGAGACCGTTTGCCGGACGCCGTCCTCGAAAATGGTGAAATCGTCTTTGATCAGACTGGTGACGATGCGCCCGGTCTTCTTCTGCCTGGCAAGAACGCCTACGTTCACCAGGTCGGTTCGCGTTTTCAGTACTTGATCGTCCGGGGAGTCTTTCTGCCGCGCTACGGCCTGAGAGGTCTGCGCGACAGCCGGGGAGCAAATGATTATTAGGAGAGGAATTATTAAAGCGGGGAGTGAGAGTCCAGTTCGATGCATAATTCTCCCTTCGATACTGGTTGAGAGGCGCTTCGGCCTCGCCGCTTTTTACGCAAGGGGTATGAACTCGGTCATTTATAACCAATCGCCGCCGCATTGCAAGTGGCCGGAGCAACCGCGGATTTTCGCTGATGCGACGGGGCAGCGCGGATTGTCAGCGACAATCCGTCGCATCCGTGTAAATCAATGATCGCTGTTGTATGATCCTGGAAAATGGCTATGACAATGGAACAATCGAGAATCGAGCGAGCGATAGGGCGCTTCAACTCGATACCGTATTTAAATTACGGCGTCTATCCGACGCCGATCGAAGAAGCGTCGAGATTCCGTGAGGCCCTGGGCGGCGGCGCCCCGCGCGTCTTCATCAAACGCGACGATTACACCGGCCCCGGATTCGGCGGCAACAAGGTCCGCAAACTGGAATACGTGTTGGCGAAGGCCGTGGCCGACGGCGTCGAAGTGGCGGTCACCAGCGGCGGCCTGAAATCGAACCACGCGCGCGTGACGGCGGCGATGTGCGCGCGGATTGGATTACGCTGCGTTCTGGTTCTGAATTCGGCGGCCGTGACGTATGAGGGGTTGAAACCGGCGAGTCTCGCAGTCGATGAATTGTTAGGCGCCGAGGTCGTCCGCGTCGCCAGTCGCGAGGAGCGCGCGACGACGGTCGAATCCGTCGCCGAGAGTCTGCGGGGCGAAGGGAAGAAGGTTGCGGTGATCCCAATCGGCGCCTCGATCCCGCTCGGCGCGCTCGGCTTCGTTCGCGCAGTCGAGGAGACGAAATCGCGACTCGAAGCAATCGACACGCGCATCGATTACGTCTTTCATTCAAGCTCTTCAGGCGGAACGCAGGCCGGGATTGTCGCCGGCTGCCAGCTTTTCGATTGGCGGGGAGTGAAGGTCGTCGGCGTCAGCCCGGACGACCCGTCGGCCTCGATCTCCGCGGAGGTCGGCAAGATCATCCGCGGCGTCGGCGAGGCGCTCGGCGCGCAATTGAGCGAAGACGTGACAGTGTTGGACGATTATGTCGGCGCCGGTTACGGCATCCCCTCAGCGCAAGGCGACGAAGCGATCGAGTTGCTGGCGCGGACCGAGGGCGTGATCATCGACCCGGTATACACCGCCAAGGCGATGGCCGCGCTGATCGATTGGGTTCGCAAAGGCAAGCTGACCGAAAACGACAACGTGATGTTCTGGCACACCGGCGGTCAACTGGCCCTGTTTTATGTCCCGGAGTAGAAAGACAGAGAGACCTGGGGACAAGGAGACGGGGGACAGGAAGACGAGGAGATACATAAGTCCCATTAGTCCTATAAGTCCCATTTTGAGCAGAGGGTGTGATGAGATTTGAAGCCGGACAGGAACTGCCCTGTTATGAAGTGATCGCTAAAAATTACGGCGCCGATCACGCGAATAAAATTCACAGCGACGAAGGCGCGACCAGATACGGTTTCGCGGGCGCGCTCGTGCCCGGCGTGGGGCTTTACGCTTATCTGGCCCGCCCCGCCGTTGACGCTCTGGGTCGCGAATGGCTGGAACGCGGCGCGATGTCGGCGAAGTTCATAAAGCCGGTTTACGACGGCGAAAAAGTTCAGGCGCGAGCGACAACATCGAATAATGATCCGGTTGAGCTGAGGCTGGAGTTGTTCAATTCGGCAGGCAATCTCTGCGCAATCGGTTCCGCCGGTCTACCAGACTCAGCGACCGCGCCCGATCCGAACGAGTATCCGTTTAGCGCGCATGCTCAGTTGCGGCCCGCATCGATCGCAAGCTTTTCAATCGGCTGCGCGCTCGGGTCGTTCGAATTCGACCTGGACTTAAAGGGCGTAATGCCGAAGTTTCTCGACAATGTCGCCGAGACGGCGCCGATCTACGATTCCGTCTGCCATCCGGCTTTCTGGATCGCGCAGGCCAACGAAATTCTGATGCGCAACATCGCGCTCGGCCCGTGGATTCATACCGCGAGCGACACGCGGCATTACGCAATTGCGCGAGACGGGGAGCGGCTGTCGCTGCGCGGGCGAGTGATAGATCTTTATGAACGCCACGGCCATGAACTGATCGTGGTAGACCTGGGAATGTTCGGCGAACACGACCGCCCTGTCGCTCACATCAAACACACGGCGATTATCAAACTACGTGAAGAGAAGTAGCTGTGGTTGGTGGTTGGTGGTTGGTGGT
>DATCXQ010000441.1:0-3141 GCA_036565725.1 Blastocatellia bacterium
ATCCTCCACCAATCACCGGCCGCCAACTACCAATCACCAACTACCAATTTATGCTTGAACAAGGCGATCTTGCATCAGTAGCAGTCGAATGGGATAAGCCGGAATATTGGGACGAACAATCGCTCGACAAAGAGCTGCGGCGTCAATACGACGTCTGCAATTCCTGCCGGCTGTGTTTCAGCCTCTGTCCCGGCTTCCCGAAACTTTTCGAGAGTTTTGATAAAGACGAAGTCGCCGCCGACCCGGACAAACTGACGAAGGACCAGGTGTGGGAATTCGTCGACCTGTGCTACAACTGCAAACTCTGCTTCATCAAGTGCCCTTACACCCCGCCGCATAAATTCCTGATCGACATCCCGAAGCTTGTCATGCGCGCGCGCGCCGTCGAGGCGGAGCGCGACGGCGTCGAGTTGCGCGACCTGATGTTGAGCAGCCCGGACGAAATCGGCCCCGTCGCGAGCAGGCTCGCGACGCTCGTCAATTTCGCCAACGGGAATCGAGCCAACCGCCTGTTGATGGAGAAGACCGTCGGCGTCCACCGCGACAAGATCCTCCCGACCTTCCATGCCGAGACTTTCGAGAGGTGGTTCAAGAAGAACGTCGGGCAGGCTACGTTCACTGCGCAGGGCGCGGGCGATCTTAAGGTCGCGCTCTTCCACACCTGCGTCGTCAATTATAACGAGCCGCAAGTCGGCAAGGCCGCCGTCCGCGCGCTTCAGAAAAACGGCGTCGAGGTCTGCGACCCGCCGGGGCAGCGGTGCTGCGGGATGCCTTATCTGGACGCCGGGCGCGTCGAACAGGCGCTCGGACATTTTCGGGACAACGTGAAATTGCTCCTGCCTTACGTCAGGCAGGGATACGACGTCGTCGTACCCGAACCGTCCTGCGGAATGATGCTCAAGAAAGAGTACACCGATTATCTGCAGGGCGAGGAGCGCGAGGAGGCGATGGAAGTCTCGACGCGGGTTTACGACCTGTCGGAGTACATGATCAAGATCAATAACGAGGGGCGGCTGAACAAGGATTTTAAAGTCGACGTCGGCAGGGTCGCGTACCATCAGCCCTGCCATTTGAAATATCAGGCCATCGGGGCAAAATCCGTCGAACTGCTCCAGCTCGCCGGGGCGCAGGTCGTCTTCATCGACAAAGGCTGTTCGGGCCACGACGGGACGTGGGCGATGAAGAAGGAATATTTCAACCTGGCGCAGAAGGTGGCGCGCGGGTTGCATCGCGGCGTGAATGAGTCGGGGGCCGACATCGTAGCCACCGATTGCGCTCTCGCCGGGTTGCAAATCCGGCAGGGCACGGCGCGCGTGACCTTGCACCCGGTTGAAGTCCTGGCGAAGGCTTATGGGATCGAAGTGGAAGAGAAATGAACAAAGTGGCGCCTTCAGAAATCCTCGACATTGCGCAATATGAAAAGGCGCGCGACGAGTTTCGCCGCCGCATCATCGGGCTGAAAAAAAATCGCCGCCTGCCGGTCGGGCCGATGGTGACTTTCGTCTTCGAGAACCACGACACCATATTGTTTCAGATTCAGGAGATGATGCGCGCCGAACGCATAGTCGACGACGACGCGATTCGGCGCGAGATCGACACGTACAACCAGTTGCTGCCGGACGAGAACGAACTGGCGGCGACGATGTTGATCGAGTTTCCCGACGCGGCCCGAATCCGCGATGAGATCGCGAAGTTTCACGGCGTGAACACGGGCGAGGTGACGTACGTCCGTGTCGGCGATGAGCGGGCGCCAGGCGTTTTTGACGCCGGACAGAGCGACGACCGCCGCATCAGCGCGGTACAATACGTGCGGTTCCGTTTCAGTGACGCGCAGCGCGAGGCCTTCGTGACAGGCGCGAACCCTGCGCGGCTGGTGATCGATCATCCCAATTACCGTCACGAAGCGTTGACCTCGGTCGCGGTCCGTGAAGAATTGGCCAAAGATTTTCTCTGATGGGACCCAGATGTCTTATAGGTCCCACAGAAATAATGAATGAAAGGTGAAAGAAGTGAGCGAAACTTTGCCGAAAGATTACGGCGATCTTCGAGGCGAGTACGACGCGATTCGCGGCGGCGTCGCCGTGATTGATCTCTCCGACGCCGGGAAATTGCAACTCAGCGGCAAAAACTCGATTCAATTCCTGAACGGCCTGATCAGCAACGATGTCAAATCGCTGCGGGCGGGCGAGGGAGTGTTGGCGGCTTTCCCCACGCTTCAAGGAAAACTTCTCGCGCTCTGCCGGGTTTATAACCTCGGCGAGTACCTGCTGATGGAACTGGAAGCGATCAACCGCGAGAAGATTTTCAAGAACCTGAGCCGGTTCGTCCCCGCCGGAGAATTTTTCGTCACCGACGTCAGCGATCATTTCGCGCTGTTTTCACTGCAAGGGCCGCGGACGCCGGAATTGATCGAGGCATTGACCGGCGAGCCGATCGACGAGAGACAATACAAGATCGCCGAACGTCAAATTGATGGGGCGCGAGTCTTCGCCGCGTCTCACAGCCGATGCGGCGAAATCGGGTTCGACCTCTTTGTCCCGGCCGAATTAGCTCAGAAGACGATCGAGACAGTTCTAGAGCGCGGCGTCATATTCGGCGCGCGCCGGGCGGGCTTGGGGGCGTTCGAAATCGCGCGCATCGAAGCCGGAGTCCCTCGCGAGGGCGTCGACGCAGGCGAAGATTACATCATTCTCGAATCCGAGTTGGAGGCCGCGGTCAGTTACACGAAAGGGTGCTACCTGGGTCAGGAAATCATCGCGCGAATCCATTGGCGCGGCGAGCCGGCGAAGCGCTTGCGCGGGTTGCTGATTGACGCCAACCAACCGCCCCAGCCCGGCGCGGATCTGTTCGACGACGACGGCAAGAAAGTCGGCGAGATTACCAGCGTCGCGCGCAGCTTCGCGCTGGATAGCTTCATCGCGCTCGGCTATGTGCATCGTTATCACCTGACGCCCGGAACCGAATTCACGTTGAAACAGAGCGAGGCGGAACCCGGGCGCGCGGAATTGGTCGAATTGCCGTTTATCAAAAAATGACGATAACAGCTAAATCGAACCACGCAACATCGGGGCGCCGGTACAGTACCGCGCGCGTAAGCAAGCGGCCGACTCATCAATCGGCCGCTTGCTTACGCGCGCGGTA
>DATCXQ010000267.1:0-3783 GCA_036565725.1 Blastocatellia bacterium
CGCTGACACGCTCGCCCCTGCGCAAACCCAGCGCCAGCGATAGCCAGAAAAACTCCTCGAAGATCAATCGCCGGTGCGCGGGCGAACGCGCCAGATTGTAATCGTCGATCGGCGAATCGTCGGCGGGAAAATGGACTTTGCGCAAAGCGTCGAGGCGCGGGATCAGATTGCAGCGCGCGATGATCTCATCGGGCAGAGATTCTGCGGCGTCCTTTTCGATCCCCTTGAGCAGATGATGAAAGATCGAGCGCAATTGCCGCGTGCGGAAATCGCCTAGCTTGCGGTAGATGGGCACGCGCCGCGCCGTGTGGATGGCCGACGTTTCGGGATCGTCGTCGTCGTCGGTCAACAGCTCGTACTCGGGATTTTCGACCTCGTAATAGCCTTTGTACTTGTTCAGCTTCCACTGGCCGTAGAGGATCACGCGCGAGCCGCGTTGAAAGACCCTGTTGAGATAAATCTGGTTCCACCAGTAAGCGCGCGCCTGACCTTCGCCGTCCGTGGCGATGAACTCGTACATCTTCAGCCGCCCGCCTTTGAGCGGAATGATCCCGCCCACGCGCACCATCACCTCGACCGAAGCTGTCTGCCCGTCCTGCAACTGCGAAATGCGCGCCAGGTTCGACCGGTCTTCGTAGCGCATCGGCAAATAATGCAACAGGTCCTCGACCGTCGCGTCGCGGGCGTCGGGCTTCGCAGCGATCGCGGCGACCTCGGCGGCCACCCCATGCGCGGTCTTCTGGCCGACGCGCGGCAGGCCGTGATGATGAAGTTCGACGAGTGGGGTGTTTAGAGTTAGCACGTTTTCTCAAGCTCTCACAGCCGCGAAAAGTAGAAACGGCGTTGCGTTCGCGAGGAGGCAGAAGAAGCCGAACAAGCTCCGTTGCAATATCAAACTTAGAACCGAGAAAAAAAGACCGGCGGCAAACCCCAGGACCATGACGAAAAAAATCCAGGTAAATTCAACAATCGCCATTAGCGCCCCTGCGTGGCGATTGGCGTCATCTCGCAAATCTTTATTTACGCCATTCCAAAATTCGGTATGGCTACTCGCCAATAACCACGACACCGCAGCGGCTACAATCGGGCAAAGAAGCGCAACGATGGCCAATATACGCTGATCCTGGATACTTTTCAGGTTTAACATAGCGATTGCCTATTTGATGCGGAGAATTTCAACTCGTCTGTCATCCCCGCCGAGGTCTGAAATAACGACCTGATAAGCTCCGGAGATCGCAAACTCTCCCAACCGCTCCGGCCACTCGACAAGCACGACAACATCATCTTCGCTCAACATCTCATCCAACCCAAGCGAATAAATTTCACCTGCCCCTCCTTCGATCCGGTACAGATCGAGATGATACATCCGCATCCGCCCTTCGTGCCGATTCACAATCGTGAATGTCGGGCTATTGACTTCGGCGGGGTCAATGTCCAACCCGGCGCCGAGGCCCTTGGCGAATACCGTCTTGCCCACGCCCAGGTCTCCTTGAAGCAGAAAGACCGCCGGCTCGCTGATCGACTCGCCCATGCGGTAAGCGAGCTCGAAGGTCTCTTCGGCGGATCGAGTGATGAACTGTCCGGTTGGAATCGATGACATCAGATCGTAGAGATTGCGCTTGTTCGACCGCACTCCGCGTCGCCGCCGACTTGCAAAATGGCCTCGCTCAAACTGGCCATGATGTCGGAAGCGATGAGCGGGCGCATTCCGAGTCTGTCAGCCGCAAGATCTCCCGCGAGGCCGTGCAGGTAGACTGCGGCTATGGTCGCTTCAAGAGGCTTCGACGGGCGCTGAGCGAGCAGTCCCGCGACGAGGCCCGTCAGAACGTCGCCCGAGCCGGCGGTCGCCATTCCCGCGTTGCCCGTGGGATTGACGTAAACTTCGCCGCCGGGCGAGGCGATGATCGTGCGGCTGCCTTTCAGAACCGTGATGATGTGACGCTTTGTCGCAAACTCCCGCGCGACGTTGATTCGGTCGGCGACGATCTCAGCGTTAGTCTTGCCCGTCAGCCTGGCCATCTCGCCCGGATGCGGCGTGACGATGATCGGCGCTTCATCCGAGCCTTTTAAATCTTCGGGCCAGGGCGCGAGCGCGTTCAACCCGTCGGCGTCAATAACCATCGGCGCGGTTCGCCTTTCCACCATCCCGCGGGCAAAGGCTCGCGTGCTTTCGTCGCTCGAAGAGAGTCCGGGGCCGACGGCGATGACCGTACGCTTTTGCGCGAGTTGCAACGCGCAGTCGATAGCCGCGTTCGAAATCGCGCCGTCGCGGGTTTCATCCAGCGCTTCGGTCATCACTTCGGTTCGCGTTTGAGTGACCAGCAGCGATTGGGCCGAACGCGCCGTGGCCACGGTGACGAGTCCGGCGCCAGCCCGCAGAATCGTTTCAGAAGAGAGCGCGGCGGCCCCTGTCTTGCCGCGCGAGCCAGCGATCAAAAGCACGTCGCCGACTGAGCCCTTGTGCGCGTCAGCGCGTCGGCGCGAATCTCGCAGCCATTCCGCAATCAGTTTTTCTTCGACAAGGTGAAGGTTCGATCCCGATTCCTCTTCGATCAACCAATCCGGCGTGCCGATTGTCGCGATGATGAGTTTGCCGTTCGCATCGGCGGCAGGCGCCAGAACATTACCTATTTTCGGGGCGGTAAATGAGACGGTTAAATCGGCTTGAATGCATGGGCCGATGGGCTGTCCCGTGTCAGACGATAGACCGGATGGAATGTCCACCGAGACAACTGTGGCGGAGTCTCTGTGATAATTGATTGACTCAATTGCCTTCGCGTACAAACCTTCAGCCGGCCGCGCCAACCCCGTGCCGAATAATGCGTCAATCACGACATCAGCGCCGTCATAAATGTGGGAGGCGTCTTCCTCCTCAGTAATTTCCTGAATGGAGAGTCGGGAGAAGAAGTTCGCGCGTTTCCGCTCCTCCTCGCAGATTTGACTGATAATCTCAAAATTTGTTCGCGCCTCTCCTTTCGTCTCAGCGATCCTGCCAAAAATATAAACGCAAACGAGCGGCGCGCCGCGCATCCATAGCAGGCGGGCGGCAACAGCCCCGTCACCGCCATTGTTCCCTTTGCCGCAAAAGACTGAAAAAACACTCTTAGTAATCGGCTCCCCATGTTCGATAATCGCCTCGACCACCCGCGCGCCCGCCGTCTCCATTAATGTCAGATACGGAACGCCGCAGCGCTCGACGGTCAGCCGGTCAATCTCTCGCATCTGTTGCGCAGTCAAAATCTTCATCGCCTAATCATTATCGCCCGGCGCGAAAATAGAGCAAAGTGGCGCGACGCCGCTTGCGCTCGTAGCGATAAATTGGCGAATATTACGCGGTCATTGCCCCATCGTTTCATTAAGTCTTCCGTCATCCTCCAGCGAAGCGACAAAGGCGGGGAAGACCAATGGCTCAAATTTCAACTTTTTACGAATCAGCGCCGCGAGCGAGACGCCTATAGAGGGTCGATAATGTGGTCCCGCTCGCTACCGCTTGCGGTACTGATACGAATAGGAGCGCTATGAAAAATCGTCTGAAGATTCATGCAGTCTGGGGATTCGCTGTTGCCGTGTTATTGCTGGCGCAACTCGGCTGCTCATCTAAAAGCACTGAGAACGCGTCGACGGCTCAACCAAGTCCTTCGCCAAGCGTCGCCACGGCGCTGACATCGGCGTCGCCGACGCCGGACGCGGCTTCAACCGCGGCGAGTAATCCAGGCGCTGTCGCTTCAAACGCGGCGACCAATCCAAGCGCCGCGCCGGCCAACCCCGCAGGCGCGGGCGCCG